>CACEVB010000003.1 GCA_902562875.1 uncultured Pelagibacteraceae bacterium | reverse complement strand
GTTTTTGTCACGATTTCTATCAATTTTGATTGTAATGCCTCTCGAATTTTGAAATAACTCTGTATTGTTATTTAACGAGAATAAATCTGGTCTTTTTTCTTTATTTTCTGGTACTATCTCTGGTTTAAATTCAGAGACAGCTTTCTTTATAGCTTGAGACAATACTTTATTCATTTAACTCCCTCTTTACCGCAATAATTAAGTAAAACAACTATATGTTGTGTGTAGATTTCTTTAATATACTAAATAAATAAGAAATCAATAGAACATATATAGAACATAGAAAAAAAATATGCAATAAAAAAGTTAAAAAAATATACATATATCAACATGCAGAAAGAAAAGAAAATAGACCCATTCGGCTTTAGAGAATATGACGCAAGGTGGCTATTCCCAGAAAGCATTAACGAATTGGGAATCGAGTATGTTGGAAAAGGCTTTGGAACGCAGGTAATTAAAAAAAATAAGTATCCAACAGTCATTGTTGGACACGATTACCGGTCATATAGTGAAAATGTTAAAAAAAATTTTATTAAAGGTTTAATGTCTACAGGATGTAGTGTGAAGGATATAGGTTTGTGTCTATCTCCAACAGTTTACTTTTCTCAATTTAAATTAAATTCTGATGCAGTGGCTATGATAACAGCAAGTCATAATGAAAATGGATGGACTGGCATAAAAATGGGTATTGAAAAAGGTTTAACACACTGCAAAGATGAAATGTCAGATTTAAAAGATATTGTATTAAATGAAAAGTTTGCAACTGGATCTGGAAAATATGAGGAAATAAAAGAATTTAATAAAGTTTATATTAGTGAACTTAGTAAAAATAAATTAAAAAAAAAATTAAAGGTTGTTGCTGCATGTGGAAATGGAACAGCAGGTATATTTGCACCGGAAATATTAAGAGGGATAGGTTGTGAAGTGATAGAGTTAGATTGTAATTTAGATTATACATTTCCTAGATATAACCCTAATCCTGAAGATATGAATATGCTTCACGAAATTGCAAAGTGTGTAAAGGAAAATAATGCTGATGTTGGTTTTGGATTTGACGGTGACGGGGATAGAGTTGGTGTAATAGACAATATTGGTAATGAAATATTTGCAGATAAAATAGGATTATTAATTGCAAGAAATATTTCTAATACTCATAAAAATTCTAAATTTGTTGTAGATGTAAAATCTACTGGATTATTTATGAATGATGAAGTTTTAAAAAAAAATAATTGTAAAACTATATATTGGAAAACTGGACACTCTTATATTAAAAGAAAAGTTAACGAAGATAAGGCAATAGCGGGTTTCGAGAAAAGTGGACATTTCTTTTTTAATAATCCATTAGGTTACGGTTTTGATGACGGAATAAATTCTGCAATACAAGTTTGTAATTTGTTAGATAATCAAACTGAAAAATTAAATATTCTTTTGAATAAATTACCTAAAACATATCAAAGCCCTACTATGGGCCCATTTTGTAAAGATGATGAGAAATATAAAGTTATAGAAGATATAATTATAAAAATTAACAAATTAAAAGATGAAAATTTTAAAATTAGCGGTCAAAATATTTTAGATATATTAACCGTGAATGGTATTAGATTTACATTAGAAGATGGCTCATGGGGATTGATAAGGGCGTCCTCTAATAAGCCTTCTTTGGTTGTTGTGACTGAAAGTCCAACCTCAGACGAAATAAAAAAAGAAATATTTTATTTCATAGATAAGCTTTTACAAGAAACAGGTAAGATTGGTGAATACGATCAAAAAATTAGTTAGTGAATTATATTTTACTTGAAAAGAGTCAGCTCCTATAAATTAAAGAAACGATAAATAAATATTGTTCCTACAACATAAAGAAACACTCCAAAAAGCCTTTGTGCTTTTAATTTATCCATTTTATAAACTGTATTTGCTCCTATCCTTGCCATAAAACTCGTAATTGGAACAAATAATATAAATGCAGGAATATTTATAAAACCAATACTGAAGGGTAAATTCACATTGAAATAAAAACCTGAAATTAAAAAACCTATTGAACCCGTAAAAGATATAAAGAAACCAATTGCAGCTGCACTACCGATACATTTACTAATTGGATAACCAAGATATCTGAGAATTGGAACGTTCATCATGGCACCCGTTATACCCATAGGCGCCGAAACAAAGCCTGAAAACAAGCCTAATATTACTCTTGGTGTAATGGAAGAATTAGGTTTAATTTTTTTAACTTTTTCTTGAGCCATCATTAAATATGCACCAAAAAAGTATACAACAACTGAAAAAAATAAAACTAACATTTTTGTTTTCATTATTGATGCAAAAAATGTGCCTGCTAAAACTCCGATAACAACAAAAATACCAAAAGTTTTTACTACACTGAAATCTACAAGTTTATTTTTATTATGCGTCATTACAGATACAGTCGATGTAAAAATTGTTATAGTAAAAGCTGTACCAACTGTTAAATGCATTAAATAATTTTTATCAAAATTTAATGTTTCAAAGATAAAAAATAAGCAAGGAACTGAAATTAATCCACCGCCAATTCCAAAAAGACCAGCAAAAAAACCTACAGTACTAGCAGCAAATATAATTAACAAAAAAAAGTGCCAGTATTCATTTATAATAAATGTCAAAGACAGATAAACCTACTTAATTAAGTTATGCTAAAATACTCAAAGAAGGATCTAACAGAAACAATAAGCAAAAAACAGCCAAATATTCTACTAAGTAATTTTTTGTTTATTTTATAAACAACTTTAGCTCCTATTCGTGCCATTATCATTGTTATAGGAACAAATACAATAAAACCTAGGAGATTAATATAACCATACGAGAACGGAGATTTTACATTGTCAATTATATTTCCACCAATGATCATTGTTGTTGTTCCTGTTAAAGCAATTAAAAAACCAACTGCAGCAGCTGTGCCAATAGATGTACGGATATCATAACCAAATGTTCTTAAAAACGGAACCATCAACGAACCACCACCTATTCCTAATGGCACAGATATAAATCCAATTAATAAACCTGATATATTTTTAACCATTTTTGAAATCTCTTTAGGATTTTCTAATAGTTTATCTCTAAAGAATATAAAAAATAGACCAACGCAAAATGAAAAAAAGGCAAAAAATAAAACCAAAGCTGGGGGTTTTCATATTAACAGCTAAAAATGTACCCGCTAGAACCCCAAGCACAATTAACAAACCAAAAGTTTTAACCATTTTAAAATCAACAGCTTTATATTCCATATGTGTTTTTGTAGATATGATTGAAGTTGGAATAATAATTGCGAGTGATGTTCCAACTGATAAATGCATTCTTGTTAAAATATCAAAATCTAGTACGCTAAAAGCATAGTATAATGCTGGAACCATTATAATTCCTCCACCAACACCCAACAATCCTGCCATAAAACCAGCTACAGTTGCTGCGATAGCTAAAACTGTAAGTAAATTTATAATTGTACTAGTATCTATGTTTTCCATTAAATTGAAGCTTGATTTGCTTTCTCATTATTTTGAGCAATATCCACGATGTGTTTTGCTTTTTGAAAATCAGAGTCTCTTGCCATCATATTATCGCTTAAATATCTTTTCCACTCTTTAGAACCAGGTTGTCCATGATACAAACCAACAGTATGTCTCATTATATGATTAACTTTAGTGCCATTTTTAACCTCCTCTTCTAAATAATTTAAAAGTTTTTTAACAATATCCTCTCTTGATAAAACATTAGTATTGTTAAAAATATCTTTTTCTATTTCACTTAAAAAGTAAGGATTTTGATAAATAGCTCTTCCAATCATTACACCATCACAATTTTGTAAATGATTTTTTATTTGGTCTATGGAGGTAATACCGCCATTTATAATAATTTCTAAATCTGGGTTTGATTTCTTTATTTCATATACCATTTTATAGTTTAGCTTAGGAATATTAAGGTTTTGCTTCGGTGTTAACCCTTTTAAAATAGCCTTTCTAGCGTGTAAAATGATAGTCGATGATCCGGCATCCTTAATTTTATTGATAAACATATTTAGATAATCAAATTCTTCAGTATTATCAAAACCGATTCTTGTTTTTGCAGTAACTGGAATTTTGCAAGAATTAGACATTTCATTAATACATTCTGCAACAAGATCTGGTTCTTTCATTAAACACGCACCAAAAGAATTTTTTTGTACTTTTTTGCTTGGACACCCTAAATTAAGATTTATCTCGTCGTAACCTAAATCCTCTGAGATTTTAGCTACCTCAGATAGTTCTTTTTTATCAGAACCACCTACTTGAAGTGCAACAGGTTTTTCTTCCTCTCTAAATCCTAATATTTTTTTTCTATCCCCGTGAATTGCAGACTTTGTTGCTACCATCTCTGTATACAGCATTACATTTTTGCTTATAAGTCTTAAAAAAAATCTATCGTGTCTATCTGTGCAATCCATCATAGGTGCAACAGAAATTTTTCTATTTATCTTTTTATTAATATCCAAGTGCTTTACCCATTATTTTATCAGGTAGCCAAGTAACGATTTCAGGAAAAATACATAAAATTAGTATAGCTAATGCCATTATTATCATAAATGGAATAGATCCTTTTAAAATTTCTGACAAACTCACGTCTGGGGTAATACCTTTAATAATATAAAGGTTTAATCCAACTGGAGGTGTTATTAATCCTATTTCCATATTAATAGTAAACACTATTGCAAACCAATAAGGATCAAAACCTAATGTTGTTATAACAGGTAGTAATATTGCTGAAGTCATAACAATAACAGCAACTGGAGGTAGAAAAAATCCTGCAATTAAAAGAAATATATTTATTAAAATAAACACTACCCATTTATTTGAACTTAACTCTACCATGCTTTGTGCAAGTGATTGGGTTACATAAAGTTGAGAAAGTGTGAATGCAAAAAGATATGATGCAGCAATAATGAACATTATCATTACACTCTCTTTCATAGAGACTTTAACAATGTTCCATATTTTTTTTGGTTGGTAAATTTTGTAAACTACAGCAATTAACACAAAAACTAAAAAGGCTCCTACGCCTGATGCCTCAGAGGGCGTCGCAACTCCTCCATATAACACATACAATACACCTGCTATAATTGCTAAGAAAGGAAGTATTCTTGGTAAAACTTCTAGTTTTTCTTTTAGGGTTGGCGGTTTCCTATTTTTTAAAGCTTTTGCAGAGTCTTTATCAATAAAGTAACTGTGTATGAGTGCCCATATTGCAAACATACTAGCTAACATAAAACCAGGTATCAAACCACATAAGAACAATCTTCCTATAGATGTACCGGTAGCAATTCCATAAACAATTAAAACGATACTAGGTGGAATTAAGACACCTAATGTTCCACCTGCTGCTATGGTCCCTGTAGCTATTTGATCTGAATATCCTCTTTTTCTCATTTCAGGAATTCCCATTGTTCCTATTGCGGCACAAGTTGCAGGACTTGATCCACTAAGGGCAGCAAAGATTGAGCAGGCACCAATATTTGAAATTACTAACCCACCAGGTAATCTCCAAAGCCATCTATCTAATCCAGTATATAAATCCTTACCGGCAGGAGAATTAGCAACTGCCATTCCCATTAAAATAAACATTGGTATTGAAAGAAGAACAAATGAATTTAAACCTGCATAAAATGTTTCAGCAAAAACATCCAACATCTGGAAACCCTCAAAAGCAATTAAAAGAGCTATTGATACAAAACTCAGACCAAAAGCTATAGGGATTCCTGAGAACAAGACTATTAAAGTAAAGACTGCAACTATTATGGCAATTATTAACGGATCCATTAATTTAAATCCTTTTCGTCTTTAAGTTTAATTATTTCAGCAATATATTGCAAAATCATTAATGCTGCACCAATCATCATTGATGAATAAGGAATCCATAAAGGAGGATCCCAAACAGTTCCTGTTGAGTAATTTTTAGTAAAAGCTTCCTCAACCATTAAATAACCAAAATAAAATAAAATTAAAAAAAATAACAAGCTTACTAGTGAGGTAAATATTTTAAGTCTTAAAATATTTTTTTGAGATAAAAAATCATATATCCATTCCATACTAACATGAGCCTTTTCACTTAATACATATGCACTTCCTATGAAAGTTGAAGCAACTAAAAGCATTGTAACTAATTCTGTTTGCCAAGTGATTGCTCTTTGAAAAAAATATCTTTCGAATACAAGTTCAACAATTACCAAAATTGATAAAAGCAATGCCAGTACGGCAAATGCACCACAAGCTTTAGCTATTAAATCACAAAATTTTAGATATTTATTTTTCATAAAAAAACCCCTACTTAATTAAATTAAACAGGGGTTCTTTATATATTATTTTAATCTACTGCTAAAGCCATTTCCATGAGCTTGTCGCCACCTGGAACTTTTTCGGCAAATGCTTTATGAGATGATTGTTTAGCAATTTCAACCCATGCTGCGTGATCTTTTGCATCCATGTATACTAATTTTACACCAGCAGCTTTATACGCTTCCTCAAACTTTTTATCTAAGTTTTCAACTTGAGCTGTCATGTACTCCTCAGCAACTTTTCCAGCTTTCATTAAAGCCTTTTGTTGCTTAGCATTTAATTTGTCAAAACTCATTTTTGACATTAAAATCGGCTCGTACATAAACCATAACCCAAATTTTCCTGGAGGTGTTGCACATGAAACTTGTTCGTAAATTTTATAACTTACAAAACTTCCAGAACTTGTATTTGCTCCAGTTAATACTCCAGTTTGTAACCCAGTATAAATCTCAGATGAAGGCATACTCTGAATTCCGGCACCAGCTTGTTCTAACATTTGGTTAAAAGCTTTACCAGCTGCTCTCATTACTTGTCCTTTCGCATCACTTGGATTTTTTATACATTTTGTTTTTGAAGCAAACCCACCGCCTAACCATGCGTCTGATAGTACAACTACACCAGCATCATTTATTATTTTTTTGATCTCAGACATCATAGGACCTTTATTAAATCTTAATGCATGATCGTGATTTTTTACTGTACCTGGCATTAAAGTTGCGTCAAATTCTGGATGGAATTTTGATGCATATGCTAAGGGGAAAGCAGAAATATCTAATTGACCTGTCGTCATAGGTTTCCACTGTTCTTTTGGTTTATACAATGATTTAGCTGGGTAGATTCTTATATCCACACCAACATTTGCTTTTTTCATTTCATCAGCAATTATTTGAACCATTTCATGTCTAGGGTCATATGAACCATCCGCTCTAGGCGTACCTGGCCATTGGTGACTGGCTTTTAAAGTAACTGCATATGCAGAGTCAATTGTGGTTAAAAGAAATACTAATGAAGTGAAATATAAAGATATTTTTTTAAACATTTTTTTTTCCTTCTGTAGTTATTAAAAAGAGTGTATTAAAGATAACTTAGGCTTAAGAGTCAAGTTACCTAAAAGTACTAAATTATTGCTTATGAATGGACCTTTAAAAGATTTATTAGTTATAGACCTAACAAGAGTGCTTGTTGGGCCTTATTGTACCATGATATTGTCTGATCTTGGGGCAAGGGTCATTAAAATTGAGGCCCCAGAAATAGGTGATGACTCGAGAAAATTTGGTCCTTTTGTAAAAGATTTTTCAGCTTACTTTATGTCACTTAACAGAGGTAAAGAAAGTATTGCACTTAATTTAAAAAATGAAAATGATAAAAAAATATTTGAAAAAATATTAGCTAAAGCTGATATTCTTGTTGAAAATTTTAAACCAGGTACATTAGAAAAATGGGGTTTTGGTTGGAAACAAGTTAGTAAAAATCATCCTAAATTAATTTATGCATCTGCATCTGGATTTGGTCAAACAGGTCCCCTTAAGGAATTACCAGCGTACGATATGGTTGTACAAGGTATGGGTGGATTGATGAGTGTAACAGGACATCCAGGTTCAGAACCTACTAGAGTTGGGACATCTATTGGAGATATAACAGCAGGATTGTTTACTGCAATTGGTATTAACGCAGCTTTATATGATAGACAAAAAACGGGAAAAGGAATGTACATAGATGTATCTATGTTAGATTGCCAAATTGCAATTTTAGAAAATGCCATTGCAAGATATCTATCTAAAAATGAAATTCCTAAACCAATGGGATCAAGACACCCTTCTATCGCACCATTTGAAGCGTTTAAAACAAAAGATAGTTATATAATCATCGCTGCAGGAAATGATAAATTATTTGAGAATTTATGCAATGCAATTGGTTTAAGAGATTTGATAAAGGATGAAAAATTTAAGACTAATTCTTTAAGAGCAGAAAATATGGAAGGTTTGAAAAAATTGTTTGAGGATAAATTAATAAATAAAAGCACGGACCAATGGGTAAAAATTTTAGAGAGTTTAAAAATTCCGTGTGGACCAATTTTTAATATAAAAGAGGCAGTAGAAAATCCTCAAATAAAAGCAAGGAATATGATAGTAAGCGCTTATCACAAAGTTATAGGTAATTTTAAACTAGCAGGGAATCCAATTAAGATGTCATCTTATAAGGACGAGAATACAAGAGGAGACATTCCCGATCTTGATGAACATAGGCAAAAGATACTAAAAGAATTTAATTAATTTTACTATCAATAATCTTTGACATTTTTTTTACCATCATTTTTTTATTTAAAACATCAGTTCTTATTAATATTGCATCTTTCATTTTTTTTAGTGGACTATGAGTTCTATTTTTATCCATAGCTGTTCTTTTATTTAAAGACTTACTGACTTCTGCTAAAGGTATTTTTTTCTTTTGATCTATCCACCTTCTATAACTAGCTTTTTTAAGACTACATTTGAAATAAAAAGCAATATCATACTTGGGATTTTTTTTTAGTATTGTCGAAGCAATATCTCTTCCTTCAACACATATTCTTTTATTATTTCTTATCAACTTTTTTTGTGCCTTTTTCATAATTAAACGTACTTTTTTAATCTTTGCTAAAGGACCTACGTGTTCATCAATTTTTTGAGTATGTAGATTAAGTTTAGAAATTTTTTTGTAATTTATATTTTTAAATTTTTGATTTAAAAAAATAATTATATTATTTGGTTTATTTTCTATAACTAGCTTACTTGCATATCTATAAAGTAAACCAGAATTAATAAGTAATAAATTATATTTTTTTGAGATTAGTTTTGCACCAGTGCTTTTTCCACTTGCGGCTTCACCATCACATGCAATAATTAGTGATTCTTTCATAATTAGAGATAAACTAATATATTTAATTAAAAAATTATTGAAAGATTTTAAAGATTTTATTTACTGATCTGAAGTATCAATTATATCTGAAGTATCCTGAGTTTCTTTGTCTTTTAATTCATCAATTGAAACATCAGCTTCGGCCTCGTCTACAGGCATGTCTGATGTAGTAGCTTCAGGTGAATTTTGTAATTCATTTAAATCATTCTTAGAAACTTGTATCTTTTCAGGAATTTTTCGTGCTCTTTTTGATGGCAATATAGGCACTCCACTCTTAGATATTTCTCCTTTATACAAATTCTCAAAATCATCACCTACCTCTTCATCCTCTTCAGAAGTTTCATCAATTTGTTCTACATGTTTTCTTAATTTATAAACTGCGCTCTCTGTTAAATCTTTTACTTTAATATTTTCTTTAGCTATCTCTCTTAATGCTACAACTGTATTTTTATCATTTTCTCTATCAACCGTAGATTCTAGTCCAGAATTAAGTTGTGCTGCTCTTTCTTTAGCGACTAATACTAATTCATACGGACTTTCAACTTTATCAATACAATCTTCTACAGTAACTCTTGCCATGCCGGGTATTTATACCTCGTTAAGTGCAATATCAAGCATTATTTACAATTTTTGGATTAAGTTTATTTCTTATAAAAAGAAGCATAGTTAGGGATATGAATATATAAACCCCCGAAATATACGCAATATCATCAATAGAAAATCCTTTATCAATAAGAATGCCAAAAAGTGCTGTACCAAAAGCTGTAGAAAATACCATTAAAGAAGTTGTTAATGCTTTTATGGAACCTATATATTTTACACCATAAATCTCAGCCCATGTCGATGAACCTAAAACGTTAGCTAGACCATTAGATACTCCAATAAGACCTAAAAAAAGCAAACGCAGTAAATTCATGATTAAAAAATATAATTACGAATAAAGATAACAATAGTGGAATATTCATAAAGATTATCAACTTTCTGCTAGTGAATTTATCAATCAATATCCCCGCAATAAAAAAGAGTGATGACTGACAGTATTGAATAAAACATAAAAGATTGTGCTATTATATAAGGTCCCCAATTTTTAGAGCTTAGTATAAATGATTGATACACAAAAGTACCTGTTACTATCCAAGGCATTGCTAACATATTTGCACATAAAATATAAAATCTATAATCTTTTAAAACCTCTGTTCTTTTCCAGTTTTTAATATTTAAATCATCATAAACATTCGTATTTTGAGTTTCTCTTGATTTAAAATTTAAATTTTTTACTAAAAGATATGATACAATTGGTAAAAAAATGATAACAACAGTAGATATAGCAATCCAAATAAATCTCCAATCAAAAAATTGATAATAAATAAATCATAAATACTGGAAGGATAAATTCAGCTGTTGATAAACCAAACCAAATAGTGCTTAGAGCTTTACCTCTAGACTTTGTGAAGTATCTTGAAATTGTTGTAGATGCTGTATGTGACATCATTCCTTGTCCAGAGAAACGCATCAAAAATATTGATATAAATAATATTGTTATTGATGTTATTTTAGAAAAAAAGAAGCATGAGATTGACAGTAATATAATTACAATGAATGAAAACTTAGATAAATTAATCTCATCAATTTTTTTTCCTAGCCAAATTAACAAAATACCACTTAATAAAGTTGCGGAGGCATAAATTGTGCCAAATTGTCCATGACTAATAGATAATTCATTTCTAATGCTTGGATTAAAAATACCTAAAAAAAAACTCTGTCCAAAGCTTGAAAAAAATGTAAATATAAAACCGAATATTAATACTTTTAAACTTAAACTATTAAACATAATAAATGTCTTGTAATGTTGCTTTCATAGGTCTAGGTGTCATGGGATATCCGATGGCTGGATATATATCAAAAGGCGGACATAATGTAACTGTTTTTAATAGGACAAAATCAAAAGCAGAAAAATGGATTAAAGATTATAAAGGCAAAATAGCAGAAACACCCGCTGAAGCGGCAAAAGATGCTGAATATATTTTTACCTGTGTTGGAAATGACAATGATTTAAAAGAAGTTACCTTTGGTGAAAAAGGTGCTTTTAAAAGTATAAAAAAAGGATCTGTGTACATAGATAATACAACTGCATCTGCAACACTTGCTAGAGAAATCTATGAATTTGCAAAAAAAAATGGATTTGGTTCATTAGATGCACCAGTATCTGGAGGACAAGCAGGAGCAGAAAATGGTGCATTAACTGTAATGATAGGTGGAGATCAAAAAGATTTTGATAAAGCAAAGGATAAGATTGATTGCTATAGCAAAAAAATGAAGCTACTAGGTGCAGCCGGAAACGGACAACTTGCAAAAATGGTTAATCAAATTTGTATTGCAGGTCTAGTACAGGGTTTGTCTGAAGGTATAAATTTTGGTATGAAAGCTGGTTTAAACATGCATGATGTAATTGAGGTAATCTCAAAAGGCGCTGCTCAATCATGGCAAATGGAAAATAGATATAAAACTATGATTGATGATAAATTTGATTTTGGATTTGCGGTGGATTGGATGAGAAAAGATTTAAAAATTGCAATGGATGAAGCTAAAAACAATGGTTCTTTATTACCCGTAACAGAACTTGTAGATAAATATTATAGCGAAGTTCAGTCAATGGGAGGTAACAGATTAGATACATCCAGTTTAATAAAGAGATTTAGAAAGTAGTATTGTATGCAACCAGCATACTATGAAAATTTAGAAGAAATTAAGAATAAATACTGGTCAATGCTTGATGATGCAGTTACTAATCGAAGTTCACCTTTTAGAATTCCTGTATTCATATGTTCGGAACAAAATCAAATTGATGGCAGAATAGTTGTTTTGAGAAAATCAGACAGAAAAAATAATTTAATACAATTTCATACTGATTATAGGTCATCAAAAATAAAAATATTAAAAAAAAATAATTCTGCCTCCTTAGTTTTCTATGATAAAGAAGAGAAAATTCAATTAAGAGTCAAAGTAGAATGTCATATTAATAACTTAAATAATGTAACAAAGGAGTCTTGGAAAAAAAACACAACATATTAGTAGACGATGCTACTTAACAGACGATGCACCTGGTACAATATCTAAAAGACCAACTTCTGGAATGATTTCAAAATTAGAGAATTTTGATTATACAATCGAGCAAAGTGAAGAAGGTTACAAAAATTTTACTGTAATTCAGTGTAAAATAAAATCAATTGAGTGGCTGTATTTAGCTGCAAAAGGTCATAGAAGAGCAATATTTGATTTAAAAAGAAATAAAGAAAGCTGGTTAATACCGTAAGCGGTTAATTAAAACTTATAAAATCTTTATAATTCAAATAATTATTAACTGATTTACTATAAATAGGCATTCTAGCTTGTACTGCAGATGCAGTTTTAATTAATGTTTTGTTGTTATTATAATATTTTAGACAATTTTCATCCCATTCTAAATTACATTTCTTTATTAACTCTTTAATTTCATTTTCCGTGTTATTAATTAATCTTTCATATCTAATATCGTAAATAAAATTACCACACTCTTTCTTCCAAAATTTAATTATATTTTTGTATAAATCATAGTATGTAGAGATATGATCAGGGATTAATGACCAATTCATATTTTTTGAATTAAAATTATTTTTATAAATCGAAAAACATGTGTCAGCTCGATCTCTTTCACAATGTATCACTATAGAATTTGGCAGAAATAATTTAATAATACCAATCCATTTAAAGTTTTCATTTGCTTTATCAGTTAAATTAGGTTCTGTGATATTTAAATTTGAAGCAAATACATTATAAGCTTTCTCAATAATATTATCTTTACTTTTAATTTTTTCTAATATTTTTAAATAATCTAGTTCAAAATTGGTTAAAAAATTTTTTTTAATAGCTGACAATAGAATATTTAATTCATTGGCTCCATAGACATCTTTATGGTTTGATACTATCTGTTCAACTAATGTTGAGCCTGATCTTTGCATTCCACATATAAAAATAATTTTTTTTTTACTGATAATATTTAGAGGTTTTGTACTAAAATTAATTTTTTTGTACGCATCAAGTATTTGAAAAAAATGTTTTTTTAAATTTTCAATGTTAGAACCATTTATTTTATATTTAATATTATTAGCGTTTTTGTAATGATTAAACGATTTTTTGTACTCTCCTTTGTCCTCATAAGCTTTTCCTAATGCGAAATCTAAATCAATTAATTTTATTTGATCAATGTTTTTTGATTTAAATAATTTTAACATTCTATCTAGATGATCATTCTCATTATTATAATTTATTAAAGTACTTAACATTCTGTGTGCTTTTGTATTTTCAGGCTCAATGTCAATCACTTTATAAAAATAATCTGTAGCACTCACATGATTGCCAATTGATCGCTCTAACGTTGCAATTTCATATAAAATTTTTGTATTATCTGGAGATAACTTAATCGCCTTTTTATAAAAGATGAGTGCATTTCCAAAATCATTTATATCTTTGCATTTATTGGCTTCATCTATTATAAATTTAATTTCATCCATAAAGGAATTTCTGCAACTTGAGTATAGATTAAATAAAAAAAATGAGGTCTGCAAATATTGAATAACTAATATTTTATTTTTCTAGTTTAGAAAGTTTTTTTCTAAGTCCTAATGAAAGACTATTAAACCATTGTTTTTCTTTACCAGATTCTGGGAGAACTGCACCATATTCAATCATTTGAGACGGAGGTAAGTCTATTATGTAAACCCATACCTGTGTTTCATCTAATTTTGATTTTTTTACAATTATATTTTTTAAATCAGAAATTAATCTATCTTTTGTTTTCTTTGGACGTCCTGCCCTAATTTGACCGAGTAAAAAAATAGATGGTTCTTTTACTATTTTACCCCCCATAAAATGATTTCTTTTTTTTGTGTTATTAAATATGACTTGAGCAAAATAAGTATTTGCACCAGTTACAACATTATGAATTTTAGTAATTCCTTGTGCTAATTCTTTTTGTTTTTTTGAGTTAAGAGTAATATTTGATATCGTTACAGTGTATGTAGGCATAATTATTAATTAATATATCATATCATTCTAATGCTTTACCAATTACTACAGTCGAGCCCTCCAGTCTTTCGATAGATTGAACATAAGCAGCTTCTCCTGCGGGTGATGCGGCTGCATCATGGGCTCCTTCAAAAACAAAAGTGCCTAGTCCCGTTAATCCAGACCCATCAACAGTAGTAAATTTTCCATATTGAAATACTTCTTTTGCAGCATCTGAATTGCTTGTGTCGTGATTATACTTGTCCATTAATTGCTCTGTTGTTCCAGAATTCACTGTTAAAGAACTACTCTGCAAAGTATTAGCAACTCTAACTAAGGATGTACAGGAGTCAGCTGGACATTCACCCCCACCACTATCTATCAATGTATCGATAAATGTACCTCCAGTTGATCCCATTGCCATAGGCACAGAGGCAACAACTGGTATTGTTGTTAAAGTAACTGTAGGCGTTGTAAAACTATACTCTACTGTTGATGCACCTTTTAATGTTATTTTAGAAAGTACATCTGCACTTATTTCTTTTTTATTAAAGTTTACATAAACTTTAGCACGACCCTGTTGAGTTGCTGCAGTATCAAATATTTCAGAAACCCCTTCACTACCAAGACTATAAGTTAATCCATTTGAACCTGTCTCTACTGGTGAAAGATCAAACCAACCACTATCATATAAAATTGTATCTTGATCTAAAGTTCTTACATAGTTTTCGTTATCTGTAACTATTATATTTTCTTGCAACTGATTCATAGCGACTGATATTTCTTTAGCGTCAGATTCTGATGACAGGCTTGATAATATTTCTGAAGCACCCTCGTCTGATTTTAGATCAAATTTTTCAGCAGTAACAATAATATTATTTTTTAAATCTGCTGAGTTTATCAAGTTTGTTGTTAAATTCTTAGAACTATCTATAATACTACTAGAATTTAAAACTGAATGACTCATTGAACTAGACATTTGAGATATTACTTCAGCATTTGTTGGTGATGATAATGAGACAACATTTGTTATCATTGCTTGGAAACCAGGGTTAGTTATTTCAGTAGTATTCAAACCATCTGTAAGTTGAATATTTCCGGGTATCATACCCAAAGTATTTTCTGGCCCTGGGCCTAAAAGCACTACGGTGCTCTCATTATTGTCAGAGTTCGATGAAACTAAAAATTCCGTACCTCTTACACCTAATGATCCATTAGGCATCTTTACTTTTAAATTTTTTGGATTTTTTTCACTGATTTTTCCAGAAATAGTTTTTACTATTCCAGATTTAATACTTGTTACAAAATTTCCGTTATTTGTTTTTGGATCATATATGAAATCATCTATTGTAAGATCTGTATTCTCTCCTACGGTCATTACAGTTTCATCCAAAAATAAAATCTGAGCATTTGAATTAGTTTTTACTTTTATTGTGTCTCCATAATATATTTTTGAACCGTTAGATAATTTTTCATTTTTTTGATTGTTAATCTCACCTACTGCAGCTCCAATCACACCAATGAATTCACCTGCTAGAGATTTAGATGTTAAAATTATTAAAAAAAACAATGTTGTTAAAAAATTTTTATTCATTAAAATTTATTCTTTTAGAGATACCAATTGTTTTAAAAGATCTTTTAATCTCATAACTTGATATATTGGAATTTATATTAGATTCTCTGAAACTTAAAGTGTAAAAGAAATTGTTGTCCTCATTTATATTTTTTAAAAAAGGAAACAACTGATTTATATCGCCTGTTAAAGTTAAACTGGTGACTAAACTTTTATCTTTTCGGTCTCTCATTGTCGAAACAGAGAATTTTTTTGCATCATAGACATTTGTTAAATGTGTAGCAGATACTTTTAAGGTGCCAAATGGTAAAATTCTAGCAAGCATTATATTTAATCCCCCTGAGTTATAACTGTCATATTTTTTTGAGTGTTCAATATTGCTATAAATAAGTTTAGAGCTTACTTGAGTCTTGCTAGAAATATTATAATTAATTCTTGGGCTAAACTTATAAATTTTATTGTTATTTAAGTCACCTGCATCAACAAAAGTCTGATTTCCTTGGGAGTCAATTGGAGAGGGTTTAGAATGATATTTATTGTCGGTATAACTAATTGAATAATTTAAATTAAATTTATCATTGAATAAGTATGTGTTATTTATACCTATACCTTTACTTTGATAGTCTTCCTGCATTCTATAATTAAATTTATTGTAATAAATAAAAGGAGAAACATAATGATTTTTAAATGCTTTAAAATAACTTAAGGATCCAGAATGAACATCGCTTTCTCCTTTTAATTTTTTATTATTAGTATTTAAATTAGATCCAAGATTCATAAAAATTGATGAACTGTCACTAAGTATTCTTCCTAAAGTTAAAGAAGTGCCTCTAACATTGGTTTTATCGTACTCTAATGTAAGTCTACTATCATTAATTGGGAAAGGTACCTCAGAGTCAGTTGTACCATTACTTTTAGCTAACTTACCAGATTTTGTTCTACCACTAATGTTATCTTCCTCCGTTTGGGAGTAATTAATATCCAAATATGCTATCCACTTCTTTTTTTTTTTACCCTCAAATTCATTATCTGACAGGAGTTCCGCGATTAAATTTTTTGTTTCATCAGATGTATTTGGATCTTCAAGCATAGTTTTGACCATAAAATCAACTTTAATTTTTGAATCCATTTTTAATAAAATTGATAACAAGTATAATTTTATATCAGAGTTTTTTGGGTAAAGTGTGCTTAACCTCTCTAAAGTGGCAATTGTGCTTTTAATATTTCCTGCTTTTTCCTGTTGTTTAGCATAATTTAAATTTAGCTCTAGATCTGTAGGATTGTCTAAAATTTCCTTGTAAGTAACATTTGCATAGACTGATTTATTGAAAAAAATAA
The DNA here is from genome assembly GCA_902562875.1 of uncultured Pelagibacteraceae bacterium. Classification (GTDB taxonomy): domain Bacteria; phylum Pseudomonadota; class Alphaproteobacteria; order Pelagibacterales; family Pelagibacteraceae; genus Pelagibacter. The sequence continues at coordinate 103,375 of CACEVB010000003.1, read as the reverse complement.
AAAAAAAAATTACCAAAAATTTAAATAAAGTTTTCATTTTCAAATATTAGAAGATTGATTTAGAATATTTTTTCCAATTATCTTGGTAATGTTTAGTATTTTCAAAGACTGCTTTTTTTTCCTCTTCTGTAACTTCTCTCATTACTTTGCCTGGTGATCCAATTACGAGTGAATTATCTGGAATAACTTTATTCTCTGTTATCAGCGCCTTGGCTCCGATTATACAATTCTTTCCAACTCTAGCGTTGTTTAATATTACTGCTCCAATACCTATAAGACTGTTATCTCCTATTGAGCATCCGTGAAGCATAACTAGATGACCAACTGTAACATTTTTTCCAACTTTCAAAGGATAGCCAGGATCAGTATGAAGAACACATCCATCTTGAACATTTGACCCCTCACCAATATGAATATTTTCGATATCTCCTCTTAGGGTTGCATTGAACCAAATACTTGTGTTTTTTTCGAGTGTGACATCACCTATAACTACTGCATTAGGTGCTACCCAATTTTCTTCGGAATTTTTTGGTTTTTTATTTTCCAAATCGTAAAACATAAATTATAAATGACAATAACATGTCACTTACAAAAACACCAATATGCGATTTTGGAAAAAAAGCAGAAAACTTTAGATTAAAATCAATTGATAAAGGCATATTAAGCTTGAATGATATAAAAGGTGAAAGAGGGACATTGATAATGTTCATTTGTAATCACTGTCCATATGTTAAAGCTGTAATTGAAGATATTGTAAATGACAGTAAATCTTTAAAACAAATTGGGATAAACACTGTAGCCATTTGTTCTAATGATGCAGATAATTATCCAGAAGATTCTTTTGATAAAATGAATGAATTTTCAAAAATTAATAATTTCGATTTTCCTTATTTACACGACGAAAATCAAGAGATAGCCAAAAAATATAATGCAGTATGTACTCCGGATTTCTTCGGATATAATATGAATCTTGAGTTGCAATACAGGGGCAGAATTAGAGAATTAAAAGATTTGAAAGCTGTTAGGTCAGGAGAAAGTGATTTAATGAAAGCTATGAAAAAAATTTCTGAAATCGGTGAAGGACCAAGAGAGCAAATACCTAGCATGGGGTGTAATATTAAGTGGAAATAAGTAATGTTTTTAATAATTACTAGATCCTTTCCACCTTCGGTTGGTGGAATGCAAAATTTAATGTGGGGGCTAGTAAAGTCATTATCTAAAATAAATCTTATAAAAGTTTTTGCTGATTATGAAACAAATCATGAAGAGTTTGATAATAGTGTATCTTTTACAATAAATAGAGTTGGTGGTCCTAAATTAATAAGAAAATTTAGGAAAACATATCTTATTAACGAATATATAAAAAAAAATAATAATATAGAGTGTGTAATTTCTGATCATTGGAAAAGTTTAGAAAATATAAAAACCTTGAAAAAAAAAATTTGTCTAATTCATTCAAAAGAAATAAATCACGACCCAGGGACTAGATTAAATAAAAGAGTTCTTGATGTTTTAAATAATACTGATGTAATAATTTCAAACTCAAATTTTACTAAGAAACTTGCTGTAGAAAAGGGAGTAAACGAAAATTTAATAATTGTGATAAATCCCGGTATTGACCCTATAACAGAAATAGATAAGAAATACTTGGAAAAAGCTGAGGAGTTACTTAAAAATAAAACTCCGAGACTAATAACTGTTGCTCGTCTCGATAAAAGAAAAAATCACGCAAAAGTAATAATGGCCTTAAGAAATTTAAAAGAAAAATTTCCTAAAATAATTTATACTTGTATAGGAAATGGAGAAGAGCACGAAAATATCAGAAAGTTAACAAGACAACTTTTTTTAGATGACCAAATTTTATTTTTAAAAGATATTCCTCAAGGATTAAAAAATTCTTTAATTTCAAAATCTGATGTATTAGTAATGCCATCCATTATTCACAAAAAATCAGTTGAGGGATTTGGAATAGTTTTCATTGAGGCTGCGCAATACGGTGTGGCTTCAATTGGTGGTAAAGATGGAGGAGCATCAGATGCAATTATACATGAAAAAACTGGTTTAATTTGCGATGGAAACAATCTTGATGATGTGTACAGTGCAATTGAAAATATCCTTGAAAATAAAAAATATAAAATTTTAGGCGAAAATGCAAAAATACATTCTTCAAATTTTAATTGGTCAAACATAATTGAAAAATATAAAAGAATCCTATAAGTATAATTTGTGATAGAAAAATTTAATAACATTTGGTATTTAATAGTTTTTGTTATTCATTACCTCGGAATAGCGATCTATGCTTACCAAACAGTGTTTCAAACAAGAAAGTTTTGTACAAAATTTGAAATAGACGTTTCTGGTTTTCCGACTGTCAGATTTGTGGGTGCATTTATGATTGGATGGGTTTTAATGGCTATATATATAATGTTTATTAGACGAAATGGAGTTGTTGCTGCTGGCTCGTTTTTTAATTTAGTTTTTCTAACTAATTTAATTATTTTTTTAGTTAATTCTTATTCAATACTTATTGATAAGACTGGCATTAAAACTCCAGAAAAATCTAAAGAGGGCATTATAGCACCACTAATTTTTTCAGCTTTGAGTGCTACACTTTGCTATGGTTTAGCTGATAAAATTTATCTTTATTGATTTAAGTTCTCAATAATTTTTTCAAAAACCTTTTCTGGACTTAGTTTATTTAAGTCTGATACTTGTATCGACTTAAATTTCTCTCTATCAATACTAACTTTATAGGCACTTGTGTGACTTCCAAACAATGCCAAGCCTTTTGATTCTAAGTGTGCAGCCATGTGTGCTGGTCCAGTATCATTTGCTACTGTAAACTCGCTATTTTTTATTAATGATGCTAACTGTGAAATATTAATTGACTTATCATTTTCTAAAATAGTTATTGCGTCATATTTTTTTGACTCCTCGATCTCTTTGGGTCCTGGAGCTATTAATATTTTATATTTATCTTTATATTTGTCAGTAAAGATTTTAATTAACTCATGATAAAATGGCCACTTTTTTGAGACTAAATGAGGGGAACAGAAAGGAAATAATAAAATATATTTATCCAAATTATAGTTTTTTTTAATTTCATCTATATTACAACAAGCCCAATTAAAATTTGGGAAAATTACATGCTTAGTTTTAATACCAGACATATTTAATTGATGCTCAAAACGTTTTAAAACCGGAATTTTATCAAATTCTTCTTTTGTTTTATTCTCAGGAAGTGTTGTAATAGAGCTCGACCATTTATTTTTATTTGATTTAGGAAAAAGTATTCTTTGATAAAAAGATGTTCTAGATGAATTTTGAAGGTCATAAATTTTAATAAAATTAAAATTTTTTAATCTCTTCATTAGGGAAAATAAATAAAAAATATTTAATCTTGATAAACGACGATCTAAAATAACATTATTGACAAATTTATTATTTTTAAACAATTCAACAAATGATTTACTTGTTAATAAGTGAATATCATCATTTGGATGATTTTCTGATATGTCTTGTATAGCTCCGCTTGCTTGAGCTATATCACCAAGAGATCCGTGTTTAATAATTAATATATTAGACATATTTTAAACATGTTATAACAGTATTTAAATTTATGGACAAAATCTTGGTAGAGGTTTCGGTTGGAGAATTGCTTGATAAAATTTCAATATTGGACATTAAGAAAGATAAAATCAAAAATAAAGTTAGTCTAGAACATATTAATAAAGAATACGATATTTTAAAATCAGAATATGACAACAAAGTGAAATCTGATCAAACATTATCTAATCTTTACACTTCACTTAAAGAAATTAACTCAAAACTGTGGATTATAGAAGATGAAAAGAGATTATGTGAAAAAAAATCAGAATTTGGAGATAAATTTATTAAATTATCTAGAGATGTGCATTTCCTTAATGACGAAAGAGCTAAAATAAAACTAAAGATAAACAATCATACTGGATCTAAGATTAAAGAAATTAAAGAGTATACGAAATATTAAAAACTATATTTTTTTTCTAAAATTTTAATAATATTGTGAATTATAAAAGTAAAAAATAAATATATACTTCCAGCAATTATAAATACCTCAATAGGTTTAAAAGTGGTTGAGATTATATATTTAGCTACTCCTGTTAAATCCATTAATGTTACAGTACTAGCAAGAGAGGTTCCTTTAAGCATTAATATTATTTCGTTACCATACGCAGGTAATGATTGTCTTATTGCAATTGGAATTTGTATTTTGTAAAAAATTATTTTATTATTTACACCTAAACTCTTACCTGCCTCTATTAATCCTGGCTTTATTGTTTGAAAAGCAGATCTTAAAATTTCAGAGGTATAGGCGCCAGTATTTAACGCAAATGCAATTACAGCACACCAATATGGCTCTTTTAAAATAATCCAAAAAATACTTTCTCTAATAAATTCTACTTGGCCAAATCCATAATAAATAATAAATATTTGCACTAATAATGGTGTCCCTCTAAATATATATGAGTAAACATATGCAATTTTCCCAAATATAAAATTATTGTTTATTCTTAACACTGCAAAAAATAATCCAATAAATAAACCAATTAACAAAGATACTGATAAAAGTTTAAGTGTAGTTATGCTTGCTATAATTAATTTTGGGAAACTAGTTATAATTAAATCTATGTCCATCAAAATCCTTTATTATATTTAACTTCCATTCTATTTATAAATCTCATACTTAAAAAGGTTAGTAGAAGATATAATACTGCTGCAAAAGTATAAAAAAATAATGGATCCCTTGTTGAACCAGCAGCAATATATGATTGGCGCATTATTTCAACTAAACCAGTTACTGATATTAAAGAAGTATCTTTTAAAGTAATCTGCCAAACATTACTTAAATTAGGAATAGATAATCTAAGCATTTGTGGAAAAATAATTTTATAAAATCTAATTATTTTATTAAAACCTAAAACATTTGAGGCTTCAAATTGACCTCTGTCAATAGATTGTAAAGCTCCTCTAAAGACCTCTGTAGAGTAAGCACCTGAAATTATACCAATTGAAAATGCCCCGGTTAAAAAAGCATTTATTTCAATATATTTGTTGTATCCAAATACAGATGCAACATACATAATAGCCCCACTACCACCAAAGAAAAATAAATAAATGACTAAAAGTTCAGGAACTCCTCTTATTATTGTTGTGTAAAAATTTGCTATGTAATTTAAAAATTTATTTTTTGATAGTTTAAGTGGTGTAAAGATTAAAGCAAATATAAAACCTATTAACATAGCAGTAATAGACACTGCTATAGTCATTAAAGTTGCAAGGAATAATTCATCACCCCAACCTGTTTTACCAAATGCTAGAAGTTCCATCTCGAATGGCGGTTAATAATTAACCGCCATTTCAATAAATAATTACATTGATGCGTCGAAACCGAAGTGTTTAATAGCAAGTCTACTAATTACACCATCTTTTCTAGCTTGATCAATTGCTTTATTAAATGCTTTTAAAAGTGCAGCATCTCTTTTACCTTGAGTTGAATCTTCACCCATTTGAGCTGCCTGTCTTAAACCAACACCTACACCATTACCAAATGCTCCACCTGAAAAGGTTGGTCCAACAAGAACAACAGGCTTTCCAGACTTCTCTGAGTAATCAGTGAAAGCAACTGCTGCAGCTAAAGCTACATCACATCTTCCAGATGCTAAATCTAAATTAACATCATCTTGAGTTTTGTAGGTTCTTACATTTACTTTACCTACATCACCTGACTCTAAAAAGTTTTGGTGAATTGTGCCAGTTTGAGTACAAACTGTTTTTCCTGATAAAGCTCCTGTAATAGTTTTAAGGGCTTTCTTAACATCTGCTCCACCTAAATTTAGATTGACACCCTCAGGAGTATCCATTCCCTCTAAACTAGATCCTTTCATTACCGCAAGAGATGCGACCTCATCCGCATAACCTTGGGAAAACGTTATCACTTTTTTTCTTTCGTCAGTAATTGACATACCAGCCATTATTGCATCAAACTTTCTCATCTGAAGCGCTGGTATCATACCATCCCAGTCCTGCTCAACTATTACACACTGCTGTCCAATATATCTGCATAAAGCCCATGCTAATTCTACCTCAAACCCAATTAATTTACCTGAGGCATCTTTTGAATTCCAAGGTGGGTAAGCACCTTCTGTTCCTATTCTAATTTTATCAGCATTAGCTGAAATTGTTAAAAATAAAGTTATTAACAATCCTAAGCCAAATTTTTTTATTATATTCATTTTTCCTCCAAAAATATAAAGTTTATTATTCCACAAAATTCATAATTTAAAAAGATAAATTAATTATTGATAGATGAAGCAAAATTCCAAGAACAATCAAAACTAGGTATGTAAACTCTATCAAGGGTAGCATTACCAAAGTTTTTATTGAAGACATGCAGCCATTTTTTAACCTGCCTTGGCTTTTTATCTTGACTTCCAACTTGGGCGGTAATAGTGCCACCTCTTTTAAGAATTCTTTTTAATGATTTGATATTTTTAGCTGCCAGATCAATGCAATATTGATCATCATTTAAATCTACAAAAATTTTGTCATACCTGTCGTTTTCAATTGATCTAATGCTTTCAAAAGCATCACCCCAAAAACATTTCACTGAATTTTTTTTTGTAGCTCTCTCCCCAACTTTTGAAAGATGTTTTTCGCAAACCTTAACTACTTCTGGATCTAATTCAAACCAATCTATAAACCCAAAATTTTTCGAAATACACTCTCTAGCTACACCTCCGTCACCACCACCAATAATCGCAGCTTTATCTCTATTCCTACTTAAATTTAATCCCGATTTAACAAAAGTTGAGCTATATATATGTTCATCTTTTTCAGCTACTTGTAACTCGTTATCTATAAATAGAGCCTTCCCAAACTGTTCTAGGTTTATAATTTCTATATGCTGCCCCACTTTGGATGTGAAATTTTCTAAAATATCTTTTACTATATAAAATTTTCTTAATCCTGGAGAGCTATATATGTCTCCATATTGGCTTATGGTACTTCTATCAAAGTTATTAATTGATACTCTTTTAGATTTTATCTCTTTTTTTAAAATATCTAGAGCTATTTTTGGAGGAACCTTGCCGCATGTGAAAAAATCAAAACTTACAATACCTTTTTCTGGAAAAGTATGAAAACTCATATGGCTTTCTGCAAGTAATGCTACTGTTGTAAATCCCTGAGGTTCAAACTTATGACTATTAATTCCTAAGATTTCAACTTTTGCAAGTTTTGCTATTTTATAAATTATTTTTTCGTAAAATTTTTGTGAGTAGTCTTTTTTTACTCCTATAAAATCTAGAGTTATATGTTCCCCAACTTTAATCATAATTTACTCTTTTTTATAATTTTTAATTTTCTCTAAGATTTTATTCATTTCATTTTCCGAAAGAATCTTAGGATTTCCTATTCTTAAAGCATTTATATATTGTTGACAAATATTTTCTATTTCTTGGGCTAACTCAAAAGCCTTGTCTAAACTTTTTTCATAAGCAACCTGTCCGTGATTTGACATTAAACAAGCTTTTCTATTTTCTAAAGCTTTAATAATATTTTTTGAAAGTTCCTCTGTACCAAAAGTTGCATATTTTGCACATTTAATGTCATTACCCCCTGCTAGTGCTACCATATAATGAAACGCTGGAATTGATTTGCCGTGAGTTGAAACGGCTGTTGCATGTGTTGAATGAGCGTGAACAATAGCGTTAGCGTCTCCTTTGTTTTTATAAATATCTTTATGAAATCTCCATTCTGAGGAGGGTTTTAATTTACCTCCATCATATTTTCCATCAAGTGAAACATAAACTATATCCTCACTTTTAAGAGAAGAATACTTAACTCCCGAAGGTGTAATTAAAAATCCATGTTTATATCTTATTGATATATTTCCTGATCTTAAGACTGAAAGGTTTTCAGAATTAAGCAATAATGCATATTTAATTACTTGTTCAGCCTCTTTCATTATTTTTGATTTCTTTAAGTTTTTTTGAAAAAACATATCCAAATATTAAACCAACAAATATAATAATATATTGATATAATTTAAGTATTATAAAAACAATTGGTAATTCTTTTTCAGTCGGATTTTCATTAAAAAAATTCGTTGAACCGTCCTCATATAAGTCAATTGGACCAAGAGTTAAATATATTCCATAAATAACCAAATATATACACGGTATTGTTGATATATATAATAAAGATTTATTTTCCTTTATTAAACTTAGGAAGTTTGCAGAAACTGCAACTAAAATTAAACTAGCTAATGAAAACATTAATGGATTCATTTAAATAAACTATTTAATCCTTCCTCAGAAGCACTACAAACACCTTTTTCAGTAATTAATCCTGTGATAAATTTCGAAGGTGTAACATCGAAAGCTAAATTTAGAGATCTACTATTTTTTGGATAAACTTTAATTTTTCTAATATTTCCGTCATTATCTAAACCCTCTATTGATGATAGCTCGTCTGGGTTTCTCTCCTCAATTGGAATATCATTTGAATTTTTTAATTCCCAATCAATTGTTGAGCTTGGTAGCGCAACATAGAAAGGAATATTATTATCCTTTGCAGCTAAAGCTTTCAAATAGGTTCCTACTTTATTACAAACATCGCCATTTGATAAAGTTCTATCAGTTCCCACTATACATGCATCCACCTCACCACGTTGCATAAGGATTCCTCCTGTATTGTCAGCTATTATTGTATTTTTTATATTTTCTTCATTTAATTCAAATGAGGTTAGGTTTGCTCCTTGATTTCGTGGTCTAGTTTCATCAACCCAAACATGTATGGGTATTCCTTTCTGATGGGCGTGATAAATAGGAGATGTTGCTGTACCCCAATCAATAGTTGCGAGCCATCCTGCATTACAATGTGTTAATATATTTACGGTATCTTTTTTTTTATTGTAAATATCCTCAATAATTTTCAATCCATTTAAACCAATATTTTTACAAAATCCAATATCTTCCTCACAAATTTGTTTTGCTTCGATAACACTAATATTAATTAAATCATCACTATTAACACCCTCTAATCTTTTACGCATTCTGTTAACAGACCACTTTAAATTAATAGCTGTTGGTCTTGCATTAATTAAATTATCATATGCGTTGTTTAAAAAAGATTTGCAATTATTTTCAATAAGAGCTAATACAATTCCGTAGGCAGCTGTCGCCCCAATCAGTGGTGCACCTCTTACCTCCATTTCTTTAATTGCATTTATTGCATCTTTAACAGTTTTTAATTCTTTAATTGAAAATCTGTGTGGAAGTTTTGTCTGATTGATAATTTTAACTACATTATTTTCAAACCATATAGTTTTGTATTTTTTTCCGTTAATTTTCATTTAATTCTATCAAGGCTACTTTTTGACCAAGTTTTTTCTCTGTCATACATTTCATTAAAACAGATATTTTTATTTTTAATTTCAATCCAAGGATCTTTGCTTTTTACAAATATATGTGCTTGAGGCTCTATTGGATGTTCTAAAGTCTGAGTTCTTAATGCGATTCTACCTTTAGATACATTGTACCTACAAAAAATATATACACCACAAATAATGCAAAAGTATGCATTATAACCTTTTCCACTTCCAGTTGGTAAATCGATTGATGCAACATCACCACTTATTTTAAAATCTTCCTCCATTATCATTGTATGAATTACAAAAGATGATCCTGTTGATAATTTACAATTTTTACAATGACAAGCTTGAGTGAATAATGGTTTTCCCTCAATTTTGTATTTGACATTTCCACAAGCACAATTTCCTTTCATATTATTTTCTTTGTCCATTTACTTTAAAACTCTACCTGCAATAGTTTTTAATTTTTCTTTAGTTTCTTTTGTTCTTTTTTCTGGTGCTGTAATAATTGCTACATCTAAACAATTAATTGCCGGATCTTCAGGGTCTATATAAATCTCGAAACAATCTATTAAATTTTTTATCATATCTTTTGCTTTAGAAGCATTGCCAGTAAGAACTTCAATCACTTTTTGTACATCAACATTTTCATGTTCTGGATGCCAACAATCGTAATCAGTAACCATGGATACTGAAGCGTATCTTATTTCAGCCTCCCTTGCTAATTTCGCTTCTGGCATGTTTGTCATACCAATTACATCTGCATTCCAAGATCTATACAAGTTAGATTCGGCCAATGTAGAAAATTGTGGGCCTTCCATTACTATGTAAGTCCCACCTCTTTTATAATCTATATTAGATTTTTTTATCGCATTTTCACAAGCATCCATTAAACCTTTAGATGTTGGATTAGCCATTGAAACATGAGCTACTATTTCGTTATCAAAGAATGTTTTATTCCTCACAAATGTCCTATCAATAAATTGATCAACAATAACAAATTTACCAGGTTGTAATTCTTTTTTAAGAGATCCAACAGCTGAAATTGATACAATATCTGTTACTCCCTGTTGTTTTAATGCATCAATATTTGCTCGAAAATTAATTTTTGATGGTGAGATAAAATGGCCCTTACCATGTCGTGGCAGAAAAAAAACTTCTTTGTTTTTATATTTAGTCTTCAATATTTGATCAGAGGGCTCTCCCCAAGGTGTAATACAATCTATAAATTGTTTATCTTCAAAATTATCAATTTCATAAAGACCACTTCCGCCAATTATACCTAATTTGTTTGTCATATTATTTAAAATGATTTATTTATAACCCAATTAATTATGGATTTAAAAGACTATATTAGATCAATTCCTGACTATCCAAAAAAAGGAATACTTTTCAGAGACATAACCACATTAATAAAAAATGAGAAGGCCTTCTCGTTCAGTATAAATTTAATGTTGAAAATATTAAAAAATTATAATTTTGACAAAATTACAGCAATAGAATCTAGAGGTTTTATATTTGCTTCAGCAATTTCATATATTTTAAAGAAACCATTTATTTTACTAAGAAAGAAAAATAAATTACCAGCTGATAGATATTCAGTAGATTTTGAACTCGAGTATGGAACTGCAACTATTGAAATGCATAAGGATTCTATTGATCCAAAAGATAAAGTAGTGATTATTGATGATCTAATTGCAACTGGTGGCACAGCTGAAGCAGCTGCTAAGATAATTGAAATGTCAGGTGGAATTGTTTCGAATTTCATTTTTGTAATTAATCTCTTTGACTTAGGTGGATGTGAGAAGTTAATTCAAAAAGGATATAAAGTAGAAAGTTTAATTGAATTTCCTGGACATTAATCATTTAAACGAAAATAAGATCTTTTTCCTTTAATCGAGGCTAACAATCCTTTTAATCTCATTAAGTAAATTTTCTTGTTTAATTTATTAGATATTATCAAGGATAAAAAATATTTAAAAAATGATGAAAATAAATTTAAAGATACTTTACTTAAAGCTTTTAAATATCCGTAATGTTTTTTATTGAAATAAAACTTAGACCACATCCAATGCCAATTACGAAGACATTCAAGATCAAACTTACTTAAATTACTGGAAGATGCTGCGGCATGATCTATCTCTGAATTTTTTATAATATAAATTTTATGTCCAGACTTTCTTGCTCTCAAACATAAATCATCATTCTCTAAATATAAAAAAATTTTCTCATCAAAAAAATTATTCTTATCAAACTTATTTTTATTAATTAACATTGAAAATCCATCTAATGTTTCAACTGCAATAATATTATTACCAATACTATCTTTTTCGACTAAACCTTTAAAATTTGGGAATTTTTTGTTACTAATAATTGGAGATAAAATTGCAAAGTCATTAATTTTTTTTATCTCATTAATTAATTTTTCAATAGTATCTGATTTAAAAACTGTATCAGGATTAATTACATAAACAAAATCAGTTAAAGATTTAATAATTCCTATATTATTTGATGCCCCCATACCAATGTTCTCATTAATTATCACCTCAATGTTGTCATATTTTAGCTCTATTTCGTTTTTTAATTTTATATTTTTAGAGTTTTCTATTAATATTTTTTTTGAATTTTTTGGTAATGAATCGAGGCATTTGTAGATTACATTTTCGCTTTTATAACAAACAACGATGAATGTAATATTATTAATTTCTAAATCCATATGGATAATAAAGTATACTAAAACTATCTATTAATGTAAAAAAAACAATGAATAAAATTATAGTAACAGGTGGCTTAGGTTTTATTGGTAGTAATTTAATTAAACTACTTTTAAAAAAAAGATACCGAATTATTAATTTAGATAAAGTGAGCTACTCCTCAAACTTTTACAATACAAAAAATTTTGTTAAAAATAAAAACTATAAATTTATAAAATGTAACTTATTAAATAAAAAAAAATTACTTAAAATTTTAAATATTTATAAACCAATTTGTATTTTTAATTTAGCTGCAGAAACTCATGTAGATAGGTCTATAGATGGACCCAAAGATTTTATTAATTCGAATATTGTTGGAACTTTTAATATGTTAGAAGTATTTAAAATTTTTTCAAAAAAAAATAAAAAAACAAAATTAATTCATATTTCAACTGATGAAGTTTATGGAGATGTTTTAAAAGGTAGATCAAAAGAGAATGATCCATATAAACCTAGCTCTCCGTATGCAGCTTCAAAGGCCTCGTCAGATCTTTTGGTTCAATCTTATATAAGGACTTATGGCTTAAGAGCAATAATCACAAATTGTTCAAATAATTATGGACCAAGGCAACATCCTGAAAAATTAATACCTAAGGTAATATATAACATTTTAAATAACAAAAAACTTCCTATCTATGGTAAAGGTAAAAATTCTCGAGAATGGATTTATGTAGACGACCACTGTGATGCTCTATTAAAGGTTTTTATTAAAGGGAAAATTGGTGAATTTTACAACATTGGATCGAACATAAACCTTACTAATTTAAATGTTATAAAAGAGATAATAAAATTATCAAATAAATTTTTGAAATTAAAAAAAGAAATAAAAATTTCATTTATTAAAGATAGACCTGGACACGATTTAAGATATGCACTTAACAGTTCAAAAATTTATAGAAATTTAAAATGGAAACCCAAGTATTCTTTCAAAGCTGGAATACAAAAAACTTTAAAATGGTATATAAATAATCAAAATTATTTTTCTAAATTAAAAAAAAAAGATATAGTTAATAGATTGGGATTAAAAAAATGATAAAAAAAGGAATTATTTTATCAGGAGGACTTGGTACAAGAATGAGTCCACTTACTAAGGCTGTAAACAAACAACTTTTACCAATTTATGATAAGCCTTTAATTTACTATCCATTATCAATATTTTTATTAGCTAAGATTAAAAATATTTTAATAATTGTTAATAAGGGTCAAGTTGATCAGTATAGAAAAATTCTACCAGACGGTAAAAGATTAGGTATTAATATAGAATTTATGGAGCAGTCTACTCCTAAAGGATTACCAGACGCATTCATACTGGGTAAAGATTTTATTGGCAAAGATAATGTTGCACTTATTTTAGGTGATAATTTTTTTTACGGTCAAAATTTAACTAAAACTTTAATAAATAATTGTAAATTAAAAAAAGGGGCTAAAATTTTGTTACACAAAGTATCAAAACCTGATCTTTACGGTGTTGCAAAAATAGATAAAAAAAATAATGTTAAAAAAATTATAGAAAAACCAAAAAATTATTTATCAGACTTGGCAGTTACTGGTTTATATTTTTTTGATAACAATGTTGTAAAATATGCGAGACAATTAAAACCATCTAAAAGAGGTGAAATAGAAATTACTGACTTATTAAATATTTATAGATCGAAAGGCTTTCTAAAAGCTGACTTTATTGGAAGGGGTGGCGCATGGTTAGACACAGGATCAATTGAGGATTTTTATAAAACTAGTGCTTTTGTATCGGCAATTGAAAATAGGCAAGGTTTTAAAATAGCATGTATTGAAGAGATAGCACTTAACAATAGATGGATAAATAAAAATGACATTAGAAAAGCAATTAAATTTTATGGAAATTGTATTTACTCTAAATATTTATCGAAATTAATTAATTAATGAAAAAAAAATTAACAAAATTTAAAGGTTTATTTGTTTTCTCAGGAGAGAAATATTACGATAAAAGAGGTTATTTAAGAGAAGTATTTTTAGAAAAAAAATTAAAAAAGAAAATCAAATTCTCAATAGTTTCATGTTCAAATAAAAATGTTTTAAGAGGAATGCATTATCAAATAAAAGATCCTCAAGATAAGTTTATTACAGTACTAAAAGGAAAAATACTAGATGTCGTGGTTGATTTGAGAAAAAAGTCTAAAACATTTGGAAAATATTTTAAAATAGAACTTAATGAAAAAAATAACAAATTTTTATTTGTTCCAAAAGGTTTTGCGCATGGTTTTTTAGGATTAGGGAAGGAAAATATAGTTCTTTATAGTCTTACAAATTATAGAAATAGCAGAGGAGAAAGAAGTCTATATTGGAAAGATAAACATTTAAAAATTAAATGGGGCGTAAAAAACCCTATTGTTTCAAAAAGAGATAGTAAGGCAAAATCATTTAAAGAAATTATTGACTTAAATGAATTCTAAAATTTGAGTCTAAACCAAAATATGCATTTATTAATCCACTAAATTCAGCGTAACTTAGACTCATTTTTTTATCATTATAAAATATGAAATTTATAATCATTCCTAAAATTGATTTTCTTAAATTAGGAAAAGTTTTACTTAGTGCAACGAAAATTCCCTTATGTTTAAGATAGAAATTGTATTTTGACCAACAGTAATGCCAATTTCTTAATCTTTTATAATTTTCATTAAATGTCTTGTCTATAGAGCCGCTGCCATGATGGATAACTTTAATTTTGTCTAATAAATATATTTTTTTATTAATTTTTTTGCATCTTTCATAAAAGTCTGTTTCCTCAAAATAAAGGAAAAATCTTTCATCAAAATACCCAACTAGATTAAATATTTTTTTTTCAAACATCATTACACATCCGGTATTAAAACTTACATATTTCATATTATTCGATTTATCGGTTCCTAATATTAATTTTTTATAGTCTTGTCCCTGAATATACGTGGTAATTACGCCAAAGTTACTAATTTTAATTGATTTCTTATAGATCCTAAAAATTTGGCTAGGTGATATTTTTGTATCAAGATCTAGATATAAAATATACTTAGTTTTAATTTTTTTTAAACCAAAATTTAACCCCGCACCAAAACCATTATTATTTTTAGGAAACAAAAATTTTATATTTCTATTTTTCTCAAATTTTTTTGCAAGATGCCGGTTATTTGAATTTTCAACTATCACTATATTGAATTTACCACCTAAATTTTGAATAAGTTTTTTTACTTTTTCGTTAGATCTGTACGAAACACATATAATTGTAAAATTTTTATTCATCTTTTTAAAAATAGTAAGTTTAATGAATATGTTTTATATTTTTTTTTTGAAGATATTTGTTTATCTAAATTTCTTGATTTAAATACTAAATTTAATTTATTTTTTTTAAAGAAAGAAATTATCTTTTTATAAGAATGTATATTTTGAAATAAATTTTTGTTGTTTGTTTGTTTAGCAATATACTTTTTTTTCATCGAAAAAGGCGTGTGTGTTATCAAAACAGTTTTTACATATTTGTAATTGATAATTTTTAAATTATCTAAATTTTCCAAATATTGTATTGATGATCCAAAATTAATGTAATGCCATTTTTTTTTTAGTAATTTTTCATTTTTAAATAATGTAATATTTTTAATTTTCTTTATTTTGCTTTTTAAGAATGGATCGAAAATATAAAATTTAAAATTTTTTAAGTCAATTTTATTAATTAAATTAGCATAAACAATCTCATTACTGCCATAATCTAAAACACTTATTTTTTTTTTATTTAATTTAGAATTAAATACCAAAGATATACAAAATAAGTCTCTTATATGGTTATAAATACCTTTCTCTATTATATTAAACTTATTTAATTTGTTGTGATTATTTATTTTTTTTAATAGCTGAACATTATTATTGTAATTAATCCAATTAAAGCTATTCATTTTATATATGACTTTATATACAGAAAAAGAATTTAAAATATATAAAAAAAAAAG
The DNA here is from genome assembly GCA_902562875.1 of uncultured Pelagibacteraceae bacterium. Lineage (GTDB taxonomy): Bacteria > Pseudomonadota > Alphaproteobacteria > Pelagibacterales > Pelagibacteraceae > Pelagibacter. The sequence goes on along the minus strand of CACEVB010000003.1, from coordinate 87,251 downwards.
CGGAAATTTAATTCCTTTTTCATTTAAAAAAGATATTCCTTTTAAACCTAAAAGAGTTTTTTTGGTATATGGTAAAAAAGGTTACATCAGAGCAAAACATGCACATTACAAATGCAAACAGTTCATTGTTGTTATATCTGGGAAAGTTGAAGTTTCACATGAAAATGCTAAATCTAAATCTAAAGTCATTTTAGGTATTAAAAAGAACTATGGTTTTTTATCTAAACCATTGACATGGATCAAAATAAAATTTCTCACAAATCAATGCATTATAATGGTATTTTGCGATAAAGAATATGACTACAATGATTACATAGTTCATTACAAAGATTTTTTAAAAAAAATAAAAAAAAAATAATATGAATTTATTAATTACTGGAGCCTGCGGACATATAGGAACACATATAATTAAGAATCTTGATAAAATAAAAAAAATAAAAAAAACTTTTTTAATTGATAATCTTCAATCAAACAGGCACAACTCATTATTTAATAATAGAAAAAAAAGTAGACTTAAATTTTACTTAGATGATTTAAGAGATAATAAGAGCTTAAAATATTTAGGTAAAGTAGATTATGTAATTCATCTCGCCTCAATGACAAATGCCGAGAATAGTTTTAAGGAAAAAAAAGAGATGTATAAAAATAATTTATCTTGTTTTAAAAATATAGTTGAATTTTGTATAAAAAAAAAATCCAAATTAATTCATATATCATCAGCGAGTGTTTATGGTAAGCAAGCAAAAGTTGTTGATGAGGAATGCAGCAAAGAATATTTAAAGCCACAATCTCCTTACGCCGATATAAAACTTATTGAAGAGAAAATACTTAAAAGAAAAAAAAATAAGTTAAAGTATGTAACTTTACGTTTCGGAACTATTTCAGGTGTTTCACCAGGTATTAGATTTCATACCGCTGTTAATAAATTTTGTTTTTTAGCGGCTATAAATAAACCAGTAACGGTATATAAAACTGCAATTAACCAATATAGACCATACCTCTCCTTAAATGATGCCTTCAGAGTATTTAAATTTTGTATCGAAAAAGATTTATTTAATAACGAAATATATAATATCTTATCGGGAAACTATACTGTGAAACATATTTTAAACAAAATCAAAAAATATAAAAAGAAAATTAAAATTAATTTTGTTAAAAGTCCAATAATGAATCAATTATCCTATCATGTGAGTAACAAAAAATTTAATAAATTAGGTTTGATATTAAATGACAATTTAGAAAAAGATATTAAAGATACTTTAAAACTTTTGGATAATATTTAATGAAATGTAAAATAACAGGAGAAAATATAAAACCATTCATGTCTTTTGGTAAAATGCCAATAGCCAATGGATTTTTAAAAAAATCTGATTTTAAAAAAGAATTTTTTTTTAATATGGAGGTTGGTTTTTCAAAAAAAATATCTTTATTTCAAATTAATGATCATCCGAAACCTGAAATGATGTTTAATAAATCTTATCCATTTTTTACTGGAAGCTCAAAATCCATGGTTAAACATTTTAAAAATTATGCTAATTGGATATTTAAAAATTACAATAATAATATTAAAAATTTAGTTGAAGTTGGCTCAAATGATGGAACATTTTTACTTAATTTCAAGAAGAAAAAAATTAATGTATATGGATATGAACCTTCAAATAATGTTGCAAATCTCGCAAAAAAAAGAGGTGTAAATACAATAAATAAATTTTTTAATTACAAAAATGTTAAAATAAATAGAAAATTAAAAAGTAAAATTGATATTATTTGTGCGGCAAATGCAATTTGTCATATTCCTGATTTAAAAAATTTAATCAAATCAGTAGATTTTCTTTTGTCTGATAAAGGATTATTTATCTTTGAAGAACCGTATTTGGGATCAATGTATAGAAAAAAATCCTACGACCAAATTTATGACGAACATATTTATATATTTTCTGTAACTGCTATTAGAAAAATTTTTCAAACATTTAATTTTGAACTTATAGAGGTAATACCTCAAACAACTCATGGTGGCTCAATGCGCTACGTTATCGCGAGAAAGGGAACAAGAAAAATTAAATACTCAGTAAATAAATTTTTAAAAAGAGAGAGAAAAAAAAATATTGATAATATTAAAGGGTGTTTAAAATTTAAGAAAGAATGCGAAATTTCGAGAAAATCATTAATAAAAAAAATATTAAATATTAAAAAAAAAAATAAAACTATTGCTGGTTACGCTGCTACTTCAAAAAGTACTACAATTTTTAATTATTGTAAAATTGATAATCATATGATCGATTATATTTGTGATACGACGAAAGAGAAAATAGGAAAATTTTCACCTGGTAGTCATATTCCTATAGTTTCGATGAAGTATTTTTATAAGAATTTACCTGATATTGTATATCTTCTTGCTTGGAATCATAAAAAAGAAATTTTTAAAAAAGAAAAAAAAATCTTTAATAAAGTAAAATGGATATCTCATGTCAAATTATAGAAAAATTTTATTTACTGGGGCCTCTGGAAGATTTGGTTCTGTATTTAGGAAAATTAATTTTAATAAGAAATACTTATATCCTACAAAAAAAGTTCTAAATATATGCAATATTCACTCTGTAAAGAAATACTTTAAAAAACATAAGCCAGACCTAGTGGTTCATTGTGCTGCTCTATCTAGACCTATGGATGTTCACGAAAAAAAAATATCAAAAAGTATTCAAGTTAATATAGTTGGAACTTCAAATTTAGTATGTATTTGTGAACTTTTTAAAACTAAGATAATTTATTTTTCTACTAATTATGTTTACCCTGGAAAAGAAGGGAATTACAATGAAGATTCTCCACTAAAGCCATTAAATAATTATGCTTGGTCTAAGCTAGGGGGAGAAGCCGCGGTCCAGATGTATAAGAATTCACTTATTTTAAGAGTATGCATGACTGAAAAACCATTTATCCATAAATTTGCTTATAAAAATTTAATTACAAATTTTATTTTTCAAGAGGAAATTGTTAAAATATTACCTAGGTTATATTCAAAAAAAGGAATTATTAATATAGGTGGAAAGCCACAATCTGTTTTTAAATTTGCAAGAAAATACGATACAAAAATAAAAGGAAATTTATTAAAAAAAAAAAATAAAACGATAAAAATTAATAACTCTATGAATATAAGAAAATTTAATAAAATAATAAAATGATAAAATTTTGGTCTTATAAAAGAGAGTATCAAATTATTAAATCTGAAATTTTAAAAAATTTAAATCATACTTTATCAAAAGGAGTTTTATTTTTTGGCGAGCAACAACTAAAATTTGAAAAAAATTTTGCAAGGAAATATAAATCAAAATATGCAATAAGCTGCGGTAGTGGCACGGATGCGTTACTAATATCTATGTTGTCACTTGGAATAAAAAGGGGCGATGAGGTAATTACAGCTGCTAATACCGCAATACCTACTATATCTGCAATAAAATCTGCAGGTGCTACTCCTAAGTTGATCGATATAGGTGAAGATTATTTAATGAATAAAGATCTTTTAAAAAAATCTATAACAAAAAAAACTAAATTTATAATACCTGTTCATTTATACGGTCAGATTTGTGATATGGACGAAATTTTAAAAATTTCAAGAAATTACCAAATTAAAATTATTGAAGATTGTGCACAAGCGCAAGGAGCTAAATATAAAAAAAAATATGCTGGAACATTTGGTTCGACTGGTTGTTTTTCTTTTTATCCCACGAAAATTCTAGGCACCTATGGTGACGGTGGCATGATACTAACTAATGATAAAAAGCTTTATATGAAGGCAAAAAGAATAAGATTTTACGGCATAGAGACCGGAAATAAAAAAAATATATTTAATAATAAATATTATGCAAATGAAGAGGGTATAAATTCAAGACTTGATGAGATTCAATCTTCGATTTTAAATTTGAAATTAAAATTTGTTGATAAAAATATTAAGTTGAGAAAAAAAATTGCCATAAAATATTTCAAAGCGTTATCAAATACTGTTTTAAAACTTCCTTATGCACACAAAAATAGAGATCATGTTTATCATTTGTTTACGGTATACCATCCTAAAGCAAAAAAAATAATGAGGCTCTTGAACAAACGAGGTATTCAAACAAGGTCTATTTATCCATATCCTATTCATAAAATGAAGGCTTACTCAAAATTATTTAAAAATAATAAAAATTTAAATAATTCTTTTGTAAAATCAAAAGGCATTTTTTGTTTGCCGCTTTATCCTGAATTGAAAAAAAACGAAGTTGATAAAATCATAAAAGAAATAAAGGGTTGTCTTAAACAAGTTTGAGATTAGTAGCGGGAAGTGGATCAAACCACTAATCTCGGGCTTATGAGTCTATCGCCACGAACTCTACTCTACTCATCTCAAACAATTACTCCTGTAAATGCTCTCTTTCCTTTCTAGTGACATTGAATCAAACTAAAGAATCTTAGTCGAGAACCAATATCATTGGAGTAATGTTGGAGCAAATTAATTTAAATTGTCTTTTAAGAATTTTAGTGTTCTTTCTATGCTTAATTCTCTAGACTCTTTATGACCAATGTTTGTAAATTTTCTACCAGTTGCAAGTATTAACCCCTCATATTTAAAACCAGGTATATCCACATCAAAAGAATGTTGAGCTTCAGGGTATTTATAAATTATTAAATTATCGTTACCCATAGGATCAATACAATTTAAATAAGGTGCTACAAGTTCATCCTTTTCACCTATATGAATGATAATTGGTAAATATGACTGATGTGGAATTGAACCACCTGCAAGTCCACATCCTGGATAATATGAAACAATAGCGCCAAATAGTTTTTTATCTTTCTTTTTAAAATCTTTCATTAATTCTAGTTCAAGATTATTTGCCAAAAGATTTGTTCCAGCACCACCATAACTAAATCCAATGACACCTATTTTTCCTTTATTCCATTTTTGTTTTTTTATCCAACGTGATAATTTTAGAAGATCTTTAACTCTTTCCTCTGGAAAATCTTTATAATTCCTTATTCCAACATGAGGTTTTATACCTTTTTCTTTATGATGATCAATTATAATTACATTGTAACCTTGATTGTTTAATCTGTCTTTCCACATATATATGTGTTTCCATACACCACCACTTCCATGGGATAATATAACTGTAGATGCTTTAGCACCTTTAATAATAAATGAATTAGAGGAAAACCTTTCTTTTACTTTTAAACCTTTTTTTACTTCAACATTTGCAGCACTTGCAAAATTATAAAAGTGAAAAAGAATAATTATTAGAATTAATTTTTTGAACATAATTAATATTTAGAATATTTTTATATACAGTCAATTCTCATTGGAGCATTATTGGGGCAAAACGCATACAATCGTTTAGAATGGTAGCGGGAAGTGGGATCGAACCACTGACCTCGGGCTTATGAGTCCCGCGCTCTAACCAACTGAGCTACCCCGCCATTAATTTTATAAGATATATACTATTTTGATGTTTATGAAGCAATATGCTTAATAATATAATACAATATACCAGTTATAATCGTTGCAATTACAAAGCCCTCAAAAAAAAGTCTAATAATTTTTTTTGTTTCTCTATACTCAGTCCTTAAATAAACATGAACCATTGTATAAATTCCAACAATTGCGATACTTAAAAGTATATCTGTTGCCAACATGTATTATTTTCCACCAACTGTCATTCCGCTAATAAGCATGGTTGGCGAATTTGTAGAGTACTTAAATTCTAGATCATCAGCCAAAATAATATTTTTAAACATTTCATGGAAATTTCCCGCGATTGTGATTTCACTGACAGGGTAAGCAAATTCACCATTCTCAATCATTATTCCTGATGCGCCAACTGAATAATCTCCTGTTATTATATTTGCCCCCCTTCCAATTGTTTCATTAATATAAAGCAGTTTTTTTTCACTTTTAATTAAGTCATTAAATGAAACATCACCTTTTTTAAAATATAAGTTGGTGGTACCACTTGATCTACCATTTGATTTTCTATCTATTTTCTTTCCATTATAACTATCTACCAAGTAATCTTTGAGTATACCATCTTTAACTAATTCGAGATTATCTATTTTTATTCCCTCACTATCAAAATATTTTGATCCATTTCCCTTTAATATATCGCCTCTATCAACTATATTTATTTGTTTATTAAAAATTTGGTTATTAATTTTATTTTTTAAAAAAGTTGTCCCTTTTGCTATTGAGCTAGAGCTAATTGAGCTAGCAAAGTTTGATAAAAAATTCTTTGAAATTCTTTTATCGAAAATTAAACTTAGTTTTTCACTCTTTATTTTCTTTGGGTTCAATTTATTGACTGCATATTTAGCCGCATTTTTTCCTATTTTTTCTGGTTTGATTAAATCACTAAAAAATCTTTTGCTTGTAAATTCATAATCTCTTTCCATGCTTCCGTTGCGTTTAGAAACAACCTCGCAGTATGCAGTAAATTGTGAAGTTTTATAACCATCCATAAACCCATTTGTATTTGCTAAAATAAAATTGGATTTATTTTGGCTAAATCCTGAACCATTCGTATTTATTATATTTTTATTTTTGAATGCTTGTTCCTCAGCTTTTTTAATAAATTCAATTTTCTTCTCATTGTCTATATATGTGTCATCATACAACTGTAAGTCCTTATTTCCAAAATAATGTAGCTCTTTTTCAGGTAATGAATTATATTCATCCTCAGGTGTTATTTTTGTAGCTTCAACACATCTATTAACAAGCTTGTTAATATTATTTTCATTTAAATTCGATGAAGCGATAGAAGCCTTTTTTTTTCCTATATATGTTGTTAATGTAATTGCTAGATTATCTGATCTCTCTGATCCATCTAACTGTTTATTTCGAATATTTACGCTTTCAGAAATAGAATTCATAACTACAACATTAGCATCTGAGGATCCTAGTTTTTTAGATTGTGTTAGACAAGAATCTGCAATTTTTTTTAAATAGTTTTCCTCTTTAATCATCTATTTAAATTTGAGTTCCACCTACCGTCATTTTATCAATCAAAAGTGAAGGTTGACCAACTCCTACTGGAACACCTTGACCTGCTTTACCACATGTACCAATTCCGGGATCTAGCATCATATCGTTTCCTACCATTAAAATTTCTTTTAATGATGAGGGTCCATCTCCTATTAATGTTGCCCCTTTTAATGGAGAACCAATTTTACCGTTATTTATCTCGTAAGCCTCTGTGCAATTAAAAACAAATTTACCTGAGGTTATATCGACCTGCCCACCTCCAAAACTTACAGCAAAAATTCCTTTGTTTACACTTTTTATCATTTCGTCCTGAGTATTATTTCCATTTAACATTATAGTATTTCTCATTCTTGGCATGATTATATGTTTGTAACTTTCCCTTCGTCCATTTCCAGTGGATTTAGTATTCATCAACCTTGCGTTTAATCTATCTTGCATAAAATTTTTTAGTATTCCATTTTCTATCAGGACTGTTTTTTCTGTAGGTGTACCTTCATCATCGATATTTAAACTTCCTCTCCGATTATCCAATGTTCCATCATCTATAATTGTTACACTTTCACTTGCAACTTTTTGACCAACCAAATCATGGAATACAGATGTTTTCTTTCTATTAAAATCTCCTTCTAACCCATGCCCAACAGCTTCATGAATTAGTATCGCTGGCCACCCTGGACCTAATACAACTTTCATTTCTCCTGCGGGTGATGGTTTACTATCCAAGTTTGTTGTAGCTATTCTAAAAGCTTCATCACAAACTTTTTTCCAATTATTATCATTCAAATAAACATCATAAGATTGTCTACCACCTACTCCGTATACACCTGTTTCTTTTTTTCCAAACTTCTCAACCATTATAGAAACATTAAATCTTACTAATGGTCTTTCATCGTTTAACAGCTGACCACCAGCTCTCAATATTTCAACATTTTTTTTTTCACCAATAAAATTTGCTGTTACTTGCTTAACAGAACTATCTTTTGAACGAGCATAATTATTAATTTCTCTTAAAATATCAATTTTAGATTTTAATGATTTTTCTTCTACAGGATCAATATTACTATAGAATTTTTGATTAGTATTTTTTATTTCGTAATTGTAAGTTCCTCTTTTATTTTTGAGTGAGGATTTTAAATTTTGACTAGAGTTTAGTAATGATTTCTCTGATATTTCATTTGAATGTGAATAAGCAATAATATCACCTGTTACAGCTCTAAACCCATAACCTAAATCAGTTGAATAGTCTGAACTTTTAATTTTGTTATCGTCTAAAACAATTGTCTCAGATTTTGTATCCTCAAGATAAAGCTCACCATCGTCGCAGTTTTTTAAAGTTTCAGAAACAATCTTTTCTGCTTTTGAGAGTTCTATCTCACTATTTTTAAAGAATTCCGACATAGCCTTCTTTTATATAATTAAATGTTTTTTATAAAGATACAATAACGCCTGTGACAATTACTGCTAGTGATATAAAGCCAAAAAATAAAAGGCTTTCTAATTTTTCTTTTTTTTTATCTGACCTAACACGATTTAGTAACACGTTTATATCGACTTTATTTTTATAATTTAATTTTCTTAAATTATTTTCCTCAGCAGTTTTTTGAGTATTGATATAATTTCGATGTTTATCCATTTTTAAAAATTTAATTTAACTACATTGCTGGACTTATTTCAACGAAAATTATGCTTTGGAATAATTTAAATTATATGGTCTTATAATTTTTTGAATTCAAAGGTTTCTCTAAGATATTTGCAGGATATTTGATTTTTTCAACTTCTATAAATATTTTTTTGTTTTTTAGCTTTTCTATTGTATTTCCAGAATTTACATATCCATATGAAAGGTTTTTATCAAAATTAAATGAGTAATTTCCTGAGGTGGTTCTTCCAATAATTTTATTGTCAACATATATAGGCTCGTCATGCAACATTAACGGCTCACCAGGTTTGCTATTTTCTAACACAAACATTAAAAGACGTTTATCAACTTTTTTTTCTTTTATTTTTAATAATGCCTCTTTACCGATAAATTCTACATTTTTTTTATAATTAATAGTAAATTCTAATCCAGCTTGATATTGATTTTCTTCAGGTGATATATCATGCCCCCAATGTAAGAACCCTCTTTCCATTCGCATGATATCCATTGCATGAAAACCACAATTAGAAACATTGAATACTTTTCCTTTATCCATTATTGTTTGATAAATATCTTTAGCATCTTTCATATAAATATATAATTCATAACCTAGTTCTCCTACATATGAAATTCGCTGAGCCCAAATTAATTTAGAATTAATTTTTATTTCTTTTCCTGTTCCAAATTTAAAATTTTCGTTAGAAAAATTTGTTTCAGACAAATTTGACATAAGGTCTCTGCTCTTAGGTCCAAATATACCTAATACGCAATATCTATCAGTAACATCATTTAGTTTATTGTTGTTTAAGTATTTATTGATATGAAAAATATCTCTATGCCTTGTATTGGCTCCACTAATAATTCTAAAATAATTTTTTTCTAAACATACTACTGTTACATCTCCTTCAATCCCACCGTCAGGATTCAACATCTGGGTATATGTGCAACTGCCTTTATTATTTTTAATATTAGCAGTAAATATTTTTTGGAGATACTCGTGAGCATGCTCACAATTTAATTCAAATTTTGAAAATGGAGTTAAATCAAAAACTCCAACATTGTTTCTACAATTTTTTGTCTCAAATTTTGCAGAAGGATACCAATTTTGAAAATTGTAACTGTAATTATACTCAGATTTCTCTCCATTTTGAGAAAACCACATAGGTCTCTCATAACCTCCAGATACTCCAAAGCATGCTCCACTCTCCATCAGCAATTCATGATATGGTAAGATTTTTATATTTCTTGAGGTCTTATGTTGTTTAAAAGGCCAATGCATTCCATATAAATCTCCAAGAGTTTCAGTGACCCTTTCTTTTATAAATTTTATTTCAGAATGAAATTTTTGAAATCTCTTAATATCATAGCTAAAAATATCTTCATTGATATAATCCTTTATCATCCATTCAGCTGTAATTTTTCCTACTCCTCCAGCACTAGCAATTCCTATACTATTTAAACCACAACAAACAAAAAAGTTTTTAACCTCAGGTACCTCTCCTAGTAATGTATTAGTATCAGGTGTAAATGACTCTGGACCTGCAAAAAATTTTCTAATTCCAGATTTTTCTAAAATGGGGAATCTCTTAATACATTCATTTAAATATGGTTCAAAGTGCTCAAGATTTTCCGGAAATTCTCCAAATGAAAAATTTTCAGGAACTTTATCAGTTTTATTGAATGCTGGAATAGATTTACCCTCAAAAATACCAAGTAACAACTTTCCTGCATCCTCTTTAAAATATGTTCTGCTATCAAAATCTCTTACAACTGGTAAATTTTTTGGAACTTCTTTTATGGGTTCAGTAATTGCGTAGAAATGTTCTGCTGGATATAATGGAATACTTATACCTAATTTATCTCCGATTTGTCTGGACCACATACCTGTCGCTAGTACAATATATTCACACTCTATTTTTTCACCATGCACAACTACCCCTTCAATTCTTTTATTTTTAATTAGTATATTTTCAACTGGTGAATCTTCATAAATGTTTACACCTTCGGCTCTAGCTGCCTTTGCGAGTAATTGAGTAATTCCAGATGGATCGCCTGAACCATCACCTGGCATAAATATACCCCCTAATAAATCATCAGCTTTAATTAAAGGGATTTTTTCTTTTATCTGGTCTCTATTTAAAATTTGGACATCTAAGTCATAAAGTTGAGCAGTGGTAGCTTGTCTTTTTAATTCTTGCCACCTTCCCTCATTTTGAGCAATAGATAAAGCCCCATTCAAACGTAAACCTGCCGAATGATCTACTTTTTTTTCAAGTTTTTTATATAAATCTAAAGAATATTTCCTGATTTTGGTGATTGTTGCAGATGGACCTATTTGACTAACTAAACCTGCTGCGTGCCATGTTGTGCCTGAAGTTAATTTATCTCTCTCTAAAAGAATGATGTCTGTCCATCCAAATTTCGCTAAATGATATGCGCAAGAGCAACCAACAACTCCACCACCAATAACTACAACTTTTGCTGAACTTGGAATTTTTTTCATTTTTTAATTTAAGGCTTCAGTTGGAGAAAGAAACTTATAGCCAAAAGTATCTGCAACTGCTTTATAAGTTACATTGCCTCTACAAACATTTAATCCAGCTAAAAAATTAGGATCGTTTTTTAATGCTTTTTGATAGCCATCTTTTGCTAATCTATTTAAAAAGGGTAAAGTCACTTTATTTAATGCTAACGTTGATGTCCTTGGTACTCCACCAGGCATATTAGATACGCAATAATGAACAATATCATCAACTATATAAGTTGGGTTAGCATGAGTAGTTGGTTTGCTAGTTTCAACACAACCTCCCTGATCTATTGCTACATCTACAATTACAGATCCTCTTTTCATTAATTTTAACATATCTTTAGTGACTAATTTTGGAGCTTCTGCGCCTGGAATTAACACGCCTCCAACTAAAAGATCTGCTTCTGATATTAGTTTTTTTAAATCTATATTATCTGCGTGTTGAGGAATTATTTTTTCTCTAAATTTTTGACTAAGTGCTTCAAGTCTTTTTTCAGATTTATCAACTATATAAACTTTTGCTTGCATGCCTGTTGCAATATCAGCAGCATTCTCACCTACAACACCTCCACCTAAAATTACTACTGTGCCACGTTCTACACCAGGCGCTCCTCCTAATAATACTCCTCTACCCTTTTGATTTTTTTCTAGACAATGTGCACCTGCTTGTACTGACATTCTACCAGCAACGGCACTCATAGGTGCTAAAAGAGGCAACCTACCATTTTGATCTGTAACGGTCTCGTAAGCTATACAAACACCTTTTGAATTTATTAAACCTTGCGTTAGCTCTTTAGCTGCAGCGAGATGAAGATATGTGAAAACAATTTGATTTTCTCTTATCATTTTTATCTCATTTTTTAGTGGCTCTTTTACCTTTACAATAATATCTGAGTCATTAAATATATCTTCAGCGTTATCAATTATTTTTGCACCAGCTGTAGTATAATGTAAGTTCTCAAATCCTGCTTCGAACCCTCCATTACTTTCGACTAAAACTTCATGACCATTCAATACTAAATCTTTCACACTATCAGGAGTTAATCCAATTCTAGTTTCTTGAGGTTTTATCTCTTTTGGTACACCAATTTTCATAAATGAAAATTAATTTTTTTTGCTTTTACTGTAGTTTGTAATACCAGTTCTTAATTTATTTATAATTTCGTCAATGTGTTTCTTCTCACATATGAACATAGGAGCAATAATAAGTGCATCACCTGTAGCTTTGAAATTTACCCCAGCGTCGTAACAATGTTTGAATGTTGCTAAACCAGCTCTACCCGGTTTCTTATCCATTTTAATATCTATACCACCCATCATTCCGTACCCTCTAATATTTTCAACAACGTCAATATCTTTCAGTGAGAATAATCCCTCCTGGAAATAAGGTGATAATTCTTTTGCTCTATTAAATATATCCTCTTTTTCAAAAATATCTTGAACTGCTAATGCTGCTGCTACAGATATCGGTATTCCAGAATATGTATACCCATGAAATAATTCTACGGCACCCTCTGGTGCAGAATCGACTATTGCATCGTAAATTTCATCTTTACATGCAACAACACCAAAAGGAACAATTCCATTAGTTGTTGCTTTTGCCATAGTCATTATATCAGGCGTCACACCAAATTCTTGGGCACCAAAAGCTGAACCTGTTCGTCCCCAACCGGTTATAACTTCGTCAAAAATTAATAAAATATTATGCTTATCACACAGCTCTCTTAATCTTTGTAAATATCCTTTTGGTGGCACTAAAGTTCCTGTTGAGCCAGAAATTGGTTCTACTATGCATGCAGCAATATTTTCAGCTCCAAAGTTTGTACAAATTCTTTCTAAATCGTTTGCTAATTCCATACCTGTTTGTGGTTGGCCAGAAACGAATTTATGTTCATCTAAATGGGTATGCCGCATATGAACTACTCCCGGCATTAATACACTCGCATATGCTTTAACATTATTAATCATCCCACCAACAGAAGTAGCTCCTATGTTCATTCCATGATAAGCTCTTTCTCTTCCCACAAATCTAAATCTTTGCCCTTCACCTCTTGCCTTGTGATAAGCAACACAAATTTTTATTGCAGTTTCAACAGCTGTAGAGCCACATATTGTATAAAAAATTTTATTTAAATTTCCTGGAGTATGTTTTGAAATTCTAGTAGCTAATTCAAACGATCCGCCAAAACCTTGTTGAAAGGGTTGAGCATAATCGAGAGTTTTAAGCTGGTTGGTAATTGCATCTATGATCTCTTTTCTGCCGTGACCAAGTGGATTACAAAACAATCCTGAACTTGCGTCAATCTGAGTTTGCCCTTCATGATTTTGTAAATATACACCGTTAGCGCTCGTAATTAGTCTTGGTCTTTTTTTAAAATCTTTATTAGAAGTAAACGGCATCCAATGCTCATTTAAAGAATTTGGAATTGGATTTTTTTCTGAACTCATAATTTATTTAAAAGTATAATTTAAATTTTTAAACTAAATTGAGTATTAAAACTAGACAATTTTAATTTTATACGTGTGTAATAGTAACACAACTTTAACGTGTAATGTTTAATAGTCGTCGTTGGTGTGATTAATCTATCGTTTACATGGATCAATTTATGAACTTAAATACGTTCAATTAAATTTAATTAATGGAGACAAAATGAAAAAAATAATTAGTTTTATTTTAGCAAGTATCGTTGCTCTAACTATGTCTATATCAGTTGCTAATGCTGCTGCTAAAGAAGTAAGAGTTGCATACTTTCTAGAATGGCCAAGTCCAAATTTAGAGGATATGCAAAAAAAAGCATTCGCTAAAGCTCTTGGAGTTCCTGTCAAATGGACTAACTTCACTAATGGTGGAGCTATGACAGATGCTATGTTAGCTGGAGATATTGATATTTCATACTCTCAAGGATTAGTACCCTTTATTAACGCAGTTAAATCAAAAGCACCTATCAAGTTAGTTGATATTGCTATGGAATACGGAATGGGAGGAACAACTTGTGTTACCTCTAATGCATCTGGTATTACAAAAGCAAACGCTACTGAATTAGAAGGTAAAAAAGTTGCTGTTCCACTAGGAACAATGGCAGAGTATGTATTTGATGAAAGTATGAAAGTTGTTGGAGCTGATAGAGGAAAAATGGATATTATTCAAATGGACCCCGAAGAAGGAGCTGCCGCTTTAGTAAGCGGTGATGTTGTAATGGCATGTTTGTTTGGTGGTAATTCAATTAAAGCAGCGACTGCAATCGGGTCTAGATTGCTAACTGTTGATGAGGCTAGAGCTGCTGGTATTCTTGGGATCGATATAACATCTGTTACTGATAAATTTATGAAAGAAAACCCAGGTATGCTAAGAACTTTTATTGAAGTTACTCACGAAGCTAATGATAGATATAGAGCTGGTAAAAGTGATATGAATTCTATGTCAAAAGCTTCAGAGATGAAAGTTGCCGATATGAAAGAAACACTAGATGGCTTTAAATTTTTAACTCCTGCAGAAACAAAAAAATCTATGGAAAGTGGAAACCTAGATGCATTCTTAAAAGGAATGGGAACACCGTCAGGAAATGTAGATACAAGCTTCTTACCTTTATAAGACAAAGGTAATTACATTTATAATAGGCGCCAATTAAAAGAATTGGTGCCTATTTTTTTAATAGAATTTCTAATATATAGTTGTCTTATGAGCGATTTAATTTCTCAAAATCTTAATATGATTTTCAAATCTCCTAAAGGAGAGATAATTCATGCTCTAAAAGATCTAAATTTTATAATAAAAAAAGGTGAACTTTTAACAGTTTTAGGTCCATCCGGATGCGGAAAAACAACTTTATTGAATATTGCTGCAGGTTTTATTAGACCAACTTCTGGAAATATTACTTTAGGTAATAATGAAATAAACGGACCAGGAGTAGATAGAGGTATGGTCTTTCAGCAAGGCGCTTTATTTGAATGGTTGACAGTTGCCGAAAATGTAGATTTCGGATTAAGGATGAAAAAAGAAGATTCTACATCTACTAAAAAAAAAGTTGATGAATGGTTAGAAATAGTTGGACTTAAGGGATTTGGTAATACTCCAACTTACCAATTATCTGGAGGAATGCAGCAAAGAGTTGCCCTCGCAAGATGTTTGATAAATGATCCAGAATTAATTCTTATGGACGAGCCTTTGGGTGCACTTGATGCATTAACAAGGGAAAAAATGCAATCACTGGTTCTAAAAATATGGAAAGAGACAGGCAAAACTATAATTCTAATTACTCACTCTGTTGAAGAGGCATTGTTATTAGGTGAAAGATTGTATGTTATGGCTCCAAGGCCAGGCAGGATACATAAAGAATACCATCTTCCATTTGCAGAAATGGGGTTGAAAGTTGATTTAAGAGAAATAAAAAAAAATAAAGAATTTTCCTCAAAAAGAGAAGAAATTTTATCGATGATTTGGAATATGGAGGAGGAGATCATGGGTAAAGACAATTAAATGTTTACTCAAATTATAACTATACTGATTTTTGTATCAATTGTTGGATGTATTCTTTATGGACGAAGATTAATTAAGAAAGAAAAAATAGATGCGGTTTTTGGTAATCCAGAGAGAGCCAAAGGTGGTACACATTGGATTATAGTTGGTAGTAGTGCAATTCTTCTGATTTGGCTTTATTATTCTTGGGATATTGCTAAGGGTTTTTATCCAAAATCTGCTAATGAATTGTGCCAGGTTGCTAAAATAAATGAGTCTTTATTAGGACTAAAATACCAATTTCCTATTGAAGAAAGAGAATTTAAAAGTACTTCAGTTATTAAAATCGAAAATAATAACTTAAGAAAAATAACCTTAGAGATTAATAATTCCAAAGATTTAAATACTCAACAAAAATCAAATCTAATTAATTTTGTAAATAAAACTTCTCGTTTAATTCCTTTACTTACAAAAGATGAGTTAATGGAAATAAGCACTAAAATTAAATTAAAAGAAATGACAGATGAGTTGAAACTTTTAAGCTCAAACTTTAAGAAAAAAGACTATCCATTCGAGACAGCGGTAGAGAAAAGTGAGAGACAAAAAGCAATATTAGAGGAAGGTGGATGGGGTATCACGACTGTAAAATCTGGAACAGGATCAATAGAAAATACCATGGAAGTTCCATTGGTTCCTGCAACAAACAGGGGGTTAAAATTTGATGCTGCTGCACAAGAACTTAAAATAATTAGTGATAAATTTTTTAAATTAAAAAATCACAATCCTCAGTTTAAGAATAGTATTAAAGAGTTAAAAGATGAAATTAAATTATATAGAGATAATTTAAACGAAACTGAAGAAGTGGCATCTACTTATGCGAAAAATATTTTAAAAATAGCTAGAAGAATAGAATTTGCAAGCATATATCCACCAAATGCTCTTAATGAAATGCAAAATGCGATAGTTGAATTTGATAATCTTCAGAAAGATGAACAGGGTGGTTTAAGATTAATAGATATACTTTTATTTCCCGCAGGTACAATTGTTGCTAGTGGACCAAGTTGTTCAGAGCAAGGATCGGGTAGATGGCTACCAAAACCATCAGATACATTTAATAAATTTATTTTAATGTCTAAACCAAGTGTAGGTTATAAAAATATCCCGCTTCTTTGGATTGACATGATGGATGTGAGTAAAATTATAGGTTTTATTCTTCCAGATTGGATTGCAGATATTTTGCCAGGTGAATATCCTGTCCATAACAAAGATGGTTTTGTAAAACAAAATTTTAAAGGTCATGTATTAAAAATTGTTACAGGGGATTTTAAATTGTTTAAAATTCCTGTCCCTTACGGTCATATATGGGACTCGTTTATGAGAGTTTTTTTAGGTTTGGTATTTGGAATACTCATTGGGGTTCCACTAGGATTGTTTATGGGCTTAAATAGGTTTGCAAAAGGTTTTTTTGATCCTTTAATTGAACTTTATAGACCGGTACCGCCATTAGCTTGGGCACCCCTTATAATATCCGTATTGGGAATTGATAATACTGGAAAAGTATTTTTATTATTTATGGTATCTTTATCCATAATGATTATATCGGCTAGAGCTGGAGCATCCGGAACTCAATTATCTAAAATACATGCTGCACACTCTTTAGGTGCATCAAAAAAACAAATACTAAGATATGTAATTTTTCCTAACTCACTTCCTGAAATTTTAACTGGTATAAGAGTTGCTGTAGGTATGTGCTGGGGCACATTGGTGGCGGCTGAATTTTTGGCTGGGACAACAGGAATAGGATTTGTTGAAAATGTTGCAAAAAAATATTTTCAGTATGAGGTAATATGGATCACAATTTTTATAATGGGGATGTTAGGATTATTATTTGATGTGACTTTAAGAAAAATTATAGACAAAACTATACCCTGGAGAGGAAAGGGTTAATTTTAAACTATGATATTTGATTGCACAATATTTTTAGATGAAAAAATGATTTATGAACTCAGACTAAATTTATTAAATAATTATGTTGATAAATTTGTGGTAGTTGAATCTTTATATACGCATGCAGGAAATAAAAAGAGACAAAATTTTAATATTGAAGACTTTAAAGAATTTAAAGATAAAATTATTTATATACTTATTGACAAAGAGCCAGAGGATCTTTTAGAAATAAATAGTGATAAAGACTCTGGTAAAAAAAGACTTAATTCTCTTAAAAGGATAAAATTACAATATAATACTTTGCTAGATGGTATTAAAAATGCATCAGACGATGACTTAATAATATTAAGTGATTGTGATGAAATTCCAAATTTAAATGGATTGAGTATTGATAAAATCAATCGCGACATATTAATTTTTAAACAACATTTATATTATTTTAAATTTAATTATTTATACGATAATTTTAAATGGTTTGGCTCTAAAGCCTGTAAAAAGAAATATTTAAAAACATTTGAGTGGCTTAGATATGTAAAAAATAAAAAATATAGTTTTTGGAGACTCGATACCTTTTTTTCAAATACAAAATATCAAAACATTAATTTTATAGAGAATGGCGGATGGCATTTTACAAATATAAAAAATCCAAAAGATCTTATTTATAAATTTAGTAATTTCGGGGAACATAACGAATTTGAAACAACAGGCACTAAAGAAGACGATGTAAAAAAATGGATTGCAAATGGAGAATTATATTACGATCATTTTGCTGATAAAAAATCATCTGCAATTGAGAAAGTATCTAAAAAAATAAAACTTACTGTTAACGATGAATCTCTCCCAGAATTTTTAATAAGAAACAAGGATAAGTACAAGCAATGGTTTGCTTAAAATATTCTTATGGATAAAAATCAAAATAGAAAAGTTTCAATATTTATTCCAGCATATAATGCTGAAAAAACAATAGAGCAATGTATTACTTCTGTTTTAAACCAAAGTTTAAAATTTGATCAAATTATTATTGTTAATGATAAATCAACAGATGATACTTTAAATATTTTAAAAAAATTTAAAGATATTAAAATAATTAATAATACAGTTAACAAGGGTGTTTCATATTCTAGAAATTTGGGAGTAAAAAATTGTGAAAATGAAATTATTGCAGGCATAGACTCAGATGTTGAACTAAATAAAGATTGGCTAAAAAATATTTTAAAGAAGTTTTTAGACAGCGACGCGGTATATTGTTGTGGAAATGTAGTTGAGAAGTTTACCTCAAACAAATTTAATTATTGGAGATCATTAAGATATCCATTGAATTGGGGATCAATAGACATAAAGAATCCACCATATATTATTACAAATAATACTCTACAATATAAAAAAATTTGGTCAGACGTTGGTGGTTTCGATGAAAATTTTAAATATCCTGGTGGGGAGGATATTATTTACAGCGAAAAAATTTATAATAAATTTAAAGATAAATTATTTTATTTTGCTGATATAAGTAGTACACATTTGGCCGATGATAACATCTTCAGCTTATCCAATAGAATTTGGAGATATCATTCTTTTGGGTATAAAATTAAACAACCAAGCTTATTAAGACTTATAAAATTAGTAATAAAACAGTTAAAATTTTTATTTATAAGAATTACTAAAGATATAATTAAATTAAGGATTTATTTTATATATATAAATATTATGGTTTTTATTTTATTTATAAAATATGAATGGTCTTATACATTTTCTAAAAAATAAATGTACTCATCAAAAGATCTTAAAAAAATAATAAAAAAAATATTTTTAAAGCATGGATTAAAAAAGAATGATGCCTTGATATCTGCTGAGCTTATTGTATATGCTGAAATTATAGGTGCATCTACACATGGTGTATCTAGACTAAAGATGTATTGCGATAGAATAAAAAAAAAACTCATTAATCCTAAACCAAATATAAAAATAAAACATATTTCACAATCAATTTCACATATCGATGCTGATAACTGTATAGGATTTGTTTCTGCAAATCTTGGTATTAAACAGGCAATATCGAATGCAAAAAAAAGTGGTATCGGGATGGTTGGTGTAAAAAAAAGTGGTCACTATGGTTTATCTAGTTATTATATTGAGCAAGCGGTAAAAAAAGATTACATTGCAATTTGTTTTACTAACGCCCCTCCAGCAATTGCGCCTTATGGATCAAAAAAATCATTATTTGGAACTAATCCTATAGCGTTTGGTGTACCAGTTAAATCTAGAATTCCATTTATTTTTGACTCGTCAATGTCAAAAATTAATAGGGGGAAAATTAGAATTGCAGAAAAATTAGGAAAAAGTTTACCATATGGGGTTGCCTTAGATAAATATGGGGAATTAACTACCAACCCTAAAGATGCTTTGAGTGGTGTACAATTACCAATAGGAGATCATAGAGGATCTGGGCTTGCTTGGATGGTGGATATACTTTGTGGTGTATTTACTGGAAGTTCTCATGGAGGAAAAGTTAAAGATCCATTTGAAGATTTTTCAGGACCTCAAAATATTGGACATTTATTCATAGTTTTCAAAAAAAATTTATTTGATAAGGGTTTTGATAAACAAATTAAATTAAATATTCAAAGAGTAAAAAAACTTCCAAGAAAAGATCCAAGAAAAAAAATAAGGTATCCTGGTGAAAAAAAATATTATAATTTTAAAAATAACTTAAAAAAAAAAATAAAATTACCTAAAAAAGTTTATAATGAATTACAAATTTTAATTAATACATGAAAAAAATATTATTCTTTATTTTAATATTAATTTTTCCGCATAATGTATTTGCATTTGATATAAAATTCACTGAAATTATAGAACTAAAAAATCCATGGGGTTCAAGCTTTATAAATAAAAATAATTTAATAGTTACAGAAAAAGAAGGTAATTTAAAAATAATAGATTTAGAAACCCTCAAAATAAGAAAAATAAATCATAATTTAAATATATTAGAGGATGGACAGGGTGGATTATTAGATATTTTATATAACGATAATTATGTTTACGTAAGTTACTCTGAAAATATTGGAAACGGCAAATCAACTACATCTATAGCAAGAGGGAAGTTAAACTATGATTTTATTAATTTTAAAAATATTTTTAGAGCAGATCCAGCAATAAACTCTGGATATCATTTTGGTTCAAGATTAATTATTAAAGGAAATTTTTTATATGGATCTGTAGGTGAGAGAGGAGAAGGAATGATAGCCCAGGACTCAACTAAACATCCAGGAAGTATAATTAGAATTAATATCGATGGAAGCATTCCAATTGATAATCCACATTTTATTAACAAAAAAAAATGGAGGAAAGAAATATATCAGATTGGAGTAAGAAACCCACAAGGTATGGCGTTGTCACCTTATGATAATAAAATTTATATCAGCAATCACGGTGCTAAAGGAGGAGATTGGTTTGGACAGGTAAAAAAAGGCGAAAACTACGGATGGAAAATATTGGGATGGGGGGGAACTAACTACACAGGAACAAAAATAGGACCTAAATGGAAACCTGGTTTTACTAAAGCAATTAAGTATTGGGTACCATCTATTGCTGTAAGTGCAATTGCAATTTATAAAGGAGAAGAGTTTAAAGAGTGGAACGGAAACGCTTTAATAACATCTTTAAAAGACATGTCTTTAAGAAAACTAACTTTTAAAGATCTAGATGAGAGTAATGTTATTGAAGAGGTAATTTTTAAGGGAAAATTAGGGAGACTAAGAGATATTCAAATACAACCAACAACAGGAAAATTATTTATCCTATCAACAAATTCTCTTTGGAAAATTGAAAAAAAAGATAATTAACTTAAATATAGATAATAAACTATTATATGTGGAGTTTTACAATAAAATTTCTAATGAAAAACCTAATTCACAAAATGAAACTAAATGTGATTTAAGTGATTTTATGCCACAAACTTTTTATCATATTAACTTTAATTAGTTTTTTTTAATAAATATATGAAGATAAAAGCTGTGATATACATAATTAAAGCATACGCTGCAGTTGGAATAATATATAAAATATCTGAAAATATTTGTGTCGCAACAAAAACCGCTAAAGTACCATTTTGCAAACCACACTCTATAGCTATACATTTTTTTTGTTGAATATTAGATGTAAAAAATTTTGCAATAAAATATGCTATAAACATCATTAATATATTAAGTGTTAACACAATCGTGCCTGCTTGAGATATGTATGATATAATATTATTTCTTTCTTCTATCCATATAGCTGCAAAAACTAATATAAATAAAAATAATGTTGTA
Source organism: uncultured Pelagibacteraceae bacterium (assembly GCA_902562875.1). GTDB lineage: Bacteria > Pseudomonadota > Alphaproteobacteria > Pelagibacterales > Pelagibacteraceae > Pelagibacter. The sequence continues at coordinate 65,363 of CACEVB010000003.1, read as the reverse complement.
CGTTCTATTAATTTAATATTGTTAAATATTAAATTGTTAAGAAATTTTCTAATCAAAATTCCAATTAAAACTGGAAATGTTACAACTCCAAACATTTTTAATGCTACACCAGTAATATTAATTTCTTGAGATAAATTACTAACACCTAAAAAATTTGCAGAATTTAAAACTATAATTGGTACTGAGATTATACAAATAATACTACTAGCGGCTGTTAATGAAATTGATAACGCTACATCACCGTTCGCAAATTTTGTCATAACGTTTGAAGTCACGCCTCCAGGAGCGGCAGCTATAATCATTACACCAACAGCAATTTCCAAAGGAACTTTTATTAATAAAACCAGAATATAAGCTATTACAGGTAAAAGAATTATTTGAGTTGTTAAACCTACAGTGAATATTAAAGGATTTTTTAAAACTCTTTTAAAATCTTCTGCTGTTAAACCCAATCCTAGACCCAGCATAATCAAAGCTAGAGCTATTGGAGCTATTTTGGTAACTATCTCCATAGATATACTTTAATAATCTGAGATTATTAATCAAGCTTAAGGATTAATAGTGCTAAAAGTAATTAAATTTATTTAGGCGTTGAAGCACAAATATCTTTAATAACTGGTGTATTAGCACAATCGTTACATTTCGTAACTTGAACAATACATCCGTCGTCAAGTTTTTTAACATCGACAACTCTATGACATTTTGAGCAAGTAGAAGAAATTGTTAATCCACATTTTCTGCAATTGTAAGTTTCTAATTCCATAATCAATTATTTAATTAGAAAAAAATTATATTCAACAATTATGTTTAAAAATGATAATCATTATCAAAAAAAATTAAGAAAAAAAAAATTTTTTTTTGAGAATGATTTTCATTACTAGAGATTTAAAAAAATTATTTTTTCTTTTTTGAAATTCCTAACTTTTCACTATGTCTCAATCTTAAAACTACTATTGCAGCAGCAATCAGCAATATGGCGCCTGCTTCGTATAAAAGAGCACTAGGATCCATTGATTTTCCTTGAAGAATGATAAATCTACTTAGAGCTGTAATCGCAATTAACAAAGGTAAAGATATCGATATTGATTGTTGTTCCCAAAAAACTCTTACCATCGCCATAACTTCTAAATATAGAAACATTAAAAGTAAATCTGCTAGAGTTACACTTTGATTAAGAACCATGGTCCTAATTTCAATTCCAACTGCTATGACTGTACTTACAAGAATTACACCTAATAAAATTAATTGCAATGTTTTAGTAATGTTATCCATATTAAATTAGAGTTATCATTTTTATATTATAATTCAATTTATTAATTTATTTCAAAATTACCAATTATATTAAGATTTTTGTCAGAAATAATCATTTCTCCAGAAGAAGTTCCACGCTCTAAAATATCCAAAATGACAACATAATGTGTCACAATAATTAGATTAGAATCACTTTTCCATTTAGAAATATAGTTATTTAAATCTTTTATTTGCTTAGATCTATTTTTTGAAAATCGCTCTTCATAAAAAGAATTTAGAGCTTTAAAGGTTTCAAATTTTCCAAAAGCTATTTTGGCGGTATCTTTACATCTGCACCATTCACTAGATAAAACTTTGTCGATTTTAATATTATTATTTTTAAAAAAATCTCCAATTTTCTTTGACTGAGCTCTTCCATCTTCATTTAAATTTCTTTGAGTGGAACAATTTTTTAAATCAAAATTATTTGGATCACCGTTTCCTGGAGCCAGCGCATGTCTTATAAAGACTATTTTTTTTCCTTCTTTTAAAAATTTGACAATATTTTCATTCGGATAAGAATAATTTGGAATAAAAATAAAAAAAAAAATTAATAATTTTCTCATTAAATTAAGATATAAATTAATCCTATAATTTGAGTGAAATTTATCACGACCGATGCTCCATGGGCATATTTAAATTTTTTTTCTTCGTTATTATCTTTTAAATTATTTATCAATGGCATTAAAAAAAATTGTGCAAAAATAAATGATATAGCTAAAGCTAATGTTACGTAAAAATTTACTCCAAATGAGGAAATCATTATAAATATAATAATTGCTATACTCAAAAAAATAAGATTTACGAAATAATAGTAAGGGAAAATTTTTCTAACGAATTTTCCAGCATTTTGAACATCCAATATTTTAAATATCATGGGCGCTAAAACGAATGAAAAAAAAATCATCATTCCTAATACTATCGCTAATATATTTTGTATTAAAGTTTCCATTTTAATGACAGCTTATGTTATATTTTTTTAATTTGTAATAATTGTAAGGTAAAGGTGTAATAAATCCTATTGCCAACATTATGGGTATAACATACCAATTTAATATTGCACCGCCTGTCAATACATAATCTGTTAAGTTCATTGCAATCTCCATACTTATCATAGAAATAAAACTCATACCAAATGCAGTCCTAATAGCATTTTGTAAACTGAAGTTTTGTTTAATAAGTATTACTGTTTCAAGAGCTATACTTGTTATTAATCCATTAATTATTGCTAAAATCATTATGCCTAATATTGGAAATGGAACTTCAGATAATTGAAAAAATAATATTGTTCCAAAATCTCCTATTGAACATCCTAATAAACACCAAGCAGTATTTTTAGAACTCTTTTTCCAAGTATGTCTACAATTCCAATTTATTTTAATAGTTTCAGAACTCATATTTTATATCTAAATAATATTTTTTTTGTTCCAATGCATCAAAGTGACCAATTTTAACTGTAATTTCTATTTTATGCCATATTAACTTAATATATAAAGATCAATTAAATGCTGTCAGATAAAGAAATTGTGTGTCCTAATAATCTTTTAGATGTTGCTCATCTGAAAAAAGGAATTCCTGCAGGAATTGTAAATGCTGGTAAATCAATAACAATGATGTCTGTAATGGATGCAGTGAATGAAAATTTGATAATTCCAATATTTATAGGAGATAAATCAGAGATAGAAAAATGCGCATTAGAATTAAGTTTTGATATTTCTGAATTTCAAATAATTGATGAGAAAAATGAAAATAAAACAGCAGTGCTTGCTGCTAAATTAGCATCAGAAGAAAAAATAAAAATAATTGTTAAAGGGCATATTCATACTGATGTATTAATGAAAGAAGTAATCAAAAAAAAATATAATTTAATTAGAAAAACAAGATTAAGTCATATTTGGCACATGACATTAAATAAAGAGGACAAACCTTTAATTATTACTGACGGGGCATTAAATGTAAGCCCAAATGTAAAAACAAAAATGCATATCCTAAAAAATGCAATAAATTTTTGTAATAGGATTGGAAATAAAAGACCTAAAGTATCAGTTTTATCTGCAACAGAAGAGGTTTTAGATAGTGTTCAAAGTTCTATAGATGCAAAAGAATTAACTGAATTAGCAAAAAAAGAAAATTTAATAGCTGATGTTTTTGGACCTTTAGCATTTGATAATAGTATCTCAAAAAAATCTGCTGAAATTAAAGGTATAAAAAATACAGTTGCAGGGGATGCAGATGTTTTATTGGTACCGAGTGTAGAAACTGGTAATGCGCTAGTAAAGATTATGGTTTATTTTATGGGTGCGTGTGCAGCTGGTGTTGTGGTTGGAGGAAAGATTCCTGTGGTAATTACATCAAGATCAGATGTGGCGACAGCTAGATTAGCATCAATTGCAGCAGCTGTAGTTGCTTTAGATTAATTAATGAAATAGAATTTTTGTATGGGAATAAAGTATTTAAAAAAATCACCTAAGCAGCCATCTACTGATGATGTTAAAACCAGAGAAATTGTTCAAAAACTTTTAAATGATCTTGAAAAATCAAGAGAAGATGGATGTAAGGAATTAACAAAAAAATTTGATAAGTATGATGGAGAAATTATAGTTTCCAATGATAAAATTGAGGAAATTAGCAAATCATTAGATCAAAAAACTAAAGATGATATAAAGTTCTCTTACGACAGAGTTAAAAAGTTTGCTGAAGCACAACTTCAAAACTATGGTCAAGATTTTGAAGTTGAACTCTCCAAAGGTTTGTACGCTGGTCAAAAATTAATACCAGTTAATACTGCGGGATGTTATATACCGGGTGGAAGATACGCTCATATAGCATCAGCAGTAATGAGTGTTACAACAGCAAAAGTCGCTGGTGTTAAAAATATTATTGCTTGTAGCCCACCAAAAAGAGGTATCGGTGCAAATCCTTCTGTAATCTACACAGCTAATCTATGTGGAGCAGACAAAATTTTAAACTTGGGTGGTGTCCCTGCAATTGCTGCAATGACATATGGTATGTTTGGAAATGAACCTGCAGATATGTTAGTTGGTCCTGGAAATCAGTTTGTAGCAGAGGCAAAAAGAATTTTATTTGGAAAAGTTGGTATAGATTTATTTGCTGGACCTACTGAAATCGCAATAATAGCGGATGAAACAGCAGATTCAGAAATTGTTGCTGTTGACTTAGTCGGGCAAGCTGAACATGGATATAATTCCCCAGCTTGGCTGTTCACCACAAGTAAAAGACTTGCAGATGAAGTAATGAAAAGAGTTCCTGAATTAATTTTAGAATTACCTGAGCTACCAAGAACTAGTGCAGAATCTGCATGGAGAGATTACGGAGAAGTAATACTATGTGAAAATGATGAAGACATGGCCAAAATAAGTGATGAATACGCACCAGAGCATTTAGAAGTACAAACTAAAAATGACAAATGGTTTCACGAAAGATTAAAAAATTATGGATCATTGTTTATTGGAGAAGAAACTACTGTAGCTTATGGGGATAAATGTTCAGGAACAAATCATATTTTACCTACCAAAGGTGCAGGAAAATATACAGGAGGTTTATTTGTTGGAAAATTTATTAAAACGCTTAGTTTTCAAAGAATGACAAAAGAATCTACTAAAGAAGTTGGTTCAGCTGCTGCAAGAATTTCAAGATATGAGGGTATGGAAGCCCACGCTCGAACAAGTGATGTAAGGTTAAGAAAATACGGTTTTTCAAATTAAATCGATTATATCCATAAATACGTAACTAGATAATACTGTCATAAATATAATTATGAAAAAATTTATTATTTTCCATGTATTTGAATTAACTAAGTTGCTAGAAAAAAATTTTGCAAGATATCCCAACGAAAAAAAAAATAGAATAGATGCAATAGAAGCACCAAAGCCAAACAGATATTTGTTAATAATTAAAAAATTTTTTGAGAAATTTCCTAAAAAAAAAACTGTATCAGAATAAACATGAGGATTTAAATAGGTAAATCCAAGAGTTTTAATTACTATTTTTTTAAAATTTAAATTTTCATTTTCAAAATTAATATTATTTTTTTTATACAAGGAAATTACTTTGTTATAAATAAAGAAAATTAGAAAAATGAATAACAATATATTAAATATAAGCTCTACATTTTTTGTAAAATATATTTTGAGATGTTCAAATAAGAATAACCCCAAAAAAATTAAAATAAAATCTGATAAAGAACAAATTAAACAAACAATAAATACATAATTTTTTTTAAGTCCCTGCTCTATTACAAATATATTTTGTGCTCCAATAGCTAAAATTAAACTTATGCCTGTAAAAAATCCAAGTAATAAAAAACTCATTTTTTGGTTAAAAGATCTGCTCTTAGTGTGATTAATATAATTACAATAATTAAAGGTATACAAATTAAATTCATTATTTTCCAATTTGTTAGAACTATTAAAACGCCTGCAGATAAACTTCCTATAGCATGAACAGAATAGACTACAAAATCATTAAAACCTTGAGCTCTATATTTTTCTTCTTCATTGTATGTTAAAACTAATAAACTGGTCCCTGATATAAACAAAAAATTCCACCCAAAACCTAAAAAGATAAGCGCAAACATATAATTTAAAAATGACTGATCAAATAGACTTATTATTATCGTTATGCAGTAAAGACCTACTCCCACATACATCATATTTGAATGACCAATTTTTTTAATTAAATTACCTGCAATTAATGAAGGTAAAAACATACAAGCAACATGAATTTGTATAACTATACTTGTCTTGTTTAAGCTAATTCCTTCCATTACATGCATACTTAATGGGGTTCCTGTCATCAAAAAAGTCATAATAGCGTAACCAAACGCTGAAGATATAACAGCTTGTAAAAATCTCGGTTGAGAAATAAGTTCTATATAACTTCTACCAGAATATTTAACAGATATTTCTATTTTTGAAGTATTTTTATAAAAGAGGAAGAAAATTGTTGGTAAGAAAGTTAATGCAGCTAGAGATAAATAAGATCCTACATACATATGATTGCTAAACATATCCTTAGAAAAATTTGCAACACTTGGACCTATAAAGGCTGAAACAATTCCTCCAAGTAAAATTATTGAAATAGCACGTGGTACTTTATCTTTGTTCACACTTTCAGCAGCGGCAAAGCGATATTGATGTGTAAAAGCCATGCCCATACCCAAAAAAAAGTTAACAAAACAATAAAGATAAAAGCTTTGAATAAAGATTGAGTACGCGGCTAAAACGGATACTAATGTATTTCCAACTGATGCAATTATAAAACCAATTTTTCGACCTGTTATGCTCATCAATTTAGACGCTATTACTGCACCGATAGCAATTCCTACAACCGAAATAGACATTGGAAGAGTTGATAAAGATTTTAATGGACTAATCTGTGAACCAATTATTCCACTTAGAAAAACAGTTACTGGTGCAGCAGTGAAACTAAAAATTTGACTTAAGGTTAGAACAATTAGATTTCCATTCATTAATTACATTAATACTTTTGGACGATATAATCATTGATTTTTTTAACAATTAATTAGATAACAACTACAAATACACTAGGGAAAAATGATTGGAATCTTGGGAGGCATGGGTACTAGAGCGGGTTTAGACTTCTGCAATAAATTGGCAAAATTAAACGTAGGTAAAACAGATCAGAAATATCCTCTCTTTATACTATTTAACAAATCAAATATTCCAAAAAGGCCTGAAAATCTTAATAGATATAATTACGTTTTAAAAAGTCTTATTAAAGGATGTAACTTGTTAAAAAAAAATAAATGTAAATTTATTGTAATGCCATGCAACACGGCACATCACTGGCATGAAGACTTACAAAAAAAAATTAAAATTCCAATAATAAGCATGCCAAAAGAAGTGTATTTGCACACAAAAAAAACGTGTAAAAAAAATTCAAAAATTGGGATTCTCTGTACAGAGGCAACTTTAAAAACCAAAGTTTACAGTAAATATTTTAATAAACATTTCAATTTAGTCAGTCCAAGCAAATCCCTACAAATCAATTCAGTAAATAAAGCTATTAGATTTGTAAAAACAGGTAAAGTTAAAGAAGCTGAAAAAGCAATTAAACCTGCTGTGAACTATTTAATAAAAATTAAATGTAAAAAAATAATTTTAGGTTGTACTGAACTTCCAATTGCAATATTTGCTTACAAATCTTTTAAAAAAATTAAAAAATCAAAAACTTTTATAGATCCAAATTTATTATTAGCAAGTGTTTCTATGAAAAAATATAAACGAATTAATTAAATTTTTTTGTTTACAACAAAATAAAGTTTTCTTGGAAATTTTCCCTCTTCAAAATTTTCTAATTTTATATTTTTAAATCCATCAGTTAAATATTTGATTTTTGTTTTATTAAAAAAGTGAACTATAAATCCTTCATTTTCATACATGTTTTCACCTCTATGTATTCCATTTTTATAATCACCATCATGCTCGTTTCTAGCAGTATAAATATTTAATCCCTCTGGTTTTAATATTCTGCAAATTTCCTTATTAAGGTTTAGCAAATCTTGATTACTTAATGCCATACAATATAGCATATGAGAGAAACACCCATCAATTGAGTTATCCTCAAATGGCAGTTTTTGTCTAATATCAAATACTTTAGTGCTAATATTTTTTAGTTTATTATTATTAATTTTTTTATTTATTATATTTATGCCTGACTGGCTATAATCTAATGAAGTTACAGAAAGATTATTTAGGGAAAAAAAAATACTATCTCTCCCAAGTCCGGCTCCTAGTTCAACTACAGTATTAATATTATTTTCTTGAAAAATTTTTAAAGATTTTTTTGCTGGTTCGCTTGCATCTAAACCAAACATCTCAGGCTTATTCGAGAAATTTTTTTCCCAATGCTGAGATTGTTGGTCTAATAATTTTGTATCTAACTTACTTTTGTGGGTCAGGTACTTTTCTTAAATACGGCTTAATTGTCTCCCAGCCATCTGGATATATTTTTTTAGCTTCCTCATTTGTTACTTTAGGTACAATAATTACATCCTCGCCTGGTTTCCAATCTGCAGGGGTTGCTATTTTGTGTTTAGCTGTTCTTTGCATAGAGTCTATTGCTCTTAAAATTTCACCAAAATTTCTTCCGGTTGTCATTGGATAAGTAAGAAATAGACCGATTCTTTTATCAGGTCTTACAATATATACTGTTCTCACAGTTTCGTTATCAACGGCTGTTCTTCCCATTGAAGAAGTTCCAGCATCACCTTCTAACATATTGTATAACTTAGCTACTTCTAACTTTTCATCTGCAACAATTGGGTACTCGGGTTTCATCCCACATACATCTGTTATGTCTTCTAACCATTTTTCGTGATCAGATACAGGATCAACTGATAAACCCATAACTTTTACGTTTCTTGCATCAAAATCTGGTTTCATTCTTGCTAAAGCGCCTAATTCTGTTGTGCATACGGGTGTAAAATCTTTTGGGTGTGAAAATAAAACTCCCCAGCTGTCTCCCAACCATTCATGGAACTTTATCTCCCCCATTTGGGTTTGTGCTGTAAAATCTGGTGCAACACTATTAATTTTTAATGTCATTTATGTCTCCTTTTTTAAATTAAATTATATGCAAGATTGATTTGCTATGCAATTTTTTATAATATTAATAAATATATGATATTTAATCAATTATTTGATAAAAAATCTTCAACCTACACTTATATTATTTCTAGTGGAGAGGGTCGTGAAGCTTTAATTATAGACCCAGTTATTGAACACACTGAAGAATATCTTAAAATTCTGGAAAATCTCAAACTAAAATTAGTCAAAGTTATTGATACACATATTCATGCTGACCATATAACGGCGTTAAATGAGTTAAATAAAAGGACAAGCTGTGCAAGAATAATGGGAGAGAACTCAAAATCAGAGGTAATAGATTTAAAAATAAAAGATAACGAAAAAGTTAAAATAGAAAATATTGAACTAAAAGCAATGTATACACCTGGTCATACTGATTGTTCTTATAGTTATCTGATGAATGATAGAGTGTTTACAGGAGATACATTATTAATTAACGGTACAGGTAGAACAGATTTTCAAAATGGAAGCTCATATGATGCTTACGATTCACTGTTTAATAAACTTTTAAAACTTCCTGAAAATACTCTTGTATACCCAGCACACGATTATAACGGAAATAAATTTTCAACGATTGAAAATGAAAAAAATAATAATCCTAGATTGCAGGTAAAATCTAAAGAAGAATATGCTGATATAATGCAAAATCTGAATTTATCTAATCCAAAAATGATGGATATTGCTGTTCCTGCAAATGTTAAGGGTCTTACTTTAGACCAAATCTAGTTAAAATTATAAGTTGTATTTATAAATATAATAATTATATATTTCTTATGATTTGCAATAATCAAAAATGTAAATGTAAGAATTGCACTAACGATAAATGTGCTTGTAAACATAACCATGAATGTGTTTGCAAATCAAAATCTGATTGTTGTTGTTGTAACGACTAAAATTAAATTTAATTAAATCTATTAGATAATTATGAACGAATTTTTAGAATCTATAATAAAAAGAGACCCAGCTGCTAAGTCAAAACTGTCTGTAATACTAACTTATCCAGGTGCAAAAGCAGTATTCATGCATAAAATTGCAAATTTTTTTGCAGTTGCAAAGTTTGATTTGATAGCACGAGTAGTCTCTCAATTTTCAAGATTTATGACTGGAATTGAAATTCATCCAAAAGCTAAAATTGGAAAAAATTTATTTATTGATCATGGCATGGGTGTTGTAATTGGAGAAACTTCGGATATCGGGGACAATGTTACAATTTATCATAACGTAACACTTGGAGGAATATCGCCAAGTATAAATTCTGAAAATCAAAGAGAAACTAAAAGACACCCTACTCTTCATGACCATGTTGTTGTTGGATCTGGAGCTCAAGTACTTGGACCTATTGTAGTTGGAAAGAACGCAAAAATTGGAGCAAATGCAGTAGTGACTAAAGATGTTCCTGAAAATGGAGTTATGGTAGGAATCCCAGCAAGAAATGTTGGAACAGCTACAGAAGAATTTAAACCTTATGGTATAAGTGACGAGGAAAAAAATGAAGAATTTTCAGAATAATTTTGTTTCAGGAATTGGAAATACACCCTTAATTAAATTAAGAGCTGCATCCGAAGTAACTGGATGCAATATTTACGGTAAAGCTGAATATCTTAATCCAGGTGGATCAGTAAAAGATAGAGCGGCACTAGCTTTAATAAAAGATGCTGAAGAGAAAAAATTAATTTCTAAAGGGGGGACTATTGTTGAGGGAACAGCTGGCAATACTGGAATTGGACTTTGTCTAATTGGAAATTCGGTAGGTTATAAAACTGTAATTGTTATGAATGATAATCAAACACAAGAAAAAAAAGATATGCTCAAAAACATGGGGGCAGAATTAAAATTAGTTCCTCCTAAACCATATAAAGATGATGGTAATTATGTAAAGGTTGCTGGAAGACTTGCAGACGAATTAAAAAGCTCAAATAACCATGGAGTAGTTTGGGCTAATCAATTTGATAACACTGCTAATCTAAAAGGACATTATGAAAGTACAGGTCCTGAAATTTGGGAACAAACAGACGGAAAAGTTGATGGGTTTGTTTGTGCTTCTGGAACAGGTGGGACAATTGCAGGTGTTAGCTCATATCTTAAAGAGAAAAATAAAAATATTAAAATATATTTATCAGATCCATATGGTTCCTCGCTTTATAACTACATTGAAAATGGTGAGTTAAAGAGCGAAGGAGGATCGATAACAGAGGGAATTGGATCAAGTAGAGTTACGGCAAATTTTGCGGAGGCTAAAATCGACGGTGCTTTTTCTATAAGCGATAATGAATCTTTACCGGTTTTATTTGATTTAATTGAGAACGAAGGTTTAAGTCTTGGAACAAGTTGTGGAGTAAATATTTCTGGTGCAATTAGATTAGGAAAATTATTAGGACCAGGCAAAACAATCGTGACAATCCTTTGCGACAAATCCGATAAATACAACTCCAAGATGTTTAATAAGAAATTTTTACAGGAAAAAGGTCTTCCTGTACCTAGCTGGATATAAAAAACCACATAGCTGTATTGTCATAAAACGTTTACTTTTTCAATTTATACTTAAATAAAATTTAATTTTGAAAGGAAGATTATGAAAGATTACTTAGCAACACACGTTTTTAAATCGGAAGAAATGAAGAAAAAGTTCCATGAAGTTGTTGGCTCAACATCTCCAGAGGATCTTAAAAAAGGTGTGAATGGAGAAAAAGCTGTGTGTCACATGACAATGATGGGCGCAGGAAGCTCGATGAAAATGTATTGTAAATGGCAAGCAGAAAGCCCGCAAGCTATTATAGATCAGTTGGGAGACATGAATAACTTTTTTGACACTACTTCAGAGGAATGTTCTCAGGTGATGGACTTTTCTAAAATGTAAATTAAAAATAAAGTAAACTAAAGGAGCAAAAATGGACGTAAAAGAGCAAACAAGAAAAGCATATGAGCTTTTTGGCAAAGGTGATATGGAAACTTTTTTCAATGAAATGATTGATGATAATATTGTATGGACATTTCCAGGCAAAGAAGGTGTTCACCCATTATCTGGAGTTCATAAAGGTAAACAAGCGATGATGGCTGCAATGTCAAAAATTCCATCATTATGGCCAAATTTTCATTTAAAGATTCTAGATATGATTAGTGAAGGTAACAAAGTATTTGTTAGAGTGCATGCAACTGCTGACAATATGGACACGATATTTGGTCATTATTTTGAATCAAGTGATGAAGGAAAAACTAAAATTATGATGACTTTTGATGATACTCTAAGCATGTTTAATGCGATGAAAAAATAAATAATTTTTTATAAGGAGAAAAAAATGGAAAAAGAAATGTTAGCTTTAGTTAACCTTAAAGAAGGTAAACTAGAAACTTTTATGGGATGGATGCAGTCTGATGAGGGTATGGAAGTAAGAAAAAGTGTTGCTTATCCAGAAAAAACTATTGGAGGAATGAAACCTGATAAAAGCGGTATTCTGTTTAAGGTTTCAGTTCATAATGAGTCGGGAATGAAAGAATTTGTTGCTGGAAATAACCCAAAAGCTAAAGCAATTTATGCAGAATGTGTAGATAATGTGCAATTGTGGGAATTATCAAAAGTTGAGGTTTAATTATGAAAAAATTAATATTAGTCTTAACAAGTTTTATATTTATAAATACTGCAAACGCTGAAAGTTTAAGTAAAAAAGATACTGAGAAAGCGTGGGATTGTGTTGGTATATATATGGCTAATTACTTTTTACCATCTGGAGAAACTTTTGAGTATAGTATGAAGGAAAAATCTATGGCTTCAGTTAAAGTGTGGAAAACTTATGCTTTAGAGATAGGTATTAAGGAAAAAGACTGGGACGATGGAACTAACAAGGCAGTGGATAAATATTACGGCTCAAAATATAACAAAGAGCTAACTGATAATTGTCATACTTTTTTAGAGGAAACTATTCCAAATGGTAAAGACCGTGTCGAAAAAGTTGTACAAACTTTATATTAAAAGTGAAGAAAATATTTTTAAGTTTGATAATCATTTTTTACACTAATATTTCTTTTGCAGGAGGCCATATAACTAAAGAGGACAAGGAAAAAGCCATAAAATGCTTGGGTCATTATACTTCGATATCATTTATACCTGCTAATGAAATTGAGGCTATCAGACTTGAATACGCTTTAGCCTCTTACAAAATTGTAAGAGAATATTTACTAAATGAAAAAGTTAAAGGCGAGGAAATTAATAAAGGTACTAACGAAGAATTGGACAAATTAATTGGTAAACCATTTAATGAAGAAAGAAATGATAAATGTAATTCATTTATTTATGATTTGATACCGGGTTCTAAAGATCAAATTGAAAAACTGAGAGGAACATTGGAATAATAGGAGAATATATGGCAAAATTTTATTTAATAGGTAAAATAAGTGGAGAGTTAATGAAGAGAATGCAAAATGAACCAACTGCAGACAGATTTGCTTCTACAAAAAAAGCGACAGAAGCAGCTGGTTTAAAGCTTGTTTCGTACGAGTGGGTAAGAGGCAGATTTGATGTAATTTCTTGCGTTGAAGGAGAATATGAGCAAGCCGTTGCATTAAAAATAGCTTTTAAAAATTCTGGCCTTATGGATGATTTAATGGTTCATGAGGTAATTGACTATAATAGGGCTTTTAGTAACGCAGCAAATGCAGCTAATAGTGTAATTAAACCAGGAAAATAATATTGAAAGGAGATTAAAATGGGAAAAGCTTATGTCATAGCTCATCCAAAAATAAAAAATATGGAGAAGTTTAGAGCCGATTATGCATCAAAAGTTGATGCAACAATTGAGGCATATGGAGGAAAATTTTTAGTAAGAACCCCAGATAAACTAGCAAGCGAGGGTGAACAAGGTACACTTTCAGTTGTTATTGAATTCGAGAGCAAGGAAAAGGCAATGGGTTGGTATAATTCAGATGCACATCAGCAAATAGTTGGACACAGAAGATCAAATACAGATGAAAAAAGTACTTTTGTAATTTGTGAAGAGTCTAGTACTATGTAGAAAAATAAAATATAGGAGAATATAAATGTCAATAATAGAAAAATATAGTAGTGCAATTAAAAATAAAGATGAGGCATCTATGAATAATCTTTTGCACGATGATTTTAAATTTACTATGCATAAATCAGGAAACACTTTGGGGAAAAGTGATATAATTAAATGGGCTATGAGTGGTGATATCAAACAAGATAAATCAAGAGTTGTTTATGAAAATGACGAAGTAGGTGTTCACCATGCTTTTGTAACTTTTGATGACGGTAATGTTGAGGCAGTGATGGCAGTTTATAGATATAAAGATGGAAAAATTATGAGTCTTGAGACTGGTGCAACTCCTATGCCAAAATAAGTGAAAAAAATATTATTATCTTTAATATTAATTTCTTTATCATGTATTTCGTATGCAAGTGATCAATACAATACAAAATTAAATAATTTATTTAATCAGTTAAAGAGCACAAACAGCTCTATTGCTGCAAAAGAAATTGAAACTAAAATTTGGAAGATGTGGACTACTCATCCCTCTGAAGAAAGTCTTACAAATCTTCTTGCAAAAGGTTCATATTATATGTCTCAAAACCAACTGACTTCAGCACACAATGTGTTTTCAAAAGCTATAGAATTAGATCCTAAATGGGCAGAGGCGTGGAATAAAAGAGCAACAGTGCTATACTTGATGGGCAGTTATGAACTTTCGCAAAATGATATTGATGAAGTTTTGAAACTAGAGAAAAGGCATTTTGGTGCTTTATCTGGACAAGGGATGGTTCAAACAGCTTTGAAAAACTATCAAAAAGCAATTGATAGTTATGTTGAGGCACACAAAGTCTATCCAGCTATGAAAACTCCATTAATGATGATTGAAAAACTTCAAATATTGATACAACAAGAAAGCATTTAATAAATGTTTTCAAAAAAATATTCTAATCTTTTATTTACTTTAATAATGGGATTTGGAATGAGTTTATTAATGACATTAATAATTACATTTATAAACACAGGAATGGACGATAAATTTGTTAACAGATTTTTAAAAGCTTGGTTAATAAGCTTTCCTATAGCTATAACAGCTATTTTATTCGTTGCTCCTGTTGCAAGAAAACTTGTGGAAAAAATTACTAAATCATCTTAGAATGATTATAAACTGATTTGAAAAAATGTTTAAAATTATAATATTATATGAAGTATTCTTTGTTATATTTTGGAATGTTCTTTATTTTGCTAATGGAGATTTTAACTCTTGGGTTGGCGAACAATTTTTAACAGCCTTATACACTTTCTTATCAACAATGGCCCTTGGTTTAACGGTTGTATATATCATATATATAACTGCAAAATTATCAGGATTTTTAGATAAAATAAGAAACACAAAAGATCCTAGAAGAGATATTGGTCACCAATAACTTCTTTGCTATCTAAAACACTATCTATTTCTAACTTAGAGTATAAATGTGGAAATTTTTCTCCATTAGTAGATTTTTCCCAAACAAGATTTGTTAAAGTATCTACTTTTAAAATTAATAAAATTAAATTTTTTTGACCTAAATAATACTTTTTTAAAGTTTGATTAATTTGTTCCCTATTTGAAAGATGAATAAATCCGTCTTTAATATCACTTCTTGATCCCTGCCAAGATCTTTTTTGTTTTAAATTATCCCACTCTTTTTTTGTGCAAATTTTATAAACATAGTCTATTCTCATTATTTAAATTTTTCATCTAGTTCTACTTGATAACCTTCAACTAATCTATTTGCTTCGTTAGCCATACCTGTTACTGCAATCATTTCGCTTAGCATTTCTTTAGTTGCGCCTTTTTTAATTGCTGCTGCACTATGAGATCTAATGCAATACTCGCATCCATTTGAAACCGAAACAGCAACATAAATTAATTCTTTTGTTATCTCGTCTAATGCACCCTTTTTCATAACCTGTTTCATTGAGCTCCATGTTCTCTCAAGTGTTTCATGATCATTTGCAATATATTTCCAAAAATTTGGAACCTCTTCTATTTTTCTAGAACTTTTTATATCTTCATAAACTTCTTTTACTTTACCTAATGCTTCATTTTCATTTATTGGTTTAAAAATTGGCATAGTCCTCCTTTAACTTACTGGTTTAAGTAATTTGATCATTTGTTTTTTATTCTTTTCATTATTGGCAACGATAATATTTCCACCTCTCTTTGCCTCCTTTCCTTTCCAAGTTGACACTTTCCCTCCTGCTGCATTAATTATAGGAATTAGCGGGTGAATATCCCATATTTTATTTCCACATTGTAAAACTATATCTATTTTACCTTCAGCTAAATGTGAGTAACTTAAAGCATCAAAACATGGAAACTCAAGAAGTTTTAGAACTTTAGGAATTTTTTTTTGTTTATTTAACGATAATCCTCCATGAAATGCACCAGCAACTCTAGCTTTATTAAAGTTTACTTTACTATTAACTTTTATTCTTTTTCTTTTTCCATTTTCAAATTTATACGCAACTTTATTGTTAAAATTTAAATAATATTTTTTTAATTCGGGAAAATTTGCTAATCCTAAAATTGGGTCACCTTTATAGTTTATAGAAATTAAATTACTCCATGAAGGATTTCCGATAACATAGGACCTTGTCCCATCTATTGGATCTATTACCCAAGAATAATTACTATCTGATTTTTTTTTACCAAATTCCTCTCCTATAATTTGATGATCAGGAAATTTTTTTGTAATTTTAGACCTTATAAACCTCTCAAAGGCTTTATCGGATGATGTAACTGGGTCATATCCTCTTCCCTTCAATTTATTAGACACCTTAAAAGACTTATTTAATTTCGCAATATAAAATCTAGTTAATTCTTTTGCTAAATTATTGAGGAATTTATAATAGATTTTGTAATTAAACTTTTTAATCTGTGTCATGATTATCATGTCATACTATTTTATTTATCTTGATAAAAGTTAAATTTTAAATAATCCTACAAATAATGAAAATTGAATTGCACAATAACAAAGTTCTATTTAATAATGGATCTTCATCTGAAGAGATTCATCCTTTCTGGTTAAGAGAGAGGGTCAGTAATGAGGAATACTTTGATAATTATACGCAGCAAAGAAAATTTGATCCAACTTGTTTAAAAACTGATATTTCTATTAAAAGTGCAAATATTAATAATGATTTTCTTGAGATAGACTTTAACGACGGTGTGAATTTTAAATTAGAGATTGATAAAATCATACAAGAATATTCTAAAGATGATTTTTTTATTCAATCATTAAAAAAAGAGAAATGGAATTCTACCTTTGTTAACTTTGAAAAATATAATTACACAGATGATCTTTTCGAGAGTAGGATTATGTATGATTTACTAATTAAGTTTTATAAATATGGTTTTGTAATTTTTAAAAATGTTCCTACTAATGATAATTTCATAGTAAAATTTGCAAATTCTATAGGAAGTATAAGAAGAACGAATTTTGGAGAATTTTTTAATGTTAAATCTTTACCAAATCCAAACGATTTAGCATACACATCCTTACCTCTCGCTCCACATACTGATAATCCATATAGAAATCCGGTCCCTTGTATTCAGCTTTTACATTGTATAATTAATGAAGTGACTGGGGGTTTTTCAACTTTAGTAGATGGTTACACAGTAACCGAAGATCTAAAAAATAAATTTAGAGAATATTATGACATTCTTACAAAGGTAAAGGTCAAATTTAAATTTATAGACAAAGATGTTATTTTAGAAGGTTGGTCAGAATTAATAAAATTAGATGAAAATAAAAAATTTAAACAAGTTAAATTTAGTCCAAGATTAGATTTTGTACCAATTTTAAAAAAAAAAGAATTAGATCTATACTATAAAGCAAGGAATAAAATTTCTGAAATGTATAATTCAGATGAATATAGAATTGAATTTAAGTTAATGCCTGGAGATTTATTGATGATGGATAATTATAGATTGTTACATGGTAGAACAGAATTTGATACAAATGAAGGTAGTAGATTTCTACAAGGTGCATATATTGATTTTGATAGTACAGAGGGTAAATTAAGACATTTAAAAAGAAAATTTAATTTTTGACAATTAAAGATTCACTTATTGCTTCATTAGTACCAATTTTTTTAGGATTTGGTTTTGTAATAGCGAAACCTGCAATGGATGATTTTCCTCCAATACTTCTAATGGGTTTGAGATTCACATTCGCAGCATCCATTTTAATATGGTGGTTTCCAGTACCTAAAGGATATCTTGTAAAAATTTTCATCGCATCATTAGTTGCAAATACAATTCAATACAGTGTTACTTATAGTGGGTTAAATTTAATAGATGCCTCTGCAGCAGTTTTGTTGGTGCAAACAGAAGTTCCATTTGGTGTTTTGTTTGCATATTTTATGCTTAAAGAAAAACCAACGATACGAAGTTTGATTGGAATATTTGTAGCCTTTATTGGAGTATATGTTTTAATTGGTTCACCAAGTTTAGATGGAAAATTTTTAGGAATTTTTCTCACTATATTAGGATCAGGCATTTGGGCTTTAGGACAAGTATTAGTTAAGCCTTTAAGTAAGGAGTTGAATTCTTTAACTTTAGTTGCATGGCTAGCACTTTTTTCTGGACCAATATTAATATTATTATCAAATATCTTTGATGGAAATTCTTTAAATTACATAAAGTCTGCGAACATGGATTCTTGGATAATTGCTATTTATTTAGGTTTCTTTATGCAGCCTGTTACTTATGGGTGTTTTTATTATGTATTAAAGAATAATCCTCTTTATAAAGTTTTGCCTATTGTAACAATGGGTATTCCGCTAACTGGTTTACTGGCAGCAATACTTCTACTTAAAGAAAGCCCAACTACTGAATTATATTTAGGAGGTTCAATAATTTTATTTGGAGTTATTTTAATTGTTTACACAAAAAAAGGAGAAAAAATAACTTAACCAAATTTTTGTAAAAGAGGGAAAATTTCTAAAAGAAAATAACCTATGACTTGTAATTGGTTTGTAATTATTAATACACCGGTTATTAATAAAAGTGATCCACCTATTCTATTAATTATTGTCATTTTTTGTTTAAGATTTTTTGAAACTAGCATAAATTTTTGGATCAAATATCCTGAAACTATAAATGGTAAAGCTAAACCAATGGAATAAAAACTTAAGAGTATTATACCTTTTGCAAGACTATCTGTAGTAGACGCATATATTAAAATTGATCCAAGTATTGGTCCTATACACGGGGTCCATCCAAATGCAAACGCCATTCCTATTAGAATTGGTGCAAGTAATCCTTTATTACTAGTTGATTGAATTCTTTTTTCATAATTTAAAAACTTAATATTTATTATTCCAATAATATGTAGTGAAAATATAATAATTATTACACCAGCAAAAATTCTTAATCCTATTGAATTCTTAAGTAATAATTGTCCGATAAAAGAAGCAGCAGCACCAAATATTATAAAAACTATTGAAAATCCTAAAGTGAATAAAATTATTGGAAGTAAATTTATATTTTTTTTTTCAAGCAATTCATCTAATGTGCTACCTGAGATATAAGCAATATAGCCTGGTATTAAAGGTAACACACATGGTGATAGAAAACTAATTATGCCAGCACCTAATGCAAAAAAAATTTCGATCATATTAACCAGTATTTTTAATCGCTGCAGATATTCCAGCAATACTCGTCATTAACGCATCATTAAGTTTTTTTTTACTTTGTTTATCGAGTCTTTTGTTGCCTAATTTACTCATTACAACTGCTTGTAAAACATTTAAAACTTCAGCATAAATATTTCTTATGATAGCTGGTCCTCTAAAAGCTTTCCTTTGATGAAGTATTTCTCTAGGAGTGATATCGTGATTTAGCTTTTTAACAGCATCAAATTGAAATCTTAATTTTTTTCCCACTCTTTTTAACTGTTTATCAGCTAAATTTTCCTCATATACTTTTGAAATTTCAGGATCTACCTTTGATAGAACCATATCCAACAAGTCCATAGTTGAATTAAAATATGGCCAATTTCTTTCCATATCTATTAGTGTTTTTTTAAAAGTTTTTATTGAAGAGTATCTTAGGGCCTCAGCAGTACCTAGCCACGCGGGCAACATCAATCTGATCTGAGTCCAAGCAAATACCCAAGGAATAGCCCTTAAACCTTTAATGCTATCTACATTTTTTCTCTTAGAGGGTCTGGAGCCAATTGATAGTTTTCCTAATGCCATATGCGGAGTGACTGTTTTAAAATATCTTATAAATTCTGAATTAGGTGTAATATTTTTTCTATATGAGCTTGTGGAAATCTCAGACATTTTTTGAATTAAATCTCTCCACTTATCTTTAGGTTTTGGTGGTGGATTTAAAGTTGCTTGCATAACTGATCCTATATAACTGCACAAGTTATATTTTGCTAAAGGTTCATAACCATATTTTTGCTGTATAACTTCTCCTTGATCAGTAATTCTTATTTTCCCATTAACCGATCCTGGAGGTTGAGATCTTAAAGTAGCTTGAATTGGACCCCCTCCTCTTCCAGCTGATCCACCTCTTCCATGAAAAAATGTTACATCTATTTTGAATTTTTTTGAAAGCTTCACAACATCTTCCTGTAATTTATATTGATGCCAACTTGCTGATAGTTTTCCAGCGTCTTTACTTGAATCTGAATAGCCTATCATTATTTCTTGTTTATTATTTATCATTTTTTTATACCAAGAAAGACCAAATAAATTATTCATTATTGCTTTAGCATTAATTAAATCATCTAAAGTTTCAAATAAAGGCACAACTCTTAATTTTTTTTTAACATTTGCTTCTTTTTGCAAAAGCATAACCGAAAGTATATCTGATGCAGAAGATGTCATAGAAATCACATAAGCTCCTAGACACTCCTCAGGTTGTTTAGCTAAAATTTTAAAAGTGGACCAAACCTCTTTATTTTCTTTATTTTTAAAATTAAAATTGTTGATAAAATTTTTATCTTTTAATTTTTTAGACAAAAATTTAATTTTATCGTTCTCAGTCCAAGATTGATAATTTTTATTATATTTGGTTTTTATTATTTCTGAGAGAAGTTGTGAATGTCTAGAGGATTCTTGTCTAATATCTAATCTGGCCAGATTTATTCCAAAGCACTTTGCCCTTCTCATTAAATCTAATAATTCACCACTGGCTATATTTTCACTTTGATTTTGTTCTAGTGACTCTCTGACAACTCTTAAAGGTTTTAAAATTTCCTCTCTAGAAGATATTAATTTCTTTTCGTCTAATGAATTTTTTTGAACCAAATATTGCTCGATTAACCTATGTGTTTGTCTTACTTTATCTCTTAAAGGTCGGAGATAAACCCTGTAAGGTTCATATGTTTTCCCAGTAGCTTTAAGTATTTTTTTTGAGCATTTTTGCATAGAAAATGATCTAATCAATTTTGTAAGTGATTTTTCGTATAATTTTGCAGCTTCCCATCTGGATAAAAGTATAACTTCTTCGGTAACTGAAGATGTAACAAATGGATTTCCGTCCCTGTCTCCACCCATCCATGATCCAAATTCTATTGGATTAAAATTCTTAGGAAGTCCTTTTTTCATATTTTTCACAAAAATTTGATTTAATCTTCTATAAACCTTAGGAATAGTTTCCCATAAGCTATCTTCAATAATTGCTAATCCCCACCTTGCCTCATCAAATGGTGTAGGTTTTGATCTTTTTAATTCATCTGTATTCCAAATAATTGAAATTTCATCAAACATTCTTTTATCTAAAATTTTAATTTTTGAAGGGTAATTTTTTAATAAATTTCTTTGTTCTAAAATTTCGGTTAATGTGTGATATTTTTGTATTAAGGTTCTTCTTTTTACTTCGGTTGGATGGGCAGTCAGTACTATCCCTATATTCATATTTTTAGCAATGTTATAAATTTTATTGTTAGAAATATTTTTATTTTTAAAAAAACTTTCAAAAATTTCTTCTATAAAAACATTAATTCTTTTTTTTGATTTCTTTGTATTTTCATATTGATCTAGAGTTCTAGAGGCATCGATAGACTCAGCTAAATTATAGAGATTCATGAAATGATTATATGCTCTGGTTAATTGATAAATATTTGATGGATTTTGTTTTTTAATTTGCTGAGAAAGTTTTTTAAATGGTTCTTTATTATTTTTATTTGCAATATTAGCTTTGGATAATAATCTAGTTCTCTCTACAATATTAAAAAACTTACCACCCTCTTGCTCTTTAATTACTCTTCCTAATATATTACCAAGATATCTCACATCATCTCTTAAAGTTTTTGTTGGAATTCTTTCGTAATATAAATCTCTTTTGATCATTTCGTAAATTTTATCACTTTATGTTTTTGAGTACCTAATTTATCAATACCTAAAATAATTGTTTCCTCACCCTTTAAAAATCTTGGTGGCTTCATATTTTCACCCACCCCAGGGGGTGTTCCGGTACAACAAATATCACCTGGGAATAATGTCATACAGTGACTCATATAAGATACTAGTTTTTTTATATCAAAAATCATTTGTTTAGAATTTCCAGTTTGCATTCTTTCTCCATCTATGTCTAAAAACATATTTAAGTTTTGATAATCTCCAATCTCATCTTTAGTTAAGATATATGGACCGATTGGTCCAAAAGTATCAAATCCTTTTCCTTTGTCCCACGTTAAACCTCTATTTTTTTGTAGGTTTCTTTCGCTTACATCGTTCACTAAAGTAAAACCTAAAACATAATCTAGGGCTTCATCCTCTGATACATACTTTGCCTGTTTACCCATAACAAATCCTAATTCAACCTCCCAGTCGGTATGATTAGAACCTTTGGGAATTTGAATATCATCATTTGGACCACAAACGCAGTTTGTAAACTTTGAGAATATTATTGGTTCTTTTGGTATCGGAAGATTTTGTTCAAGAGCATGATCTTTAAAATTTAATCCAATTCCTATAAATTTTGACGGGTTTTTCACACATGCACCTATTCTACTAACTTTAGAAAGTATCGATAATGAATTTATGTCAATTTCAGATATTTTTTTTAATGTATTAAAATTTAATGTTGATGGATCAAAGTCTTTTATTATCCTTGACAAATCTCTGTAATTACCATCTTTGTCTATCAAAACTGGTTTTTCTTGTCCAATATCTCCAATTCTAGATAATTTCATTAAAGTTTTATACCTTTAGTCCTAAGTGAGTATATTTTACATTCAAATAATCTTTAATAGCCATTGAACCGCCTTCTCGACCATATCCTGTTTGTTTTATCCCGCCAAATGGAGCTTCGGCAAGAGGAACCTGGTGAGTATTTACTGCAACGGTACCTGTTTCCATAAGTTCTGATGCTCTATTAGCTTTATCCATAGAGTTTGTATAGATATAACTACATAAACCCAAGTCGTTGTTATTTGCTCTTTCTATTACTTCGTCAAAACTTTTAAATGATAACATTGGTACAAGAGGTCCGAATGGTTCTTGGCTCATAATTGTAAAATTATCTTTAACTTCATCAAATACTGTTGGTTCATAATAAAAGCCCTTATTAAATCCAGGAGGTCGCTTTCCACCCAATAATACTTTCGCTCCCTCTTTTTTTGTAATTTCAACTAAATCCTCAATTTCTGCTAACCTTTTAGCAGTAGTCAAAGGTCCTAATTGTGTTCCTTCGTCCATACCATTTCCGATTTTAAGTTTTTTTGTTCTGTCTATAAAAGCAGCTATGAACTCCTGTTTTTTATTTTCTTGAATATAAAATCGGTTAGGCGAAATACATACTTGTCCATTATTTCTAAACTTCGCGCTAATTGCCATATCAGCAACTTTATTGATATCGACGTCATCAAAAACTATAAATGGAGAGTGACCGCTGAGTTCCATTGTCACCCTTTGTACTTTATCTGCTGCTTTTTTTAGAATTAGTTTTCCTACTCTAGTAGAACCTGTGATAGACACCTTTTTAACTATATCAGATTCAAGAAGCTGATTAGATATAGATGGTGGATCTCCAGAAAGAAGATTCACTACACCAGGTGGTACACCAGCCTCTTTACAAATATCTACTAATTCCATTACGGTTCCAGGAGTTATTACGTCTGGTTTGCAAATTACCGAACAACCTGCTGCTAAGGCTGTTGAAATTTTTCTTGATGCTAAAATTAGCGGAAAGTTCCATGGTACTAAAGCGGCAACAACACCAACTGGTTGGTAGTAAACATGGATACGTGTATTTTTATTTCTACTTTCTACAGTTTGACCAAATATTCTTTTCGTTTCCTCAGAATTCCATTCAAATATATCTGCAGATCCATTTGCTTCAGCTAAACCTTCTAATAAAGGTTTGCCGTTTTCCATCGCCATCCACTTTGCTAAAATTTCTTTTTTTTCTCTTATAAGATCTGCAATTTTTCTTATCACACTTGATCTTGTCCAGGGATCTGTATTTCTCCAAATCTCCAGTCCTTGTTGTGCTGATTTCAGCGCTTTTTGCACATCTGCCCTTGATGCTTTTGAAGCATTACCAATTATTTCCTCTGTTGCTGGATTGATTACTTCATAAGTTTCTTTTTTTTCAGCCTCTAACCATTTTCCGTCTATAAATTGTCCAAATTTGCTATACATAATTTTTTTTTTATGATCTATTTAATGATAAATTAACTTGAATATATAGTTAAATTAATAAAAATAAAGTGTCAAAGTTTTTCCCTCTAATATTTGTTCTACTGTGGTCTTCAGCTTTTATCACAACATTACCTATTGTTTTAAACAGTGACCCTTTTTCTGCATTAGCCTTTAGATTTTTTTTTGTAGGTTTGTGTTTTTTTGCATTTTGTATTTTCAAAAAACTTCTTTTAAAAGTAAGTATTAATAATTTAATTAACTCTTTAAGTACTGGAATTTTGTTTCATGGATTTTATCTTGGTGGAGTTTTTTATGCAATTTTCATTGGGCTTCCAACTGGAATAGTTGCCTTGATTGTTACTTTACAGCCAATCCTTACGAATATTTTTGCAGGATATATACTAAATGAAAACGTATCATTTAATCAATGGATTGGTGTTCTTATGGGGTTTGCAGGAGCTGTTTTAGTTATTGGTTTTGATGTTGGAAAGTCATTGCCTTTGGAAGGAATAATTTCTACAATAGTTGCTTTGTTAGCTATTACAATTTCGACGATTTGGCAAAAGAAAGTAAGTAATAATATTCCTTTAGCAGTGAATAATATGTATCAAGCTATAGGAGCAGTATTATTTCATTTGATAATAATTTTTTTTATTTTTGAAAAACCTTTTTTAAAAATAAATATACAATTCATGTTGGCAATGGGTCACCAGATTTTTTTAGTTTCTTTGGGTGCATTTTCAATTTTAATGTTTTTGATAAAAAAAAACTCAGCTAGCAAAACAATATCTCTTTTCTTTTTAATTCCTATTGTAACAGCTTCTATGGCCTGGCTATTTTTAAATGAAGATTTAACTGCGATTGATTTAATTGGATTTATAATAGCATCTATTGGTGTATTTATTGCTACAAGGAAATAAATCCCCCTTAATTTGTTGATTTAATTGAGACAATTTAATTTTTTTACAAATATATAATTTTTGTTAGGATTAATTTTTTAAAAAAGGAGATAGAATGAAAGCATATGTAATGGGTAATTATACCGATAAAGCTTTTCAGGGATTTATGAAAGATCCTACAAGTGATAGAAAAGCTGTCGTAGAACAACTAACAAAAGCTGTGGGTGGAACAATACACAGTATGGATATAGTTAGGGGTTCATATGATTTTATTGTTGTAATAGACTTAGGAGCATTTGAGGACTTTGCTGCAATTAAATTAGTTGTAGAATCATCAGGCGCAGTAAAAAATTTAACAATTTTGGAAGCTATAGACTTTACTAAAGCTACAACTAAAGCAAGTAAGATTGGTTACAAAGCTCCAGGACAATAAGAAAAATTTATTTTTTTTCGTCGTTGTCAACGACTAAGCAGATTTCTGATTTTGTCAGAAATCTGCGACCTGTTCCGTTATCTAACGAAAACATACCACCTATACCTTTAACAGCATCAATTGTTAAATCGGTATGTTTCCATTTTTCATATTGATCACCATTCATATAAAAAGGAACGCCGCCAATTTCACCTAATTTCACATCATTATCTCCAAGGGGAAATTCACCTTCTTGAAAACACATTGGAGCACTACCATCACAACAACCTCCTGATTGATGAAACATTAATTTTTCACCATATTTTCCCTGAAGTTCAGATAGTAGATCGAGCGCTGAATTTGTTGCAGATACTTTCATTTTTAAAGTACGGCCCATGATTTAGAATCATGGGCCAGTATATATTATTCTTTAAAAGAAGCCTAATTTCTTTTCAGCATAAGAGACATGTAGATTCTTATTCTGTCTATAGTGATCAAGCATCATTTTATGAGTTTCTCTTCCAACTCCTGATTGTTTATATCCACCAAAAGGAGAGTGAGCTGGATAAGCATGATAACAATTAGTCCACACTATACCCGCTTGTATCGCTCTTCCCATTCTGTGAGCTATATTGCCATTTCTAGTCCATACAGCTGCTCCTAAACCATAAAGAGTATCATTAGCAATTTTTAATGCCTCTGCTTCGTCTTTAAATTTAATCACAGATACTACAGGTCCGAAAATCTCTTCTTGAGAGATTCTCATATCGTTTTTAGCTTCAAAAACAGTTGGTTGAATGTAATTACCTTTTTCCAGTCCACTGTTTAATTTTGCAACACTTCCACCTGTTAGAACCTTTGCACCCTCTTTTTTACCAAGCTCAAGATAAGATTTAATCTTCTCCATTTGCTCTACTGATGCCTGTGCTCCAATCATTGTTTCCATTTTTAAAGGATTATCTTGTACAACAGCTTTTGTTCTAGCTATAGCTCTTTCCATGAACTTATCATAGATAGATTCTTGAACTAATGCTCTACTTGGGCATGTACAAACTTCCCCTTGATTAAGATTAAACATCACAAAACCTTCAATACACTTATCAAAGAAATCATCATCTTTATCCATTATATCTTCAAAGAAAATGTTTGGCGATTTTCCACCAAGTTCCAATGTTATTGGAATGATATTTTGTGCTGCATATTGCATAATCAATCTACCAGTTGTTGTTTCACCAGTAAATGCAACTTTTGCAACTCTTTTAGATGAAGCTAAAGGTTTACCCGCCTCTAATCCAAAACCACTAACTATGTTAACAACACCTGGAGGTAACAAGTCTCCTATAAGTTCCATCATTACCATAATTGATGCTGGAGTTTGTTCAGCTGGTTTTAACACTGAACAGTTTCCTGCAGCTAAAGCTGGTGCTAATTTCCATGTTGCCATTAGTAATGGAAAATTCCACGGAACAATCTGACCAACTACGCCCAATGGTTCATGAAAGTTATAGGAATATTGATTATTTGCTATTTCAGCAATAGAGCCTTCTTCTGCTCTTATAACACCTGCAAAATATCTCCAATGATCAATAACCAGTGGCAAGTCTGCTGCCATACATTCTCTAATGGGTTTGCCGTTATCCAAACATTCAGCAACCGCTAACAAGTTTAAGTTTTTTTCTAAAACATCAGCAATCTTATTCAAAATATTAGATCTGGTTGTGATGTCTGTTTTTCCCCATTCAGGGAAGGCCGCGTGAGCTGCATCTAATGCAGCTTCTACGTCTTTTTCGTTTGATCGTGCAACAGAACAGATTTTCTCATTTGAAATCGGGCTACTATTATCAAAATATTTGCCAGACTTAGGCTCTACAAATTTTCCATTTATGTAGTTTCCATATTTTGCTTTAAATGGAAATTTAACCTTAAGGTGAGAGGTATCTAGTACTGAAGACACTTTCAATGCTTCTGCGCTCATTTTTCCTCCATAGTTTTTTATATTTGTATTAAAAACCCTTTTAGTTTGAATGTAAATAAGACATAATTTAAACTCAACTTGAGCTTGTAAAATTGATCACTATAATCAACATTAATTTATGGATAAAAACTTTTTTAAGAAATTAAGAATATTAGATGGAGGAATGGGCCAAGAACTACATGCTAAAGGCTTAGTTTCTAAGGGAACACTTTGGTCAACAAGCGCAGTTCTTGATAAAAAATATCATAATTTAATCATAGATTGTCATTTAGCTTATATTTCAGCTGGCGCGGAAGTCATAATTACTAATAACTTTTCTAGTAGAAGAATAAGAATGGAACAAAATAGAGTAAATCACCTTTTTGAATTTGCAAATAAAAAGGCTTGTGAACTTGCTATAAAAGCAAGAGAAAGATCAAATAAAAAAATAGTTATAGGAGGAAGTTTACCAGCTCAACACGACACCTATAGAGAGGATATTAGAGAGAATAACGTAATTTATAAGGGATTTAGTGAGCAAGTTAGTTGTATTAAGGATTATGTAGATTTTTTTTATTTAGATGTCATATCAAGTGGAAGGGAAATCGATATTGCATCAGACGTAATAGATGAACATAATAAACCTATCCTAGTTGGTTTACATTTAAATAAAAAAGGAAAACTTCCATCTGGAGAAACAATAACAGAAGTTGTTAAAAAATATAAACACTCTAGCTGGATTGGAATTATAGCATCGTGTGTATCCATGGAGATTGCCGAAAATTCTATTGCAGAGTTAAAAAAACAAAATTTACCTTTTGGGTATAAAGTTAACTTGTGGGGAAAAGATGAGCCATCTCCGGTTAGAGAAATAAATACAGCGAAGCATGATGAAGATGCAGTTAACCTTAATACTGTCATGGGAAAAAAAGAAGTGGCTGATGAATTATTTAAAAATTTAGGTAAAAAATTTTTAGATAATGGAGCAACAATAATCGGGGGATGTTGTGAAACAAACCCAATTCATATATCATTATTATCTAAGTTGAAGAAAGATTTTGCTTAATTGATCGCTTAACAAAATAAAATCCAATAACTACTGCAAATAATGCTATTAAAACTTTAAAAGTTATAACTTCCTTTAGAAATATATATCCCAAAATAACACCAAATATTGGTATCAAATATGCTACTTGTGAGTGAAAAACCAGTCCATTTTTTTTTAGTATATGAAATCTTATTAACCAAGCAATTCCTGTTGGAAAAACTCCAAGATAAATTAAAGAAATTGTTGAGTCAACTCTAGGTACTAGACTCCAAGGTTGTTCATAATAAATCATTATGGGAAATATAATTAATGAGCCCCAAATTAAAATTGAACTTGTTAGGTTTTCATTTTTTTTTGAACTTATTTTTAAAGTTAAAATTCCACCAACTACATAAAAAGTTGATCCAACTAATATCATTAATGCGTAAAATAAATTTTCATTATTAATAAGAACATTATCTGAAAATAAAATTATAATTCCGGCAAAACCAACTATAACACCAATTATTTTTGTAAAATTTATTTTTTCAGTTTTTGTAAAAAAATGTGCAAGTATTGCTGAACTTAATGGTGTAGTAGACATTAAAATTGCTGCAAGATTACTTTGAATTTTTTGAACTCCGTAAGCAATTAAAAAAAAAGGTATTACTAAATTTACAAATCCTATGATTGCAAACCAATACCAATCTTTGGAAAAGGCTTCAATTTTTATTTTCTTAAAAAAACATATAATTACAATTAGAACAGCTCCTAAAAATATTCTCAAAAACGCAATAGTAAGTGGACCATATGAATAAGTGGCAATTTTAATATTAAAAAAAGCGGAGGCCCATATAAGAGAAAGTATTGAAAGCAATATGTAGTCAATAGTCTTTGGTGTTGTCATTCCGTTATATCCATAATTTTTCCAGAAGTTATTTTTTGCAAGTTAACAAAGCTAATTTTAAAAATTGCATTTGGGTGTCCTGCGGCACCATATAGATTATCAAATCTTTCTAAGTTGTGGTCTATCAAAGTTTCTAATTTACTTTTTGATCCAACTGGTGATACACCTCCAATAGTAAATCCAGTGACGCTCTTAACTTTTTGAGCATCAGCCATACTTAAATCTTTTACATTGAAAATTTTTTTTAACTTTTTTAAAGAACACCGCTTATCTCCAGATACAAGGCATAAAAAATATAAATCGTTTTTTCTTAATAAAAGACTCTTTACGATTGCTCCTACCTCACAATTTAGAGCTTTTGCAGCATCTAATGCTGTTCTAGCTGTGTTTACTAAAACTTGAATTTTAATATTTTTGTCGAATAAATTTATTACACTCTGTACTCTTTTTACTGGTTCATTATGTAATAAATCACTCATACAACTATTAATTGATTGCTTGCATTTAAATTTTAAGTTTTAATGCTATGCATACAATGCATATTAGTTATTAATTTAAACGGCGATATTAATATACTTTTTTTTGTTAATAAGCCAACTTTATATAGGAGAATTATGAGTGCAAAAAATATTCAAAAAATAATAAAAGATAAACAAATAGAATATGTAGATTTAAGATTTACAGATCCAAGAGGTAAGTTACAGCACGTCACAATGGACGCAAAAGTTGTAGATAATGAAATGTTAGATGAGGGTATTTTTTTTGATGGTTCATCTATTGCAGGCTGGAAGGCTATAAACGAGTCAGACATGATATTAAAGCCTGATTTATCTAGACCTGTAGTGGACCCATTTACTTCACATAATACTCTTAATATTTTTTGCGATATATTAGATGCGGTCAAGAAAGATCCATATGAGAGGGATCCTAGAGGAACTGCAAAAAAAGCTGAGGACTATCTAAAAAAAACAAAGATAGGTGATAAAGCTTTTTTTGGTCCAGAGCCAGAGTTTTTTGTATTTGATGATGTCAGATATAAAAATGATATGAATGAGACCGGTTTTTCAATTGATAGTACAGAAGGTCCTTATAACACTGGAAAGAAATACGAAAACGGTAACATGGGTCATAGGCCAGGAGTTAAAGGAGGATATTTCCCAGTGCCTCCTGTTGATAGTGCTCAAGACATGAGAAGTGAATATTTGAAAGCTATGAAAGATATGGGAATTAAAGTTGAAAAACATCACCATGAAGTAGCACCTAGCCAGCATGAGTTAGGTATGTATTTTGGAACTTTAGTTAATCAAGCAGACAATATTCAGCTTTATAAATATGCAGTTCACATGGTTACACATTCTTTTGGAAAAACAGCTACTTTTATGCCTAAGCCTGTAAAAGGCGATAACGGATCAGGAATGCATGTTCATCAATCTATTTGGAAAGGTAGTACACCATTATTTATGGGTAATGAATATGCAGGTCTTTCAAAAACTGCTCTTCATTATATTGGAGGAATTTTAAAACATGCAAGAGCCATTAATGCTTTCGCTAATGCTACTACAAATAGTTATAAAAGATTAATTCCAGGTTTCGAAGCACCAGTATTACTTGCCTACTCTGCAAGAAATAGATCTGCATCTTGCAGAATACCTATAACTTTAAGCAAGAAGGCTGCAAGATGTGAAATACGTTTTCCAGATGCATCTGGCAATCCATATTTAACTTTTGCTTCCATGTTAATGGCAGGTCTTGATGGAATTAAGAATAAAATTGATCCAGGTAAATCATTTGATAAAGATTTATATGCATTAAGTGAGTCAGAAATTAAGAAAATTCCAACGGTCTGTGGATCATTAAGAGAAGCAATGGAAAGCTTAGACAAAGATAGAAAATTCTTAACACAAGGAAATGTATTTACCGATGACCAAATAGATGCTTACATAGATCTGAAAATGGAAGAAATTCACAACTTTGAACATACTCCTCATCCAATCGAGTTTGATATGTATTATAGTTGCTAGATTAAACTTTAAAAGATTCTCCGCAACCACATCTTTCTGTTTCGTTAGGGTTATTAAATACAAAGGATGATGAAAATTCGTCTTTTTTGTAATCCATTTCTGTCCCAATAAGATAAATTATAGCTGCTGGGTCTATAAAAACTTTAACTCCCTTGTCTTCAATAACCTCATCTGTTGGGTTAATATTCTTTGCGTACTCTAAAACATACTCCATCCCTGCACATCCTCCAGACTTTACTCCTACCCTTAAACCTAAAGTTTCTTTTTCACTTTTTGACATTATCTCTTTAATTCTCTCAGCGGCATTTGCACTAAGTTTGATCACTTGTTGACTCATAAATTTAATTCCAGTTTCGCTGCTTCTGACATCATTGATTTATTCCAAGGTGGGTCCCAAACTAAATCTAGTTCTACTTTCTTTATTCCCTCAACCTGCATTACGCTGTCTTTAACTTCTTTAGGAAGACTTTCAGCAACAGGACAATTTGGTGTTGTCAATGTCATTTTAATTTTTGCTTGATCCTTATTAATTGAAATCTCGTAAATTAAACCAAGTTCATATATATTTACCGGTATTTCTGGATCATAGATTTTTTTTATTTCTTGAATTATTTTTTCTTTTAATTCCATTTTATTCTGTAGTAACCTTTTTTTGAAAATCATCTAACGCCGAAGATAATGCATGCCATGATAATGTTGCGCATTTAACTCTCATTGGAAAATTTTTTACTCCGCCTAAGCTCATTAATTTTGTTTTTTCATCATCATTAAGTAAATTAGATTCTATATCATCTTTTTCTTTAATCATCTCTAAAAATTTAGATATTAATTCTTTTACTTGTCTCTCATTTTTGCCCTTCATTAAATCAGTCATAATAGATGCTGAAGCCATTGAAATAGCACAACCTTGTCCCTCAAAAGATATATCGTTTATCTTTTTGTTTTCGTCTAATTTTAGAAATAAATGTACTTTGTCTCCACATAACGGATTATGACCTTTTGCATCCTTGTTGAAATTTTCAAATTTACCTAAATTTCTTGGATTTTTTCCATGGTCCAAAATAATTTCTTGATATAGTTCTTTTAAATTCATTATTTATTAAAGATTTTCTTACAATTATTTATAGATTCATTTAATTTATCTAGATCGTCTTTATTGTTATAAACACCTAGTGAAGCTCTTGCAGATGCTGTTAAACCTAATTTATCATGTAGAATCTGACAACAATGATGTCCGGCTCTTATAGCTACACCATCCTCGTCAAGTATTGTAGCTATGTCATGTGGATGAATACCATCTATAGTAAATGACAAAACTGCTCCTTTTTTTTGGGGGTTTCCAATTAACTTTACAGAGTTGTTTTTTCTTAAAATCTCTTCTCCATAATCCAATAACTTTTTTTCATGAGATATAATGTTATCTATTCCTATTTTATTTAAAAAATTAATTGACTCATCAAATGCTATCACTTGTGCGGTTGCCATTGTGCCAGCTTCGAATTTGTTCGGTAGCTCACTGTAGGAAATATCATTTTTTTTTACCTCATTAATCATTCCTCCACCACCTTGATAAGGAGGAAGGTTATCTAGCCATTTTTTTTTTGCGTATAATATACCTAAGCCTGTGGGGCCATACATTTTATGACATGATATGGCGTAAAAATCACAATCTAGGTCTTGCATATCTAATTTCATATGTGGAGCACTTTGACAACCATCAACCATTACAGGAATTCCTTTTGAATGTGCTAATTGAGTTATTTCTTTTATCGGCAATATCGCGCCAGTCACATTTGATAAATGTGTGATTGCAATCATTTTAGTATTAGGAGTAATTTTTTTCTCAATATTTTCAATTGATATGTCCCCATGTTCATCAATCTCTGCAAAATTTATTTTGACTCCTTTTGATTTTCTTAAATAGTGCCAAGGTACATAATTTGAGTGATGTTCTAATTCTGTTAATAATATTTCGTCTCCTTCTTGTAAAAATTCCTGGCTAAATGTACTTGCCACTAAATTAATAGCTTCCGTTGCGCCTTTGGTAAATACTATTTCATTTTTGTCTTTAGCATTTAAGTATTTTTGGACTGAGCTTCTTGTTTTCTCATATAAATTTGTTGCAGCTACAGACAAATAATGAACACTTCTGCCAACATTTGAAAATTCTTTTGTATAAAAATCATATATTCTGTTAACAACAACTAAAGGTTTTTGTGAAGAGTTAGCACTATCTAAATAAACTAAATCATTGTTATGAATTTTATTACTAAATATTGGAAATTCTTTTTTTATATTGTCAATGTTCATTTTATATTCATTAATATTTTTATAATTTCTTTTATTTTGTTGTCAGTAATTTTTTCAATTACTTCTAAGTAGAATCCATCTAGTAAGATCTGTTTTGCTTCCTGCATATTTAAACCTCTTGTCATTAAATAAAAAATCTTATTTTCATCTAAATTTCCAGATGAAGAACCATGTGAACATTTTACATCATCAGCATAAATTTCTAACTCGGGTTTAGCATTAAATTCGGTACCCTCATTAAGAAGTATAGCTTTACTTAGCTGATACCCGTCTGTTTTTTGAGCTGAAGAATCAACAAATATTTTTCCCTGATAAACTGCTTTTGAGTTTTCTTTTAGAGAACATTTAATTAGCTGATAACTTTTTGTATTTTCAGATAAGTGATATATTTTAGACCTAATTTCATGTTGTTGATCTTTCTTTAAATTTATTATGCCATTTACGAAAGCAGAGCTAAATTCCTCTTTTAAATTACATATTATTTCATTTTTAACTAAATCCGATCCTCCTGAAATTAAAAAATTCTCAAAAATACTATTTTTATAGATATCAACATTTTGAATTGAATAATTTAAATTAAAATTATTGCTCAAATTAATTTTATAATTTTTTAATATAGAATTTTCTCTTAGTATAAAATGATTACTAATATTAATAAAATTATTCTCAGACTTATCATAATTAAAATCTAGTAAACTTAAGCTTGAATTCTTTTCCATAACTATATCAAATTTAAAATTAATGTTAGTGCTCTCTATATTATCTGACACTAAGTTGATAAATATTAAAGGTTGATTAAAGATATATTTTTCTTTTATAACAATTTTTAAATAATCAAAGTATAAAGCATTATTTAGATGAGTTAGTGAATGATTTGTGTTTTCAGATAAGGTTTTATTTTCTCTTATCAATTCGATTTTGTCTTCATTCTCGTATTTTAAATTTACTTCTTTAAAAAATCCGTTTACTGATAAAATATAATTGTAATTCTCAATTTCAAGAGGAATATCTTTCAAATAATTTTTATTATGAAAATTAACATTAACTAATTCATTAAAGAATTTTAAATTTGGTATTTTTTTTGAAATGATTTTATTTAAATCAATAAATTTCCAATCCTCTGATTTTTTTGATGGGAATCCAAGACTTATAAATTTATCAAATTCTTTTTTTCTAGAATTTAAATTTTTTTCACTTAAATTAAGCACTTTTAAAAAATTTCTGAAATCAATACTTTCCATTAATTTATTCCTTCGTAACCCTTATTCTCTAATTCAATTGCTAATTCAAAATTTCCAGATTTTATAATTTGACCATCTTTTAAAACATGGACAAAATCTGGTTTTATGTAATTTAACAACCTTTGATAATGTGTAATAATTAAAAAGGAATTTTTATTATTTTTTAATGTATTAACTCCATTAGAAACAATTTTTAATGCATCTATATCTAGACCAGAGTCAGTTTCATCCAAAATTGAGAGTTTTGGCTGTAAAATCGACATTTGTAAAATTTCATTTTTTTTTTTTTCTCCACCTGAAAATCCTACATTTAATTGTCTATTTAGATTTTTTTCATCAAACTTTAAATCGTTAGCTTTTTGCTTAATTAATTTAAGAAATTCCAAAGCATCATATTCTTTTTCCCCATTTGCTTTTCTAATGGCATTTACAGAAGTTTTTAAAAAATTGTTATTATTTACTCCAGGGATTTCTAAAGGATACTGAAATGCCAAAAAAATACCTTTATGAGCTCTTTCTTCAATCTCTAAATCGAATAAATTTTCCTTCTCATAAAAAATCTCACCACTTGTTTCATAACCTTTTTTGCCTGATAAAATATTTGATAAAGTGCTTTTACCAGATCCATTCGGACCCATTAAAGCATGAACTTCACCGGGGTTAATTTTTAAATTTAAACCATTAAGGATTTTTTTATTATCGATCGTGGCTTTTAAATTTTTTATCTCAAGCATTATCCAACACTGCCTTCCAAACTTATACCAACAAGTTTTTGGGCCTCTACAGCGAATTCCATGGGCAATTGTTGCAAAACTTCTTTGCAAAACCCATTAACAATCAAGCTTACTGCCTCCTCGGAATTTAAACCCCTTTGTTGACAATAAAATAACTGGTCCTCACTAATTTTAGAAGTTGTAGCTTCATGAGCAATATTTGAATCTGAATTTCTATTTTTAATATATGGGACTGTGTGAGCACCACATTTGTTTCCCATAAGTAAAGAGTCACATTGTGTAAAGTTTTGAGAATTTTTTGCTTTTGGAAATATATCAACTAATCCTCTATAAGTATTATCTGCAAAACCTGCAGAAATTCCCTTAGAAATTATTTTGCTTTTGGTGTTTTTTCCTAAGTGAATCATTTTTGTACCTGTATCAGCTTTTTGATGATTATTAGTTATCGCTATAGAATAAAATTCACCAATAGAATTATCTCCCTGCAAAATACAACTCGGATATTTCCAAGTTATTGCTGAACCAGTTTCCACTTGTGTCCATGAGATTTTTGAATTTTTTTCTTTACAAAGTCCTCTTTTTGTTACGAAGTTATATATTCCACCATTTCCATTTTCATCACCCGGATACCAATTTTGAACTGTTGAATATTTTATTTCAGCTCCCTCTAACGCAATTAACTCAACGTTTGCAGCATGTAATTGGTTTTCATCTCTCATTGGTGCTGTACATCCTTCTAAATAACTAACATAACTATTTTTGTCTGCTATTATTAAAGTTCTTTCAAATTGGCCTGTTTGAGATGCATTAATTCTGAAGTATGTAGACAATTCCATAGGACATCTCACTCCTTCGGGTATATATACGAAAGATCCATCTGTAAAAACTGCTGAGTTAAGCGTAGCAAAGTAATGGTCATTAATTGGAATTACAGAACCAAGATATTTTTTAACTAAATTTGGATGTTTTTGTATTGCCTCCGATATTGAACAAAAGATTACACCTACCTCATTCAACTTGTCTTTAAATGTTGTTGCAACAGAAACAGAGTCGAATACCGCATCTACAGCGATACCATTTAAACGTTTCTGCTCATTAAGTGGTATTCCTAGCTTTTTATATGTTTCAATTAATTTTGGATCAACCTCGTCAAGATTTTTTGGTTTGCTATTCGCTGTCTTGGGAGCTGAATAATAATAAAGATCTTGATAGTCAATTTTTGGATATTTGGGCTTCTGCCAATCTGGTTCTTTTATTTTTTGTAGCCTTTCAAAAGCCTTTAATCTCCAACTAAGCATCCAATCTGGTTCATTTTTTATTTTGGATATAAATTCAATTGTTTTTTTATTTAAACCTTTTGGAGATTTTATATTTTCAATATCAGTTGTAAAACCATATTTATATTCTTTTAATTTATCTATTTCGTTTTCTCTCATTATAAACTTCTCTCTAAATTATTTCTATATGCTAGTTCACTAAGATATTTTTTTTCTAAGAAAGAACTAATATGGTTATCTAATTCATCCCATAACCTATGTGTGTTACACTTAATTGATTTACCATTACATCCTTTTTTTAAATGCTTGACACATCTTACTGTTTTTAATTTTTCGTCAACAGCATTTAATATTTCAGATAATTTTATTTTCGACGCATCTTTTGATAACTTATAACCACCCTTTTTACCTCTTACACTTTTTACAATTTCTTTATTTTTTAATCTTAAAAATATTTGTTCTAAATATAATAAGGATATATTTTGTCTTAAGGATATATCTCTTAAAGATACAGGTCCCTTTAAATCATATAATGCAAGATCTGTGAGAGCCATTACAGCATATCTTCCTTTAGTAGATAGTTTCATAAAAATCAATAATTTAGCGCTTTATTTATATATTCCCGAGTGATTTAGTCAACTTTATCTATTTTTAAACTTGCATTTTGTCACCCTGTTTTGATAGAAAAATGTATATTTTTTTTTGAGAGTGATAATCAGTTTCATTTATGGATAGTAAAATTTCAGAAGTTTTTATTCCAGGACCAGCAGGTAGATTAGAAGCAAAATATTTTAAAAGTAAAAAAAGTACTTCACCAATTGCTTTAGTGCTACATCCTCATCCACAATATGGTGGAACTATGAATAACAAAGTAGTTGTAGATACATTTAATACTTTTATGGAAAATAATTTTTCTGTTTGTAGAGTAAATTTTAGAGGTGTAGGAAAAAGTGACGGAAATTTTGATAACGGTCAAGGGGAATTAGCAGATGCTGCTGCTGCATTAGATTGGATCGAAAGAGAAAACTTTGACAATTCTCAATGCTGGATTTCCGGTTTTTCTTTTGGGTCTTTAATAGCGATGCAACTCTTAATGAGACGACCAGAAATAAATAGATTTATTGCTATTTCTCCTCAACCAAACGTTTATGATTTCTCTTTTTTGTCCCCATGCCCCACATCAGGTATAATTATTTATGGTAAGAATGATGAACTAGTTCCATATGATAATTTAAATGAACTAAATAAAAGACTTAGTGCACAAAAAGGTATAAATGTTGATTTTCAAAGTGTAAATAATGCTAATCATTTTTTTTCGAAAGCTGATAAAGACTTAATTAAAGTTTTAAATAAATATATTGATAAAGAGACAGCACTTTATTAATTGTTATATAAGTATAATATCTCCACCCACTGTTGGCTTATCACAATCTGTTGTGTCTGGAAAAGATGTTGGTAAATTTAAGAAAGACCTAACTGCTAAATATGCAAATGCTTTGGATTCTATAAAATCTCCATTAATTTTATAATCATCAATTAAATTTAAGTTATTTTCATAAATATTAAATTTTGATAAATTTAATTTTAATCTATTTATTAAATATTTATTTTTTCTTCCACCACCGCTTAATATTATTTTGAGATTAGTATTTTTTAATTTAGCAAATTTTTTAATATACAAATAATAATCTAAAATTATACTTACTGTGATTTCTACCAATGTAGATGCGCCATCTTCGAATCTAAGTCCTCTTATAAAAGATAAATCGAAATCTTTTATATCAAAGGACTTAATATATTTTTTATTTTCGTCTTTTTTCTCCAAACTAAAAAAATTATCAAGATAATAATTTAAATTATTACTAATTTTACCACTTGCTGCAATTTTGCCTTCGTAGTCAAATTTTAAATCTGAATTTAATCTTACCCACTTATCGATTAAACACATTCCAGGTCCAATATCTGTAGCAAAAATTTTATTATTTAATACTGTTGTAACATTAACTATTCCACCAATATTAACAAAAAAAATGGGGTTTATATTCAAGTGAGTTGAGAGCAGCTTATGAAAGATTGGTGTCAAAGGAGCTCCTTGACCACCATTTTTCAAATCATTTTCTCTAAAATTGTAGACTACATTTATTTTTGTTAAGTTTGACAATAAGTCTGCATTACCTAATTGTACTGAAATTTTTTTTAAAGGATTGTGATAAATTGTTTGACCATGATATCCTATAAAATCAATGTGTTTTTTATATTTATTTAAAATTTTATTAATAATTTTTGCATTAAATACGGTTATTTCTCTCTCAAAATCATGAATTTTTTTTGAAAGCTTTGTTAAATCATTCTTGCTATTTATCTTTTCTGAAATTTCCAAATATCTTTCAAAAATCTCATCAGTATATTCAAAATAAAAGTCATTTATCGGCTCAAATTTATCGTTACCATCGGTTTTTATGATTGAGGCATCTATACCATCACCAGAAGTACCACTCATTAATCCTAAAGATGTAAATATTTTAGCCATAATTATTTTTTTTTAGCAAAAATTGTATATTGTAGAACTATAAATCATGAATAAATTTTTAAAAGAATTTAAAGAAAGAGGTTACTTATATCAATGTACCAACGAGCATGAACTTTCAAAAGTATTAGAAAATAACAGTATAAACGCATATATAGGTTTTGACTCTACAGCCCCAAGTTTACATGTTGGAAGTTTATTGCAAATTATGTGTTTGAGGATGCTGCAAAAGCACGGGCATAGACCTATAGTTCTATTAGGTGGTGGCACAACAAGAATTGGTGATCCATCAGGAAAAGATGAAACCAGAAAAATTTTATCAGATAAACAAATTGAGAATAATATAAATAGTATTAAAAAAGTTTTTAATATCTTTCTTAAAACAAAAAATCCTAAATTAAAACCAATATTCATTAATAATTATAAATGGCTTGGGAAATTAAAATATATAAATTTTTTAAGAGAAATAGGAAAATATTTTACTATAAATAAAATGTTGGGTTTTGACAGTGTCAAACTAAGGTTGGAAAGAGAACAGTCATTAAGTTATATGGAATTCAATTATATGATTTTACAGGCATATGATTTTTTAGAATTAAATAGAACAAAAAATTGTAAACTTCAAATAGGAGGTTCAGATCAATGGGGAAATATTATTAATGGTGTGGAATTAGTAAAAAGACATTCTGGAAAACAAGTATTTGGTTTAACTACTCCATTAATAACATTAGCTTCTGGTGCTAAAATGGGAAAGACAGAAAAAGGAGCCATTTGGTTAGACTCAAAACTGTTATCTGCATATGAGTACTGGCAGTTTTGGAGGAATACAGAAGATGATGATGTTATAAAATTTTTAAAAATGTTTACTGATTTAAACGTAAATAAAATAGAATTGAAAAAATTTGACAATATAAATAAATTAAAAATACTTTTAGCAAACGAAACTACAGCAATGTTGCATGGTAGGTCTAAGGCAAAAGATGCAGAAAAAACTGCCAGAGATACTTTTGAAAAAGGTAATATTGGCAAAGATATTCCATCTATTCATCTAAGAAAAGACAATTTAGTGAAAGGTATGAATTTGTTAGATTTTATTTTATTTTCAAAAATATTATCATCTAAAAGTGAAATTAGACGTGCTATTAAAAACAATGGAATTAAAATTAATAATAGTTTGATTGTACGAGATAATCTTATTATTGATAACAGTTTTTTCAAAAATGGATATTGTAAAATTTCGTTTGGCAAAAAAAAACATACTGTAATAAAATTACATTAATCTTTTAATTTCTCCAATGTTCTTGTAATAAATCTAGGGGTAAGAGTTTTTATAGGATTTACAGTGGTTTTAAGATTATTTGGAGATCCTTTTATTTTAAAACTTACCCCAAAAACACCTTCACCAACCTTTTTTCCAACTAATATATCTCCAATCAAAGGTATAGAGGATATGGTTCGATTTATTGTAGTGGCAGGAACTAGAGTACCTTTTAAACTGGTAATTTTATCTTGTTCAACATAACCTCCCATTAATAAAGAAATTGCTGGTCCTATAGCATATATCTC
The DNA here is from genome assembly GCA_902562875.1 of uncultured Pelagibacteraceae bacterium. Classification (GTDB taxonomy): domain Bacteria; phylum Pseudomonadota; class Alphaproteobacteria; order Pelagibacterales; family Pelagibacteraceae; genus Pelagibacter. Next base: position 23,938 of record CACEVB010000003.1, on the reverse strand, counting down.
TTGTATTTCCATCAATGAGGATTCATTAGTAAATTTCATTTCAAAATCTGTAAATCTTATTCCATCTCCAGTTAACAAATCTGCAATACCTTGAAGAGAAGCAAGAGTGAGTATTTTAGCTAAGACCGGCACCTCTCTAACTTTAAAATTATCAATAATTAAAGTTGAATATGATTTTCCGTCTTTTTTAATCGATTGAAAATCTAAATTGCCGTTTTCAAATCCTTTGATAAACTTATATCTGCTGATGAGTGGTTTAGGATATCTTGTCGATAAAGTTGTTACACGGTGGTTTTTTTCGTTTGTTTTAACACTTAAATTTAATCTTTCTCCATTACTGAAAACAGATTTAATTTTAAGATCTAAAATCTCTTTTTTGTGTAAATTAATTTCGCCATTTAAGTTTTTAACATAATTATTTTTATCTATATAAAATTTTGAAATATCAAGCAAAATAGATTGTTTTTTTGATGTAAATATAGAATTTGTTTTTGTAGAATTGATAAAAGTATTAATAGCATTGGTTCCATCAAAAACATCACCTTTTACAGTATAAATATTCTTATTTCTTATTATATTGAGTTTGTTTTTGTTTTGAAAATTATTTACAAAATTTAATGAAATACTATCAACACTTTCGAATTCTTTTTTATCATCCATTCTTAGATTTAAAATTTCAAAAAAATTGTTATTTTCTTTAAGATATATTTTTCTTAAATTTAAATAGTTTTTATCATTAAAATTTAAATCAACTACAATTTCAGACTTAATTTTTTTATCCTTATTATATTCAAGAGCATCTAGACTTATCGAATTTTGGTTAATTTTAAAATTTAACATTAGATCTTTATTTTTTTTTTCTTGTGAAAAATTATATGTTAAATTATCTACTATATTGTTATTATTTATTTCCCCGGATCCATTTATTGAAATTTTAGACCTATCTAAAAGTTTTAACGAACTTGCTTCTAAATTAATTTCCATTACATGATTACTTAAAATTATTTTGTCCTTTATTTTAAATATTTTTTTTAAATTTTGATTTTTAATTTTATAATTTAAATTTTTTAATTTTAATTTTGAATTAAAATTGACATCAGAAATTTTAAATTTATTTTTTAAATTGAATGTAAATTGATTTGATGATTGTAAATTAATTTTATCACTCTCTATATTATTAAAAATATTAATTGGTACAAATGAAATAATACCTTTATTAAATTCTTGAAAATCATTTGATATGTCACCATTAATTTTCAAATAGTTTTTATTATCTATAATTTTTATTTTTTTGGAACTTAATTTTATTCCATGATAATTAATTGAAAGATCAGTGATGGAATACTCTTTTTTTTTTGCAAAAAAATTAAAAGTTGTATTTAATTTTTTTTGATCGGGTAATTCAATCACAGCGGTATTAATTTTTCCACTTAATATATAATTATCATCAATTTTACCTTCATCATCAAAATTCAATTTTATATTCAATTCCACTTTTCCCTTTTTAATAAATCTAGATGCTAGCATTGTATTAATGTTATTTTTAAACAATCTTATAAAACTAATGACATCATTTATGTTGTTGCTTTCAGTTGAAATATCTAGATTTTCTATTGTTTTATTTTTTGAAAAAAAAATTTTAAATGGTAAATTTGATTTGATATTTCTAATTTTTAGTAATTTTTTATCAAAAATTAAATTTGCATTTTCTGAATATAGTTTAAGTTTTAATTCTGATGGAAAAAGTCTTATATTAACTTTTTTTAGTTCAATTTGAATTTTTTCATCATATTGATAAATCTGTTTTTCAATTATTTTATTAAATCTTGATGTTTCAACACCGATGAATGTTAAATAAAATATAAAAAAAATAATTAATAAAAATGTTAAGGACAAAGTTCTAAATATGTATTTAATCATTTAACCTGTAGAGTGAGCTTTCCAAAAAGGAGTCAATTTCTCCATTTAAAACTTTATCTGGATCACTTGTTTCAAAATTAGACCTATTGTCTTTTACTAATCTGTAAGGGTGTAGAACATAAGATCTGATCTGATGCCCCCATCCAATTTCAGATTTAGCTTTTTGTGTATTTTCCTCCTCTTTCTCTTTTTTTTGTAATTCAAATTCGTAGAGTCTAGCTTTTAGCATTTGCATACATGTTTCTTTATTTTTATGTTGAGATCTTTCATTCTGACATTGAACAACAATCTTAGTTGGCAGATGTGTTATTCTTACCGCGCTATCGGTAGTATTTACATGTTGCCCGCCTGCTCCACTTGATCTGTATGTATCAATTCTAAGATCTTTGTCTAATATCTCTATATCTAAACTTTCATTAATTACTGGATAAACCCAAACACTTGCAAAACTAGTATGTCTCCTTGCGCCTGAGTCGAAAGGAGATATTCGAACAAGTCTATGAATTCCAGATTCCATTTTTAAAATGCCATATGTATATTCACCTCTAATCTTTAAAATTGAGGATTTAATTCCAGCTTCCTCCCCCTTATGCTCACTAATTAATTCAATTTTGAAATTTTTACTATATGACCATTTCATGTACATTCTTCTAAGCATTTGAGCCCAATCTTGACTTTCAGTTCCACCTGCTCCAGCATGTATCTCAAGGTATGCATCTAATATATCTGTATCTTTAGATAAAAAACATTTAATCTCGTTTTTTCTTGATTTTTTATCTAGTTTAATAATATTTCTCTCAAGGTCTTGAATTATTTCTTTATTATTTTCCTCTAATGCAAGTTTATAAAGTTCATTGATTTCGTTACACTCAATTTCAGTTTTTTTATAATCGTTAATTATATTATCAAATATTTTTTTTTCTTTTAAAGTTTTTTCAGCTAATGATTTATTTTTCCAAAAATTGTTGTCTTCAATTCTTTTATTAATTTCGTCTATTTTTGTGTAGATTTTTTTTTTGTCAAAGATACTCCTTGACTCTTTTATTTACTTTTTCAATTTTACTAATTATTTCTAAAATTGTATTTTCCATTAATAAAAATTATATATATTATTTTTTAATATTTTATAATTTAAATTTTTATTTTCCAAAGAATTGTTGTTAATTTCACCGATTTTAAATACTTCAATCAGTGTATCTGTTGATCCATAATCTGCTTTTTTTCCAGTATTTGCATCTACTACCATCATTTTTATGTCCTTTGAAACTTTAAAAGGTCTAGCATTTTTTTTAGTAATTGCATTCTCTATAAATGATTTAAATACTGGCATTGCTGTTTTTGCACCTGTTTCAAATTTTCCTAAACTTTTTGGAACATCATAACCTATATAAACACCGACTACCAAGTTAGAAGTAAATCCTATAAACCAAGTATCTGTATTTTTATTTGTGGTTCCTGTTTTGCCTGCAAGGTCTAAATTGATATTTTTTAAACCTTTCCCTGTGCCTCTTTCTATAACACCTTCTAACATTGAAGTCATTTGATACGCAGTTTGAGGTGAGAAAATCTGTTCAAAGTTATTTTCTAAAATTGGAAATTTATTTGAAAGATATGATATATTGTTACATTGTTCACAAACTCTTTTTTCCGAATTATAAATTGTATTACCTTGGCTATCTTGTATTCTGTCAATTATTACTGGATTAATTAATTTTCCCCCATTTACAAATACACAATAAGCTGAGGTTAATTTTAACAACGTTGTTTCAGCTGAGCCTAAAGATATGGACATCAATTCTTCAGGATTGTCATATATATTTAACTTTTTTGTCAAATTTGTAATTTTTTTTAAACCAAGTTGTTGGGCTATTCTGACTGTCATTAGATTTCTAGATTTTTCTATTCCTGTTCTTAATGTTGATAACCCGTAAAATTTTTTACCATAATTTTCTGGTTTCCATAATTTTAAATCTTTTCCTTGATCTAATACGATTGGAGCATCTAATATAAGCGAATTAGGCCTAAAATTATTTTCTAAAGCAAGTGCGTAAATAAATGGTTTAAAAGCAGATCCTGGTTGCCTCGAGGCTTGTGTTGCTCTGTTGAATTCACTTTTTTTAAAACTAAAACCACCCGAAATAGCTTTTACTCTTCCATTAAAAGGATCAATTACTACAACTCCACCATTAGCAAGAGGAAGTTGCATTAAATAATAATTTTTATTTTTTTTTTTTTTAACATATACAACGTCTCCAATTTTAAATAATTGAGAAAATTCTTTTTTTGTCCAACTTATTTCTGAGTAATTTATTTTACCTTTTTTTTCATTTTGAGTTTCAATATTTGCAAAATACTTATTTAGTTTTTTTATAATTGCGATTTCCCAGCCGATTGATTTTTCTAATTTCAAATTATCCAACTTTTTAAACCAATCTTTTGAATAATTAATATTTGTTATAGGTCCTCGCCATCCTCTTCTTCTGTCATAACTAATTAAACCTTCTCTCAAAGATTCTGTTGCAATTTTTTGTAAATTTAAATCTAAAGGTGTTTTAATATTAAAACCTTGTTTATAAACTTTGTCGAAACCATATTTTTCTACTATCGATTTTCTTACCTCTTCGACATAATATCTAGATTCCTCTAAATAAATTATTTTTCTTTTATTAAGTATAATATTTGAATTTAATAGTTTTTTTAATTCAATTTCATTTATATATAAATTTTCATAAAGGTTTTTAATTACTAAATTTCTTCTATATTTTGCTAATTCGATATTTTTATATGGATTGTATTTACTTGGTGCTTTAGGTAAAGCAGCGAGTAAGGCTGCCTCAGAATAGTTTAGATCATTAATTGGTTTATCAAAATATTTCAAACTAGCAGACGCAATTCCATAACTGCCCTCACCTAAATAAATTTGATTTAAATATAATTCTAAAATTCTCTCTTTTGACAAGGCTCTCTCTATTCTGAAGGCTAAAATGGCCTCTTTTATTTTTCTATCTATACTTACCTCATTTGATAGTAAAAAATTTTTTGCAACTTGTTGGGTTATTGTTGAAGCTCCCTCTAATCTTTTAGATGATAAAATATTAAAAATATTGTTATAAAAAGCTCTCACAACACCCTTGGCGTCAACACCTGGATGTTTAAAAAAATTTTTATCTTCTGCAGATAAAAAAGCATGAATTATTTTTTTAGGTATTGCATTGAATGGTATAAATATTCTTTTCTCAGATGAAAAGTCGATTACTAAATTACCATCTCCAGAATATAATTTGCTTGAAACTGAAGGTTTATAATTTGTAAGAAATTTATAATCTGGTAATTTATTAGAATATATCCATAAAATACTAATTACCGTAAAGCCAATCAGTAATACTATAAAACTTAAAGAAATTAATATTTTTTTTAATAAACTTTTCATTTTATTTGTTTTAATTATCTCATGAATTTGGTAATGTTAAGGCACAGTATTTTAAAAAAATGAAATTAAATAATCAAAAATTATGGCAAAAAATTTATATATTGATGCTTCGCATCCAAACGAAACCAGAGTTGTACTTAAATCTGAAAACAATATTGAAGACTACGAATACGAGAATATTAATAATACATTAATTAAGAATAATATATATTTAGGTAAAGTAAGTCGAATAGAACCCTCACTTCAAGCTGCATTTGTTGATTTTGGCAGAGACAGACACGGCTTCTTGTCTTTTAATGATATTCAAAGTGATTATTTCCAGCTTCCCCGAGATGATTTAGAAAAAATTAAAAAAGAGGAAGAGGAAGCTAGAGAGAATCTTTTAAAAGAAAGTGAAAAAAATGAAAATGTAGAGATTGAAAAATCTGAAGATGGTGTTATCCAAGATTTTGAGGAAAAAAGTAATGAAAGTTATATTGCTGGACTTAAAAAAGAAAAAAAGTATCCTTCAAAAAGATACAAAATTCAGGAAGTAATAAAGCCAAACCAGGTAATTCTTGTTCAGGTATTAAAAGATGAGAGAGGTTTAAAAGGCGCTGCTCTTAGCACTTTCATATCAATAGCGGGTAAATATATTGTTTTAATGCCAAACACACCAAAAGGTGGTGGTATTTCTAGAAAAATATTTAATCCAGGTGATAGAAAAAAAATTAGATCAATTTTAAACGAGATATTGATACCAAAAGAAATGGGCATAATTGTTAGGACAGCAGGCTCAAATAAAACAAAGAATGAAATAAATAATGATTTAAAAAGTTTGATTCAAATCTGGGAAAACATTAAACAAAATGCACTAAACTCTATCGCTCCATCACTCATACATCAAGAAAGTGACGTAATTAAAAGAAGTCTCAGAGATATGTTCGATGATGATACACAAAATATAATTGTTGAAGGGAATGATGGATACCAAAAGACTAAGGCTTACATAAAAAAAATGCTTCCTAAACACTTAAAAAAAGTAAAAAAATACAGAGATAAGGTACCTTTATTCTTTAAAGAAAATATAGAGTCCAAATTATATGATATTTTTAAAACAGAGGTAAAGTTATCTTCGGGAGGTTATTTAGTTATTAATCCAACTGAGGCATTAGTGTCTATTGATGTCAACTCTGGAAAATCAATAAAACAAAAAAATGTTGAAAATACAGCCTTAGATACGAACCTAGAAGCTGCAGAAGAAATATCAAGACAAATAAAAATTAGAGATTTGTCAGGATTAATTATTATTGATTTTATAGATATGTTGAGTTTCAACAATAAAAAATCAGTTGAAAGAAAATTAAAAGAGAGATGTAGAAAAGATAGAGCAAGAATTCAGATTGGAAGGATAAGTAATTTTGGGCTTTTAGAAATGTCAAGGCAGAGGCTAAGAGAAAGTAATGTAAAATGGCAAATCAAACTTACAAAGGAATCTTTTTCTTTAAAAACTTTAAAACTGCTTGAATTAAAAACAATCGAGAATAAGTCAAAAGTTATATTGTTAAAAATAAATGATAATATAAAAAGTTATATGGAAGAAAACTTTACAGATAATATAAATTATTTTAAAAAAAAGAATAAAGTTGAACTAATTATAGAGCCTAATAAGGATTTTGATATTTCTGAATACTCAATTGAATTCAAGAGTAAAGTAGGTAAATTATTAGAAATGATAGAAAATGTATCAGAGTTTAAAAAGATTAATTCTATAAAAAATATCGAGGAAAATTCAAAAGTTATTAAGTTTAAAAAAAAAAAATTTTATAAAAGAAAATTTTTTAAAAAAAAAGTTAAATAATCCCTTTTTTAGGAGATGAAGGACTTCCAAAAAAATTGAATTTTATTCTTCCTGCCAGATAAGACTTTCTACCTGATATGACCGCAAGTTTCATTGCTTCTGCCATTAATAGAGGTTTTTTTGATTTAGCTATAGCAGTATTTACTAAAACACCATCACATCCTAATTGCATTGCTTCAGCTGCATCAGCTGCATCACCAATTCCTGCATCGATAATTAAAGGTAGCTTAGTTTGTTTTCTAATAATTTTAATGTTGACTTTATTCAAAATACCTAATCCAGAGCCTATCGGCGAAGCTAATGGCATTATTGCAGATGCTCCTGCGTCTTCAAGTTTCTTGGCTGCTAAAGGATCGTCGTTACAATAAACCATCACTTTAAAACCCTCTTTAACTAAAACATTCGTGGATTTAAGGGTTTCTTCCATATCTGGAAACAAATTTTTTTTATCTCCAAGAACCTCTAGTTTGACCAGTTTCCAACCTCCTATTTCTCTTGCCAGTCTTAATGTTCTTAAAGCCTCATTAGATGTAAAACAGCCTGCAGTATTAGGCATATAAGTAATCTTTTTTGGATCTAAATGGTCCATTAAAAGAGGTTTTTTTTTGTCAGTTATATTTACCCTTCTTACTGCTACAGTGACAATATCAGCTCCAGATATCTTTACGGCTTTTGCACACTCAGAAAATGACTTATATTTTCCAGTACCCACAATTAATCTAGATTTAAATCTTTTTTTTTCAATAATAAAATGATCCTTGTCCATTTATCCTCCTCCAATAAAGTGAACTATCTCAATAATATCTTTTGATTTTAGTTTAATTTTATCTATTTTAGATTTATTTAGTATTTCCTTATTCAGTTCAATTGCAACTTTATTTATTGGGATTTTCTTTCCAATTAGTATGTTCTTGACTGTGCTTTGGCTATTAACACTAATAAACTTACCATTAACTTTGATTTTTATTTTATTTTTTTTTGTCATATAATATAAAATTCTAGTGAAAAAAAAAATTTTAATAATTAATGGCCCTAATATTAATCTATTAGGTGAAAGAGAACAATCACAATATGGCACATTAAACTTAGAGAGTATTGAAAGAAAATGTTTAGAAAAATCTAAAGAGTTGAATATAGATATCAATTTTAAACAATCTAATATTGAGGGAAAAATAGTTGATTATATTCAAGAAAGTAGAAATACTTATAATGGAATTATTATAAATGCAGCAGGATTTACTCATACATCAGTTTCAATTAGAGATGCTTTAAGTATTTTAAAAATACCAATAATTGAAGTTCATATTTCAAACATATATAAAAGAGAGGAATTTAGGCATAAATCTTTATTAAGTGATGTTGTGAGCGGTGGTATATTCGGAATTGGACCGATATGTTATATTTTGGCCATAAATGCATTGCATGAACTTATAGAAAATGGAAATTGACAAAAAAGTAATATTAAAACTCATAAAAGCTCTTGAAGAACTTAAATTGTCAGTAAAAGATTTGGGCGATATAAATAACGAAAGTTCAAAAGAGACAAATGAAGATTTTAATTACGGAAAAAAAGTAACTAGTCCATTAGTAGGAACTGCATATTTGGCATCTGAGCCTGGCGCAAAAACATTTGTAAAAATAGGAGGAAAGGTTAAAAAAGGTGATACAATTATGATAGTTGAGGCAATGAAAACTATGAACCATGTGCCGTCATCTTATGACGGTATAATAAAAAAAGTTTGTGTTGAAGATGGTGAGCCTGTTGAATTTGGACAGCCTCTGGTCATTATAGAATAATGTTTAAAAAAATATTAATTGCAAACAGAGGTGAAATCGCAGTTAGAGTTATAAGAGCATGCAAAGAGTGGGGAATATCCACAGTAGCTGTACATTCAGATGTAGATAAAAATAGCATGCACGTCAAATTAGCTGATGAAAGTATCTGTATTGGTTCACATAAGCCTATAAATAGTTATCTAAACATTCCTGCTATTTTATCTGCTGTAGAGTTAACAAATGCTGATGCAGTACACCCAGGGTATGGTTTTTTATCTGAAAACTTTTCTTTTGCTAAAATTCTAGAAGAACATAAAATAAAATTTATAGGACCATCCTCAAAATTAATTAAAATGATGGGAGACAAAATTGAGGCAAAAAAAATAGCAAAAAAATATGGTCTGCCAATAATTGAGGGATCAGAAGGAGGAATATCTGATATATCTGAAGCTAAAAATATCTGCAAAAGAATTGGTTTTCCAGTTTTAATTAAAGCCTCAGGTGGCGGAGGTGGAAAAGGAATAAAAATTGTTAGGAGCGAAAGTGAATTTGAACAAAGCTTTAAAAATGCAAAGATAGAGGCTTCCAAATACTTTGCAAATGACGAAGTATATATTGAAAAATTTTTTCAAAACCCGAGACATATAGAGGTACAAATTTTATCTGGATCAAATAGAACTGTACATTTATATGAGAGAGATTGTTCTGTTCAGAGAAGACATCAAAAACTAATTGAAGAAACGCCAAGTCCTGTTTTAACAGATGAAGTGAGAAAAGATTTACTAAGTCGCACCGTAAAAATGGTAGAACAAATTAATTACGAGGGTGCGGGAACTGTTGAATATATTTATGAGAATGGAAAGTATTATTTTTTAGAAATGAATACCAGGGTACAAGTTGAACATCCTGTTACAGAGGTTGTCACTGGAATTGATATAATAAAAGAACAAATAAGAATTGCTTTTCACGGTGAAACATCTCTTAATCAAAAAGATATATCACCGAGGGGACATGCCATAGAGTGTAGAATTAATGCAGAAGATGCAAGTAAAAATTTTCAACCCTCACCAGGTTTAATCAAAATGTGTCATCAGCCGTCAGGTTTTAGAACCAGGGTAGATAGTTCAATATATCAAGGCTACAAGGTTACACCTTATTATGATAGCATGATATGTAAGCTAATTTGTCATGGTAGAGACAGATATGAAGCGATTCAAAGAACAAAAAGATCATTAGATGAGTTTGTTATTGATGGGATACAAACAACTATAGATCTGCATAAAAAACTTCTAGATCATAAAAAATTTATCGAGTCAGATTTTAATGTTAATTGGCTCGATAATGAAAAAATAATTTAATTGGAACACTTAGTTAACCATATATCATAAATAGGGTGATCAAATGGTTTAATTGTTGGACTAGATGCAAACGTCCAATCATTAAAGATGTAAACTTTGTCTTTGTCAGCAATGGTTATATCTTTTACCTGTAAATAAGCTATAATCTCCGGGTCATCATCGAATTTAGAATTTTGACATTTCAATGCTTTAATAATTAAATTTTTATATTGTTGCTCTACCCCTATTTTTAATTTTAAAGTAGAATTTTGTGAATTAACTTTATCAAGTATTTTAATTTCTACACTGTGTAATATTTCGTTGACATTTTCAGATGAAATGGAAAATTTTTGAAAATACAAAAAAAAAATTACCACAAAAATAAGTCTAACTATTCCAGGTTGTGTATTTTTTTTTTGTAGCATTATTATTTTTATCAGGCTTATAAGCGTTTTTAGTACCTGTTTGATTTGGCTTATGATTTATTTGCCAATCATATTTTTTAATTTTATGTAAGTTTTCAATTTTATTTTTTGTATGATGTATCCAACTAAACCATTCTTGTGGAATTTTTGTTGCATCAATTTCTCCTTTATAAATTACCCATCTTCTTCCCTTTTTATCCTCGTAATATTTATTCCCAAAATCATCTTCACCTTTCAACCTTCCAAAAAGTAATGTATCTAACCGTGTTCCAAGAGTTTGACGATTCCACCAGGTAAAAATTTCTTTTATAAATGTCAACATAAAAAATTATAAATTCAATTCAAAATTGTAAAATTTAAATTAGACTAAATTTAAAATTTGTATATAAAATTTTTGTCTCGATTCAATATAAATATATATATAAGGAAATAAAAAATGGCAAAATATCTAGTTGAAACATATTACACATGTAGCTTTAAAGTTAATCATTATTTAGATGAATTAAATGAAAAAAAACTCAGTGAACTTGAAAGTCGAGATGACGGAAAATTTGAAATCATTGATATTAAATTAGATAACAGAAAAACAAGAAATCTGGATAAAATATCTAAAGATACTAAAGTTAACGATAAAGAAATAAGTACAACTTTAGAAAATAGTAATTCAAAAATTAATTTATCCAAAAACTTAAAAGCAACTAATCAAAATTTTATTAATAAGGTTTCTGATGGTGTTAGTAAAAGATTTAGCATGCCCGATCGTAGAAAAGGGTATATTCAAAAGGCTAGTGTTGGTGATCATAAAGTATATTTACACACAGGAGAATACGAAGATGGAAAAATAGGTGAAATTTTTATAGATACAAGCAAGGAAGGTGAGTTGGTAAAAGCCCTTATGAATAATTTTGCAATAGCCATCTCTTTAGGTTTACAATATGGTGTTCCTTTAGATGAATTTGTTAACGCTTTCGTCGATACGAAATTTGAACCTTCAGGCAAAGTTTATGGAAATGACAGAATATTAAGTGCAACTTCAATTTTAGATTATATTTTCAGGGAATTGGCTATATCTTATTTAAATAGAGAAGATTTAGCACATACACCATCAATAGGTAATCAAGACAAAAATTTTGATAAAAATGCAGATCAAACTGAGAATGAAAACCAAAATCAAATACTAAAAATAGTAAAAGACATTACTAGTAAGGGTTTTGTAAGAAATAATTATGCTAAAAAATTGGTCGATTTGTCGGATATAAGACTTAATTTAAAAGGAAAGAAATAATTAACTTTTTTTATTTTTTATTACAATACTTAATTCTTTTAATTGTTTATCAGAAACTTCTGATGGTGCATCCATCATCAAATCTTGGGCGTTTTGATTCATGGGGAACATCGTTATCTCCCTTATATTTTTCTCATTTGCTAACAACATTACTATTCTATCTATACCTGGTGCAATACCACCGTGAGGTGGAGCTCCATATTTAAGGGCATTAATCATACCACTAAATTTATTGTTCACTTGTTCACTATTGTATCCAGCTACCGAAAATAGTTTGTACATTAAATCAGGGATATGATTCCTAATTGCTCCGGAAGATAGTTCTACACCATTACAAACAATATCATATTGATAGGCTTTTATTTCTAAAGGCCTGTCTAAATTTAAATTTTTTACATCACCTTGTGGCATTGAAAACGGATTATGACTAAATTTGATTTTATTTGTAGTATCATCAATTTCATACATTGGATAGTCAGTAATCCAACAAAAAGAAAATACGTTTTCATCGATTAAATTTAGATCCTTAGCAATTTTTTCTCTTGCAAGTGAAAGCAATTTTTCTACATCTTTTGATTTACCGCACGCAAAGAAAATACTATCACCATCATCTGCACCTGTTATTTTTGAAAGATTAATTAAAGCGTTTTGAGAAAAAAACTTTCCTATAGGTCCTTTTGCAACCAACTTATCGTCTTTTTCTAAATTAATATAAGCTAAACCTGAGGTGCCCTCATTTTTTGCCCATTTATCAATAGAGTCAAAAAAACTTCTAGGTTTTTCTTTTGTATTTTTTACAAGTATACTTCTGACACATGAACCGTTATTAATCAATTTTTTAAAAATTTCAAAAGTTACATCATCTCTGTTAAAAATTTCTGTTACTTCATTTATAATCAATGGATTTCTCAAATCTGGTTTATCAGTTCCGTATTTTAACATAGCATCTTGAAATTTAATTTTTGGAAAGTTTTCATTTAAAATTTTTTTCCTAGAAAATTTTTTGAAAATACTTAACATAAGATTCTCGATAATTTTGAAAATATCCTCTTGTTCTACAAAAGACATTTCTATGTCTAATTGATAAAATTCTCCTGGACTTCTATCTGCTCTTGCATCTTCGTCTCTAAAACACGGTGCAATTTGAAAGTATTTGTCAAATCCCGAAATCATAATTAATTGTTTAAATTGCTGAGGCGCTTGCGGTAGTGCGTAAAACTTACCTTTATTAATTCTACTTGGAACTAAAAAATCTCTTGCACCTTCTGGGCTTGATGAAGTTAAAATTGGAGTTTGGTATTCCAAAAAACCAAGCTCACCCATTTTTTTTCTTATAAATGAAATTACGTTTGATCTTAAGTTTATATTTTCATGTATTTTTTTTCTTCTCAAATCTAAAAATCTATATTTTAATCTTATTTCTTCCGAATAGTCTTGGTCACTAAACACAGGCAAGGGTAATTCATCACATTTTCCCAAAATCTCAAAGTGCGAAAGACTAATTTCTATATGTCCTGTTTTAATATCCTTATTTATGGTTTCTTTTGACCTCTCAATAACTTTTCCCTGTATGTGTACTACACTTTCTAAATGCACCTTCTCAACATCTGAAAAATATTTGTTACTTTTGTCTATAACACACTGTGTAATTCCATAATTGTCCCTTAAATCAAAAAATAATAAATTTCCATGATCTCTTTTTTTATTTATCCATCCCGATAATAAAACATTTTGATTTTTTTCATTCAAAGAAAGCTCACCACAGTTATGACTTCTATATTTATTCAATTTCTACCTCTAATATTTCTTTTAAACTCGATATGTTAATTGGTTTCTTTTTTTTTAAACTTAATTCATCAATCTTATATATAAATTCAGATATTTTTCTATATGATCTGTCTATTCTTTTTACAATGTAATCAATAAGTTTTTTGTTAACTTTAATTTGCTTGTCTGAAAAGTTTTTCAAGAGTAAAGCAAAGATTAATTCATCATCGGGGATTTTTATTTCAGCCAATAGACAGTTTTTAACTCTTGAATTTAGGTCTTTCAATTTAAATTTAATATTGATTAAAGGAGTTCTCGAATTGATTATTAAATATTTGTTTTCATGGTCTACAAAGTTAAATAGGGAATATAATAATTTCTCATCAGTATTATTTTCAAAATCATCTAATATAAGATTTTCATATAATTTTAAATTTAAAAAAAAATCTTGATTTAATTTTTTTTCATCAAAAATTATTGCTTTATACTTTGATTTGAATATCTCAGCCAGATGTGACTTGCCACAATTTTTTTCTCCATAAATATTTATTACTCTTTTCTCCCACTTAGGCCAATTTTCAATCAATTTAAAAGCAAAAAAATTACTTTTACTTACATAAAAATCATTATAATTAAAATTTTGCTTTTGATCAAAATTCAATAATAATTGATTAAGTTCACTCATTTAATTTCCCAAATCTCCTTTGAAATATCTAGATCAAATATTTTACCAAATGAATTTATAAACTTATTAGGTGTTCCATTATATACTATTTTATAAATAGTATTAAAACTGGATATTTTAAAAATTTCAAAGTTGTGAACTAAGTCGGTATTATATAATTTTTTTTCAAACAATTTTATTTTTTTTAATTTATCAGATTTAATAGATACAGTTAAATTTAGTTTGATTGCTGTATTAATCTGATTTTGTATTTTCCATTTATCATCATAATTAATTTTGAGTTTGTAAATTAAATCATCAATTGTATTATCATCTCCTAGTCTAACATCATTAAATGTTAAACTAGATACAGATAACTGTTGGCTTAGATTAATTTTCGAAAGGATTTTAACATTAGATTGATCTTTAAAAATAATACAAACTATGTACTCTGTAGAATTGTACTTATTTAATAACTCTTTAAAATTATAATTTTCTATATTATCTAAATTGTCCTGAATTAGTTTTATGTCATCTAAATCTTCAGTCAAAAATAAGTAATTTAACAAAAAATTTTGGTTTATTTTGTTATTCCATTTCTCAAAAAATATATTATCTTTGTAAATAAATAATTCATTTTTATTTAAATCTATAAGTATTGGTAAAAACAAAATATTTTTTTTTTTTGGTATTGAGGTAATTATATTTTGGTTGTTGTAATAATTTATAATTTTTTTTTTATTAAATATAACGTCAAATCTTGCGCTATAATTGTTATTAATAAAAGTTTCATCATCAATTGAAAACGAATCGATCATAGGTTTGATATTTTTTAGATTAGATATTTTTGCTTTTTTGTGATCACCAGATATTAAAATTCTAGATTTTAAAACTTTAAATGCTGATATAAACGCTTTATCAGTAACTTTTTCTTTATCAAATGATAAGTTGTATGGTTCAGTTATTTCAATATTTTCAACTGTATAAGTTTTGCCTAGTACATCTGTTGTTGAAAACAATATAAAATAAATAAACAAAATTTGGAAAAAATTATATATATTTTTAGGATAGAATATTTTAAATAAAAAATTAAAAATCATGAAAACTAAATCTTTAACATACAAGAAAAGTGGAGTTAACATAAAAGCTGCAGATATGTTTGTAAAATATATAGCATCTAGGGTTAAAGAAACTAAAAAAAGTGTTAATTTTAAGAATATTGGTGGTTTTGGATCATTATCTAAAATTCCTAATAATAAAAACCTTTTTTTAGCTGCAAGTACAGATGGAGTAGGAACTAAATTAGAAATTGCTAATCAATTAAATAAATTTGACACTATAGGTATTGACCTAGTTGCAATGTCAGTTAATGATTTAATTGTGCAAGGCGCAAAACCTTATTTTTTTTTAGATTATATTTCAATTGATAGAATAAATTTAAAAAAACTTAAATTAATAATCTCAGGAATTGTAAATGGATGTAAAATTGCGGGTTGTGAGTTACTAGGTGGTGAAACAGCTGAAATGCCAGGTACATATTCAAGAAATAAATTTGATTTAGCAGGTTTTGCAATTGGATTTATAAACAAAAAAAAAATTATTATAGGAAATAAAATTAAAAAAAATAATATCATTATAGCAATTCCATCCTCTGGATTGCACTCAAATGGTTTCTCTTTGATTAGAAATATATTAAAAAAAAGAAAAATAAGTATTATCAAAAATAATTTTTTAAAAAAAGAACTGTTAAGACCTACTAAAATTTATGTAGACGAGATACTTAGATTAAACGAGAAAAAATTGATTAACGCATGTGCAAATATTACTGGTGGAGGGCTTAAAGATAATATTAAAAGAGTAATACCAAAAGGGTTATGTGCTGAAATTGATTTAAATAAAATTAAAACAAAAAAAATTTTTAATTGGATTAAATCCAAAGGAGTTAGTGATAGTGAAATGCATATGACATTTAATTGCGGCGTTGGTTTTTGTTTAATAGCAAAAGAGGACAATTTTAAATTAATTAAAAAATACTTTAATAAAAAATATCAACCATATATAATTGGTAAAATAATAAAGGCAAAAAATCCAGTGAATTTAAAGAATAGAATATCTTGGACTTAATAAAGAAAAATACTGTAGTTTTTATTTCTGGTAGAGGATCAAATCTTTTAAATTTAATTAAATTTTCCAAAAAAAAAAATTCCCCAATTTCGATAAATTTAGTTTTATCTGATAATCCGAAAGCTAATGGTTTAAATTATGCTAAAAAATATAATATAGAATACAAGATAGTAAATTATAAAAATAAAAAAGAATTTGAAAAAAAAGTCAAAGATTATTTAATTAAAAAAAATATATGTTTTATTTGTCTAGCTGGTTTTATGAGAGTTCTTTCAGAAAATTTCATTAAATTTTTTAAAAACAAGATTATTAATATTCATCCGTCTTTATTGCCTAAATATAAGGGTTTAAATACCCATGAAAGAGTTTTAAAAAATAAAGAAAAATTTTCTGGTTGCACCGTCCATTATGTTACAAAAAAATTAGATTCTGGGAAAATAATTTTGCAGAGCAAAACTAAAATTACTCGTGGAGAAACTATACATAGTTTAGCCAAAAAAGTACGAAAACTTGAACATATAATTTATCCTAAATCTATAGATAAAATTTTTAAAAAAAATAATTAATCTTTGAAAAAAAAATTTATTTCCTTGACAGCATTTTCTGTACTATCTGAACCATGAACTGAATTTTTATCTATTGAAAGACCATATTTTTTTCTAATAGTACCTTCTTTTGCATCTTTTGGGTCGGTTGCACCCATCAATGCTCTATTTTCAGATACTGCGTTTTCCTTAGTTAATATCATTACTAAAATTGGCCCAGAGGATAAATAATTACATAATTCATTATAAAACGGCTTAGATTGATGGACTAGATAAAATTGTTCAGCTTCTTCTTTGGATATTTTAATTTTTTTTTCATTTAAAATTTGAAATCCGTTTTTTAAAAAAATAGATTTTATATCTTCAGATAAATTCCTTTCAATAGCATCTGGTTTAATTATTGATAGTGTTTTTTCAATTTGATTCATAATAATCCTCTATAAACTTATTTAAAAGTCTAACTCCATAACCAGTTGCTCCACTCGGATTTAATGCGCCTCCATATTTAGAAAAAGCCATTCCAGCAATGTCAAGGTGTGCCCATGGAGTATTTTTAGAAACGAATCTTTGTAAGAATTGAGCTGCAGTTGTCGAGCCTGCTCCTCCAACATAATTAATATTTTGCATATCGGCGTTTGGGGAATTAATTAATTTATCGTAATTTTTATGAAGGGGCATTCTCCACACTTTTTCATCTACGTTATTGCCACTAATAAATAGTTGGTTCGACAATTTATCATTGTTTGAAAAAAGACCAGAATATTCTGAGCCTAGAGAAACTATAATCGCACCAGTTAATGTGGCTAAGTCAATCATTAAGGATGGATTGTATTTTTTTTCAGTAAAGGCCATAATATCAGCCAAAACCAACCTTCCCTCTGCATCTGTATTTAAGATTTCTATTGTTTTACCTGAAAATGATTTAACAATATCCCCAGGTCTTTGTGCATTGCCACCGGGCATATTTTCTACAAGACCAACTACTCCTATGGCATTTATTTTTGCTTTTCTTAAAGCTAAATTTTTCATTAAACCTACTACGACTGCAGATCCTGCCATATCGTAGGTCATATCTTCCATAAATTTTGCTGGTTTAAGAGAAATACCCCCTGTATCAAAACAAACACCTTTACCAATAAAACTTAATGGTTTAGAATTTTTTTTTAAACCTTTCCACTCCATTACTACCATATATGTGCCTCGTATACTTCCTTGGCCAACACCTAATAAAGCTCTGCATCCTAGTTTCTTTAATTTGTTTTTGTCGTATATTGTTATTTTCAAACCATATTTTCTTAAATTTTTAAGTCTTTTTGCGTATTCATCAGGATGTAAAATATTTCCAGGTTCAGATACTAAATCTCTAGTTAGAAAAATTCCTTGCTCCAAAGCCTCAAATTTTTTTGATTTTTTCATTATAGATTTTGATATTAATTCAATCCTAATAGGATTTTTATTTTTTTTCGTTTTATAAATCTCAAATTTATATGATTTTAATTTTATACCATGTAAAAAATGATCAATAAAATTGAAATCATTTTTTTTTGACATAATAGAGTTATCAAGTGTAATATTTGTTATAATCTCTTTACTAAGAAAGTCATAGAATTTTGCACCAAGATTCTCTATGTCGTTTGTAGATGCATTATTATCTGCTGGTATTATTACAGCAGTTTTTTTTTCATTTAAATTAATTGAGAATATATTTTTTTTATCCCCTTTTTTCTCTTTAAGAATATTTTTTAGGTAAGAATTTTCTTTATTATTTAAAAGTCCATCTATAGAAATAAATTTATGTTTTTCATCTACAAATAAGGCTATAATACCCTTTTTTGTTGATTTAATTCTTCTATTATAGACGACTTGAACAGACATAAATTTTAAAATATATACTTAAAGTTGAACTATATATGTTTAATATAAGCTAATTTCAATGGAAAAATTAATATTTAGAAAATTTTTTTTTGATACAGTTTCATTTTTTATAATAAGCTCAGTAAGCCTAAGTCTTATTGTTTGGGTTATACAGGCTGTAAATTATTTGGATTTCGTCTCAGAAGATGGACATAGTTTTAAAATATATTTTTATTATACATTACTAAATTTTCCAAAAATTATATCTAGACTTCTAATATTTATGTTTTTCTTATCACTTTTTTATACAATTATAAAATACGAAAACAGAAATGAATTGATTATTTTTTGGATTAACGGAATAAAAAAAAGAGATTTTTTTAACTTTATAATAAAATTTTCGACAATTATTGTATTATTTCATTTAATACTTAATCTATTTATTGTTCCAAAAACTCAAGACATAGCTAGGTCGTATATTAGATCTTCAAATATAGATTATTTACCATCTCTCATAAAATCAAAAAAATTTGTAAATACAGTCGAAAACTTGACAGTTTTTATTGAAAAAAAAAATAATAAAGGTGAATTTATTAATATATATTTAAAAGATAATACTGATAAAGAAAATTCAAAAATAATTTCAGCTAGAAAAGGAGTAATAAAAAAAATAGATGATAAATTTTTTTTAGAACTTTATAACGGTAATATTGTTGATAAAAATAATGAAGGAATAAATATATTATCATACGATACTACACAAATAAATCTATCAGACTATTCGACTAAAACAACGGTTCATCCTAAAATTCAAGAACTGCCTTCAAAGTTACTATTAAAATGTATATTATCTATTAAAATTAGCAAAACAATCTTCTCTGATAAATATTTAGAATGTAATTTTAAAAGTTTTAAAAATATAGCAGAAGAACTTTATAAAAGATCTGTAGTTCCTTTTTATATAATAATTTTAGCTATGATTGGTTCATGTTTAGCCTTAAAATCTGATAGAGAGGCAGGTTTAACACATTTGAAAATTATTTTATTTATAACAGGTGTTTTTTTAATAATTTTATCTCAAATTTTATCTCAATATATAGGTAATTTGGATATTAAAAATTTATTTACAATTTTTTTACCTTTTTTATTTTCCATAATTTTTTATATTTTTTTACAATTGAGGTTAAAACATTAATATGGCTGTTTTAAAAATACACCAAGAGTATCTAGTAAAACTTTATTGTAAAAATTTAATTATTGTGACTACAATTTTTGCAAGTCTTACATTTATTTTAAATATCTTAGAAGAAATTAAATTTTTTGACGGTATGAAACTTAATTTATATTATCCAATTTTTTTTACGATATTAAATCTTCCGTCAATATTATTTGAAATTTTTCCGTTTATTTTTTTAATAACAACTCAGATGTTTTTTTTACATTTATATGACAGAGATGAATTGCTTATTTTTAAAAATTATGGAGTAAAAAATTCTGATATAGTTAAAATAATTTCAATTATAACTACAATTTTTGGCCTCTTTCTAATCTTTGGTTATTATACAATTTCCTCAAATTTAAAAAATAATTATCTCAGCTTTAAGAATAGTTTTACTGAAGATAATAAATATTTAGCAGTAATAAATGAGGACGGTCTTTGGATAAAAGATGAAATTAACGATATTATTAATATAGTTAATGCTGAACAGATAGAAAGAAATTTTTTAAAGAATGTTTCAATAAGTAAATTAGACAATAATTTTACTCTTTTAAAAACTATTTCGGCAAAAAAAATTGATATTAACTCGAATATATGGATCGCAGAAGATGTTAAAATCTTCGAAACTAACGGTAAAAAAAGTGAAGAAGAAAGAATATTAATTAAAAGTAATTTTAATTTAGAAAAAATCAACAACCTTTTTTCTAATTTGTCCTCATTAAATTTATTTCAACTTTTAGATTTATATAAAGATTATGAGTCATTAGGATACTCAACAGTAGATATAGAAAGTTACATAAATAAATTAGTTGCTTTACCTATTTACCTTGTAATAATGATAGTTCTAGGTTCA
This sequence comes from uncultured Pelagibacteraceae bacterium, assembly GCA_902562875.1. Lineage (GTDB taxonomy): Bacteria > Pseudomonadota > Alphaproteobacteria > Pelagibacterales > Pelagibacteraceae > Pelagibacter. Next base: position 2,899 of record CACEVB010000003.1, on the reverse strand, counting down.
ATATTAATGTTAAATACCAAATACAATAAATCAAAAATTTTAAATATTGTGATGGGTATTTTGTTATCTGTAATAATTTATTATATAAATTATTTTTTTAATGTGATGGGCATAAATGAGCGAATACCTATAATGTTATCCATATGGTTTCCAATAATTATATTAACCATGGTATCAGTTGTGGGTATTTTGAAAATAAATGAAAAGTAAATTTTATATATTCTTTTTTATAATATTTTTTGTAATCTTTGATCGAAGTACTATATCAGAGGAATTTAATTTAAAATCAAATAAAATAGAGATTACCGAAAAAGGCAACAAAATCGAAGCGAGTGGTAATGTTGAAATAAAAACGGACAACAATATTTTAATAAAAGGTGATAAAACTTCACTAAACAAAAATAAATCTATTTTGATAGTTAGAGAAAATGTTGAGTATTTCGATAAAAACAAAAATATTAAAATTAATTCAGATTTTATTAAATATGACAAAAAAAATCAATTAATAGTCATCAATGGAGACTCTAAATTAATTTTGGATAATAAATATACATTGTTATCTTCAGATATTTTATACGACAAATCAAAAGAGATAATAACCTCAAAAAGTAAATCTATTTTAGAAGATCAGTTTGGAAATAAGTTAACTTTTAAAGAATTTAATTTTTATCTAATAAAAGAAATTCTAAAAGTAAATAGTTTAAGCTTAGATGATATAGAAGGTAATAATTTTAAAATTAAAGAGGGTATTATAAATTTAAATAAAAAAGAAATTGTTGGAAAGGATATCAAAGTATATTTTGATAAATCTATTCTAGGTAATGAAGAAAACGATCCTAGACTTTTTGGTAATTCAATTAATGATACGCCAAACAAAACAATCATTCGAAAGGGTGTATTTACATCCTGTAAGATTAGGGATGGAGATAAATGTCCACCGTGGTTAATAAAATCTGAGAAAATTACACATGATAAAAAGAAAAAAATAATTTCATACAAAAATGCATGGTTGAATTTATATGATGTACCAGTTTTATATTTTCCATATATTTCTCACCCAGATCCAACTGTAAAAAGACAATCGGGATTTTTGCTTCCATCGATAAAAAATTCAAGTTTGTTAGGGAGTTCGTTACAGTTACCTTATTACAAAGTATTGTCTGATAATAAAGACTTAACTTTCTCTCCAAGATTATTTTTTAATGATAAAAAACTATTCCAAACAGAATATAGACAAAGAGAGAAAAATACTAACTACATTTTAGATCATAGTATTAATTTTAAAAATGATTCAACAAACTCACATTTTTTTGGAAATATATTAAAAACAATTAATAATGATACTTTAAAAATTAATATTCAAACAACATCAGATAGAACATATTTAAAAAAATATGAGATAGAATCTCCATTAATTTCTAACTATTCTTATTTAAATAGTTTAATTGAATATGAAAAAGAAAATGAAGATAGTATGTTTAATATTAATTTTGAAATATTTGAAGATCTATCAAAAAAAGACTCTGACGCTTACGAATACGTATACCCTAATTATAATTATGAAAAAAATTTATTTAGTAGTTACAATGGAGATTTGTTATTTAATTCCTCAGGCTACCAAAAAAAATATGATACAAATAAATATGAGGGTATAGTTATAAATGATCTTAGATACAATTCCATGCTAAAAGTTAAACAAAATGGGATAACAAATAATTTTTCTTTATTAATAAAAAATATAAATTTTGATGGAGATAAGTCTGATGATTTTGGAAGTGAAACAAATCAAAAATTTTTATCAGCTTTAAATTATAATTTAGGATTTCCACTATTAAAAAAAGTTGGTAATAACGAAAAGTATTTAACCCCAAAATTATCTGCAAGATTTAGTCCAACTGAAACAAAAAATATAATTAATGATGACAATAGAATTGATTATATTGATTTATTTGATGAAAATAGAATAAATAGAAATGATATGGTCGAGGGTGGAGAGTCTCTTACTTTAGGATTTGATTATTCAGTAAAGAATGAAAATAAAAAAGATTTAATTAATTTTTCTGCTGGTCAGGTTTTTAGAAAAAACGGTAATTCAGATTTACCAAGAAATTCCTCCATTGGTAATAAAAGATCTGATGTATTTGGTAAACTTTCATTAAATACTTCAGAGTTATTAGATTTTAATTACTCATTTGCATTAGATAAAGACTTAAAAGAGACAAATTACAATTTGATAGAAACAGGTTTATCAGTAAATAATTTTGTAACTAAATTTAATTATTTAGAAAGTAGTAATTTAATTAGTCAAAAGAGTTATATATCAAATGAGACTACATTCAAATTGAACAAAAATAGTTCTTTAGGATTTTCAACAAATAAGAATTTAGATCAAAATCTTACTGAATATTATGATGTAATTTATGAATATAAAAATGATTGTTTAATAGCAGCTCTAGAATATAAAAAATCCTTTTATAAAGATGCAGATTTTGAACCATCAGAGAATATTTTCTTCTCAATCAAGTTAATACCATTTGGTGGTACAAATTCACAAAACATAAACTAAAATGATAAGAAGTGTAGTTTTATCATTATTTTTAATATTTATAACTTCAAATCAGGCAATTAGTAGTCAAGTTGAGATAAAATTCAAGATTGAAACAGAAATTATAACTAATCAAGATATTGTTAATGAAATAAATTATTTAATTGCTTTTAATAATAAACTTAAAAATTTGTCTAGTACAGAAATTAAAAAAATTGCAATAAATTCAGCTATACAAGAAAAAATAAAATTAATTAAATTAAAAGAGGTATTTAACCTAGACGAGGATGCAGAAGATTTAAAAAAGATTTTAATAGAGAATTTATTAAATAATTTTAATTTTGATAATTTAAA
>CACEVB010000002.1 GCA_902562875.1 uncultured Pelagibacteraceae bacterium | reverse complement strand
CAATTTTTATTTATATTACAGTTAATATGTCAATGGTTTTAGGATTACTACCTATTGTTGGATCTCCACTTCCTATAATGTCATACGGAGGCTCATCAATGCTTGCAACCATGATAGGTCTAGGAATAGTTATGAGTAGTAAAATTTATAATAGAGAACAAATCTCTTAATTTAACAATTAAACAGTCTTATCATTAAAAAATAGTGAATTTATTGAACAAATTGGACAATAAATTAAGTTAAAAATTTACAATTAAAGTTTATAATTATAAATATTTAAAAATAAATTTATGTTCGATAAATTAGAAGAGTTAGCTAAAAACAACAAAAAAATTTCTGATTTTCATATTAGATCAGGTTCCCCACTTGCTTATAGACAAACTGGAGAAATTGTAATGGTTAAAGATGTTATGGTCAAACCACAGGATTTAATTGATATGATGACAACTAATTGTAACGAACATGAAACAAAAAAATTTCAAGACACACATGAATTAGACTCAGCAGTAACTATAAGTGGATTAAGATTTAGAGCAAACTTCTATAAAACATTAAATGGACCAGCTGCGGTTTTGAGACGTGTTGAAAGTAAAATACCTGAAATGGGTCAGTTCGATTTACCTGATGTTTTATATGATATAATAGATATGCACAAAGGATTAGTATTAGTGACGGGTCCTACAGGTTCAGGGAAATCTACAACGCTTGCAGCAATAGTAAATGAAATAAATAGAACCAGAACTGCAAATATTATTACGGTTGAGGATCCTGTAGAATTTATTCATACAGATAACAAAAGTATAGTTTCTCACAGAGAAGTCGGTAAGCAAACCCAAACATTTGCAAGCGCTTTGAAAGCTGCACTAAGAGAGGATCCGGATGTAATTTTAGTAGGTGAGATGAGAGATTTAGAAACAGTAAGTTTAGCTTTAACTGCAGCAGAGACAGGTCATTTAGTATTTGGTACTCTTCATACGAGTGGTGCTCCAAATACCATTAACAGAATTATTGATGTATTTCCTCCAGAACAACAAGCACAAATACGTGCTCAATTATCAACCTCACTTAAAATGGTTGTTACCCAAAGATTATTAAAAACAAAAGATGGACTCGGTCGAGTGGGTGCTTTTGAAGTAATGAAATGTAATGCTCCAATACAGAACTTAATCAGAGAAGCAAAGATTCATCAAATACCAAGCATCATGCAGACCGCTGTTAAAGACGGAATGATTACAATGTCGAAATCATTAGAAAATCTTGCCCAAGCAGGAAAAATTGATGCAAGCGCAGCTAAAGAAAATTAAAGGTTTTTCACTACTAGAAGTTCTAGTAGTTCTTGCAATTGTTGGAATTATATCTGCGATAGCGATACCAAATTTTAGCTCTATGTCTAAAGATAGAAAGGTTAGAATTGAAGCTGAAAGAATTAAAGATCTGATTGTTGGTATTAATTCGCAAGTTCAAAGAGGATCTTATGGATTTGGGCAATTCGTAGTTGAAACAGAGGATAGTGGAAAACTTTCATTTAGCACTAACGGGATGCTCACAACTAAACTTGCACAAAACATTGGAGTACCTGGTTGGCACAGTTCTTCAACAAGATGCGAAGTAGAGGAAAGTAGTTCAAATAAGTTTGATCATTACGGTAAATCTGGAACTAATCCTGAAGTACGTCATTTTGAAACTGATGAAGTGAATATAAGTATTTCAAACGGTGCTGTATGTTTTTCAAAAGATGGTACTTATTTTAGTAAATCAGGCGATTTAGACGATGAGAATTTGATATATGTGTGCTCTAAAAATATAGATAGTTGTCCTGATTATCCTTTACCAACTGACCCCAAAAGGAAAAATTATATAATTTTTGAAATTAATTGGACTAGATTTGGTAATGTGAAACTAGAAAAATATAATGTAAATACTACAGGATGGGCAATTCAATAATATGAATAATTATAATCAAAAAGGGTTATCTTTAATTGAAGCATTAATTTCCACAGCAATAATAGGCATTGGATTTATTGCAATATTTCAGATGGTCACTTTTTCCGTTACGTCTATCAATACATCAGGAGAAAGAACTAAAGCTAATTTTATATCCTCCATGGTTGCTGAAGGTTTTATTGGATACAAGGACAGTATAGGTGGTCTTGCTAAAGAAGACCAGGAAAAAATTTATTATGTTGATGGAAAAGCTTATATTGGAGAGTCCTTACCCGATGTTGAAAATGATACAGAGTGTTTTAAATTTGCTGAATACTACATGCAAATTTCTGCTGGCAACATGCCTGAGTGTTCTCCTACCTTTATACCTCCAGAATTAGGAGAAACAGAAGCAAATAAATGGGTTGATCATGCTGCGAGTGATAGTAACGTTGGATTTGAAAATTTTCCAGGTGTAAAAATTAAGGATTGCTCAAAAGATAAAAGAGCTAATACGGCAGATATAAAACCTATCCACGGAGAAGATTCTGAAAAATTTGAAGATGCTCCTAAAAATAAAGTTGTTAAATGGGTAAGAATGTTAGGCGAGGACAGGACTGTTAAATGTAAAAGTGAGAAGGATTTCAAAACAGTTGAAATGTTTGAATTGTGTGCCTGGGAAGGTTGTCAAGTAACGAATTCAAAAGTTTACGACGAGGCCATGTATTTAGGAAGAATACAAATTAATCTTAATAACGGAAAGAAAAGAAAATTTTTGTATTTTCAATCTGATTACAAAATAAAACAAAACCCTTCAAATCTTCCAGCAGAGGAAGGTGAGGGAGACAAAATACAGGGATTTGGACTTGAATAAAATTAAAAAAATTAGAGGTTTTTCTTTAATAGAAATTTTGATTGGTGTTGCAATTGCTTCAATTATGATGGCTGCAATGTTTGCTAGTTATACAGTCGTTAATAATACTTATAGTAGAGTGTCTGATGTTGCTGGGATAAGTAGATCAGGTCGAGATATTGTATCAATGCTAATGAGAGATATAAGAATGGCTGGTTTTAAATACTATTATGGAGTTTTTGAAGATTCTAAATCAGATATTCCAAAAGAGGATTATTTAAAATTTGTTTTTGGTAGAACTAGTGATACTAAAGATAATAGTCACATGCCTATTGTAATTGATAAGGATACATTAGGATATTCAAAAATGAGCTCAGACATAAAAGTGCCTGGTGCAGCTTACTCTTTAAAAACTGATGGTGAAAAACACATAGAGACGGATGATAAACTGCAGCTTTGTTGTGATCGTATTCATATTGTGTATGGAGATTTTGATGCAAATGATCCCGACAAACAATATTATAAAAGATACAAAGTAACTTATTTTGCAATTCCATTTAAAAGAAAAATTTCAGAAAATATAAGTGACAATTATTACGCTATTTATAAATCTAAGCAGAGTTGGAAACAAGCAATAGATGAAAATGAAGGCACATGGGATGCAAATTGTAATGAATGTTATAAAGCTGAGTTAATAAGAGAATATGTAACCGATATGGAGTTTGTTGCGTTAGATAAGGATGGTAAAACAGTAAATGCAGATCCTACTGAAAATTTAGAGGAAATGTTTAATATTAGATCTGTTGACGTAAAAATAACATTCAGATCAAGTTCAAAAAAAGGTTATTTTCAAAAGAAACAACAAAAATTAGTAAACTCATTTACTGCCGATAGGTCAATACAAAGTGATGATAATTATTTAAGAGAAAATATATTTGTAACAGTACACACAAGAAATATTGGAGGTGCATTATAATGAAAAATGAAAAAGGGTTTGCTTTGATTTTATCATTGGTGCTATTGCTAGTAATGTCATTGATGGGCGGTTCATTAATTGTTATTGCATCTGGAGATCACAGAAATAACAATAATAGTGATGAATATCAGCAAGCATTTTATGTTGCCGAAACAGCATTAATGGAGGGAGAAAAATATTTAGCAGATGCATACCTTGGTCATTGGGTTGGTGGAAGTGATAAAATTAAAAATAATAAAGTTTATGATGCAAAGTTGGTGCCGAGATGCATTGAGGCTAAAGAGGAAGCTTCATCAAAAGAGGAAGAGTATGATTTTGATGATTGTGAATTAACCGATGAAGATTTAGATTTATTAGCCTTAATGAAGGATGAAGATGATAGTAATTTGAGTCAATTTAAACTTGGATTAAATGAATTAGGCTCAGCAGCTGGTACATTAGTTAGAGACACTTGGAACAAAGGTGTTATGTTAAATACAATCGAAGTTGAGGATAGTAAAAAATCAATTTGTATGAAAAGTTTTAAAAACTTTAGAGTAGGGCAAAACGTTAGCATTGCATATGAACTGCCTGATGATCATCCAAGATTAGGAGAATTTTGGGATATAGTTGAACCATTGGTTACAACAGATAGATTATATGAATATAGTATGAAAAAAGGTGGTGAGTCTTTATTTACTAGCAATGCAGCCGACAGAGCTTTAATTCAAGAAAGAGAATATTTAAAAAGATTTAAATATAAATTTTTCATACAGCATATTGGTTTTTCAACATACCTAGGTGGAGGTGTAAGTGCTCAAAGAACAACTAGCGTTGATGTTCAAAGACAAGGTTCAGCGTATAAAATATTTGGTTGCGGCATTTATTATGATAAAAATATCTCAAATATTAACATTTTAGTACCTTTGGAAACAATGGTTGTTATGCCATACTAATTTTATGAAAAATAATTTTAAAATTTTATATATTTTGTTTTTTATGCTTATAAACACGACTAACTTAAAAGCTGTCGAGTGCGATTTAGAATTTGAACTTGGAGATAGCCCTTCCAAAGCTTTTGAAAGTTTAAGTAAAAACGAGGATGACCTCATATCTCCAGAAGATATGACACACTCTTATATTGAGCAAGACTATTATGTAGTTTGTCCCGATGAAGGTATGCAAAATGCTAAAATACAAGTTTTAATTAAAAACGATCAGATTAAAGGAATAAAATTAACTTCTATTACTGAAGAAACGGACAAAGAAAACGAACAAAAACTAATTTATTTTTATATTAAAAATAACTTTGGAAATATAGATGAGGTAAATAATATACCGGATACTAATTGGACTGGAGGTGAATACTGGAAAAGCAATGGTAAGAGATATTATTACGACAAATTTTTAAAAAAAAGTTCATCTTTAATATTAGAAGAACTTTTAATATCAAATGATAGCTTTATTAAACATGTATGGTAATTATGAAAAAAATTAAAAAAATACTTCTCAATTTATTTATTTTATTGTTTTTTTTAAATAATAATAGTTTTGCAAAACCACTACCTCCAGGATCTGGCGCGGGTGATGTTCCGGCAAATATTTTACTTTTGCTAGATACCTCAGCTAGTATGGATAGAATACCTAAGGGTGGGGACTCACTTTTTAAAGTTTTAGATATTTTATTGTTGAATGACGGCAACTTATTGCTTGCTACGGTAGCTGGTGTTTACAAAATGATTTATGAAACTAAAAAGCTTGATACTGATTTTGGGAATAACGGCGCAATAAGAGTTGGTGAACAAGCTAAGGGAATGACTACTTGTAGTCTTGAAGATGATGATGAGTTACAAAATAACGGAAATTTCGGTCAATTATCTTCAATAGATAAATCATCTAACATGAAAAACCATTCAGGTGAGGCTATATTTTTTACTAGTCCAACCCACGAAAAAGTAGGGGTATATGATACTGATGGACTTTGTCTTGAAATGATTTGGGGTTCAGAACTTGGAAAAGATAAAAAGGGAACTAAAAGTGATGAAAAATATATGCCAAAAGCACTCTCGATTAGAACTATAGATAGCAATGACCATCTACTAGTAACTTCTACCGAGTTATATTGCAAGACATCTAAAAAAAAGAAAAAAAATAAATGTGGAAAAAATAATTTAAGAACCGAACTAGACTTATATTCACGAAATTTAACAACAGGTGTCTCTAGGCTTTGTACTAATATATCAAAATATGATAATGCGCTTAAAGACTCTACCTCTATTACGATGGATTTAGATGGAGATGATAAATACTTATATTCTGCATCAGGTGGTTTGATTTATAGAATGAATTTGAGTTTAGAGAGTGGAACTTACTGTCCCACAGGTAATTTATATACTGTTCCTGAAAGCCAATATAAAGCTGCTTATCAAATTGAATTAGATCCACAAAATATGAATGTCATGTATATAACAAGTAAAGACGAGAGTGCCGTTCAAAAATTATCTATATCAGGAGATACATTTAGTGAAAGTATTTTAATAGGAGGATCAGATAGTAGTGCAAAAACTCCTGCTTCAGCTGCAAATATTGATGAAAGTCCAGAAATAAATATTTTTAAAGCTTTAGGACTAGATGTTTCAAATGACAGGGTATGGACATCTGGAGAAAAAATTAGCATTCAAGAATATAATATTAGCTCAGAAAGAATTAGATGGGTATTAGAAACTGGGACAAGTAGAGTAAGTAGATTAGAAGGTGCAAAGAATGCTTTATCTGCTGTTGTAAATGATAGTTCATTATTGCAAGGAGCTAAATTTGGTTATGGATATTGGAATGCTGGAAGAATAATTGTTAAAAAAACTGGTAAAGGTAAAGCGAAAGATCTATGGAAAGTAAATGGAGATTATGCATGCAATGTTGATTGTCCTTATAATCCACCCGCTAAATATTCGTACAGAAAATGTAATAACAACTGCATTTATTATGATAGCTGGCAAGGCGCACATCCATCTGGAAAATCTAAGTGGTGTAATGGAAATTCTTGTTTAGCAGTAGGAATTGATAAAGGAACAAGTGAGAAAATAGTTCAAGAGTTAGATAATACCATTACAAGATTTGGTACTGATGCAAATGCTTTCGCACAACTAGCATATAAATACTATAACGACCCTAATGTTAAAGATAAAGAGGGAAATCGCCTTGCAACTAAAGACAAAAATGAAAGGCTAGATTGTCAATTAAATTATGTAATTGTAATTGGTGATGGACAATGGCGTCACCATGATCAAGCAAAAAAACTGATAACAAAACTAAGAACAGATTACGGTGTAAAAACTTTAGTTGTTGCTTACGGAGACGAAATATCGTCAGGTGCTAAAAATAAATTTAACGAAATGGCTTTAGCTGGAACATGTGACGACGAATCGGGAGAAGCTGAGGAATGCCGAGGAAGGATTGATGCAGAAACTCCCTCTGATTTACTTACAAAATTAAAAAGTGAAATCGAAAGGATTATTGCTAGTAGATTATCTTTTACAGCACCATCAATAACAGCGAATGTTCAAGAGGGTGGAAGTTTATATCAAGCTCAATTTAATTATGTCAAACATGGTGAATGGCATGGCTCTCTTATTAGAAAAAAAATAAGTGCAGATGGTTCAATAGTCCACGATTTAGATGCGCAAGGAAATTATGATGCTGCAGAAAATGTAAGAAATCAAGCAGAGTCTGATACTAGAAAAATATGGACAACATTACCGGGCGCAGATTATCGAAACGAGAATTGGAATAATTTTACAGAGGATAATGCATCAAAAATAAATAAATTATTTACACTTACTGGAGATAAAGTTCCAGATTTTCATAACAGTAATTCAAACTGCAAGGGAAAGCCTGGGGTTGAAGATGGTAACGCAGATGATATTAAAGGTTTGATAAATTTTGTAAGAGGTAAGGACTATTTTGCTTACGAAGGTTGTGATAATTTAAATAATACTAGAACCTCAGTACTTGGAGACATATATCATTCACAAATAGTTGAAGTTGGTAAACCAAAAGCCAGCACTAGTTTTTCTAATACAAATCAAGAGTCTTACTGGAGGAAGATTAATGGTTATAGATCATGGTCGAATAGTGTAACAAGAGAAAAAGTTATGTATGTAGGTGCTAACGACGGGGCATTGCACGCATTTTATACCACCGGCCCACTTGCAGGACAAGAGGTATGGGCATTTGTACCACCATTTATTGCAGGTCAACTTCCAAGCCTTGTCAATGAGGCTCTTGATGGGATAAATAGCGATAAAGGTGGAACAAATTCTATTTTTGCAGTAGATGGTTCGCCAGTCATACATGATGTTTATATTAGAGGTTTAAATTCTAAAGGTGATTATGTCCCAGCAGATGGACCTAAATCTTGGCATACAATTTTATTTATACCATATGGTAGAGGTGGAGCAGGTTTTTCAGTGTTAGACATAACAAATCCATTAACACCTTATCATATGTTTTCAGTATATAATGATAGAGTAAATAGCATGGTTATGGTAGCTAATAACGTAGGTGATATTACGCCTCATGCATATTCAGACGGGACTTTTAACTTAAGAGATTCTTTAGAGGCTAATAAGGCTAGAGGCAATCAAAGAATAGCGCTAGACGCAGACCTTGTATTAGACGAATTAGGTTCCGACTTCACAAATAGAGATGCAAAATCTACTTGTCAGTCAAACGAAATGGTTGAAGCATTAAGTGGTAATTCCGTAGGAGATAAATATTACAATAAAGGTACAATGGCATGTTATAAAGGATCAACTTTTACATTCATTAGTGACGATTTTCCAAAATCAGTAATAGATAATCCTGCTTTAGCAACAGTTGTAGAAAGAGGGGCAGAGGGAGAAATAATTGAAACACCAGTTAAGTCTGTCGTGGTAAATGGATCTGAAATTACGTTTACTATTGATACTGGAACTGATGGTTTAAATTTAAAAGTTTACAATGCAAGTGATAGTGAAGAATCTGACTTAGAGCAAACTGACTTCACCGTGCAATTATCAGAATTTGGAGTTGAAGATACAGCTTTTAATTACTCTACACTTGGAGAAACATGGGGAACCCCAAGAATAATTAGGATGCCTACAGGCAATACTACTTCAGACACATTATATACTGACCGTTATGTTGCAGTTCTACCTGGTGGATATGGAGTTGCTAGAAATGTTGGTTCAAGTTTATTTTTAGTAGATTTAGAGGACACAATTACCAGCGGGGGGTCAATTTATGATGCTGCGATTAACAACGGACCAATTAAAATTATTGATTTAGAAAATGAGATTCCAAATTCAATACCTACAGACCCAATAGTCATCACTCCAGATACTTTTAGAGGTATCAAATGGAGGGGAGCTATGGTTTATCTTAATGATTTTGAAGGCAAAATTACAAAAATTAACCTTACTAGCCAAAATAATATTATTGAAGAAGCAGATTCTGACTCGGATGATGCCAGAAATGACCCAGTAAATCTTTATGATCAAACAACTATATTTAATTTAAATGCTAATAAATTAAATCAAAGATACTCATATTTTGGTATGGATGCTGCTTATGGCAATAGCACAAGAAATCTTTGGTTGTTTGGAGGAACTGGTGATTTTGCGAATATAGGTTCAAAAGAATTAGGCATGGATAATTTACTTTATGGTGTAAGAGATAGACATTTCCCAAATTTTAGACATTCGATAAATGGCGTGATTCCGAACCAAACAACAGAGCAAACAACAGATAGCGGCGAAGAAGAAGATATAATAAATCCTGAATTTGAAATAATTGCAACGAAAGTTGCTTTACTAGCACCAAACGCTGACGATCCAGCTGTTTGTGCAGATAGTAGAAATGATAGAGGGTCATGCCCAGGTGCTGTCAAAGAAGCATGGATATTTAAATTAGAGAAAAGTGCACAGAACTTTTTTAGAAAAGCCTCAGCATCTCCAACAATATTTGGAGGTGTCGTTTATTATCCAGTATATGAACCACCTCTAGGACAAGCCAAATGTAGCGTTGGAAATGCATTTATTTGTGCAGCAGATGATGAATGCGGAATAAACCAATCCCAAACAATAGCTAATCAGCAGAAAAAACTTCGTGAAGGAAGTAGGTTTGATAGCAATTCAGGTTGTTATTACTTACAAGCAGGAATATTGTCTAAACTAGTGGTAGGTGGTAATAAATTATTTGGCAATGTAACTACAGAGAGTGACAAACAAGAAGATACTCTTGTGCAATTACTTGGTGGTGACACTGATTTACAAATTTATAGAGGCAGTTGGAGAGAAAATTATTAAATAATTTAATACAAAATAAAATTATTAATCTAATTTAATGAATTAATATGATAAATAAATTTAAATTATATTTACCTATATTTTTATTTTTAATTTCTACATCTGTATTTGCTGAGACTTTTGATGAAAGCAAAGAAATAAGCACAGATACTGAAGAACAACAAAAATTTAATGAAAACAATATAACTCTTACAATCGAATCTGGAGCAACATTATCTCGAAATGGTTCTATGGTAATTCACGTAAACTCAAAGACAAATGCAACAGTAATAGTTGAGTCAGGCGCCACTGTTACATCTTTAGGGGCCACTTCATCAAATGCAATTCAAGGTAAAACTCAATCTGGATTGACAGTTACTAATTCTGGAACTATTAGTGCTGGAAGTTCTAAAGCAATTAACCTAATGGATGCAACAAATAGTACAATTACAAATAATCATGGTGCCGTTATTAAGTCGAATACTAACACAGTTACATTTACTGAAAATAGTGGTGAACCAGATAATGTAACAATAACAAACTCTGGAGAAATTTATGCGGAAGAAGTCACGACAGATAATAGTTCTAATAATGCTATAAAATCTGAGACTGGTACTAACAATATCACGATTACAAATAACGCGAATGGACATATTTATAATAACAATAATGCTTCAACTGCACTAAATGGTTCTACAGTTTTTATAGGTGCATTATCTAAGGGCACACTAACCAACAGTGGAAAAATTGAGAATAAAGCAGGTGTTGATGCATTTGCACTTGGAATTGACGGAAAGGGTAACATCATTACTTTAAAAGATGGCGGTAGAATAATTGGTAAAATTAATATTAAAGGTGAAGAACATACAATAAAAGTACAACATGGAGCTGGTCAATCGTATTATTATCCTACTCATGGAACCGGAACATATAGTTTAGAAGATTTAGATGGAAATCAAATTGTAAAAGGATCAATTGGGTCAGTCAGTCAAAATAGTAGTGAAAATATTGATGAACAGCTTGGGTACAGATCATTAAATATAAGAAAAACTCTAAATCGGTACAAAATATCAGACAGTTTTAATCAAGGAGTAACTTGGGCTGATACATATGCTTCATACTCTAAAAGAGAGGAAAATATAGGTAGATTAGCTATGGGGTATGGTATGAGTAGTGCAGCAATAAACATAATTAGACCTTTAAACAATAAAAATATAATTTTAAACTATGAGACGAGTAAGCAAGACTTTAATAAAAATCATGAGGTAAAAAAAGATAGTGTGCTAGCAGGTACATCTTTTAAAGGTAAGAATAATATTAATTCTTTTATTTTAGCTGGTGTATCAAGACATAACAGCAAAAGAAATATATTAACTAACACTACAGCTAGTGGAGACTTAGATTTAAGAGATAATTACTCATCTTATGAGTTTCATTTTGGTAGTAAATTTGAAAATGATTTAATACCGGCGTTAGGTATTAATGCTTCACATTCATACACCCCCAAACATTCAGAGAGCCAATTTTACAATTGGGATAAAAAACATGTAACGAATGTTTCTTTAGATCTTAGTGATAATTATAATTTAATTAATAAGGAAAATTCAAAACTTATCTTATCATGGATCTTGGATGGTAGAAAAATGTTTCTGGGTAAATCACAAACATATAGTGTAAATGGGAGTGAAGCAAAGTTTTTTCAAAATGATAATTTAACAGAAGAGGCTACTTTATCCTTAGGAATAAATTACGAAAAAAAATTACTAAATACGGGAAAACTTTTAATTTCCTTTGATGGCCAAAAATCTTCGCAAGATGTTAATTCAATTAATGCAAATATTTCATATGTAATTCAAATGTAATTAATATTCTGCATGAATACTTAATTTTGCAATATAGTTATTATTTGAACTAATCAAACTGTTTTCTAAATCAAATTTTAAATTAAATCCATTAACCTCTTTGCTGATATTAAAAGTAGTATCCATATTGTTATTATTTTTAATGCCCAAAGCAAATTTAGTTCCATCAATTGGAACATAACCAGCCGAGATATAAAAATTGTTACTATAACCTCTTCTGTTGTAATTTTCTCTTTCAAAATTAGCAATCACAGACCATCCTGAGATCGATGTAACATCAAAACCATAACCTATTCTATAATTATGATCCGTCTCGTTATCTATATTTATGGAATAAATTTTGGTTGGATTATTTAAATAATATAATTCTGTATCAGATGAAGGACTTACATCTAATATATATTCAAATCTTCCATTATGATTTATTATTCTATCTTCATAATGTTTAATTGTTTTATCGATTAATACACCCGCAGTTCCAATAGCAGTCAAAACTTCGTGCTTATTAAAAAAGATTAAATCTGTCAGTCCATCATATAAACTTGTTTCTTCCTGATAAGACCCAAGTTCGGTATACCCCAAGTCTAATCTTAAACTTGGATTAAAGTTTAATTCTTCGTTATTAATTCGTTTCCCAATATTTAAAGTTCCAAAAACTTGCCTTCCATCTCTACTTCCTTTCAAAATATTGTCATACTGATCTCTTTTGATATCTAAGTCTAAATGACTAAATCCTAAAATTCCGTCAGTAAAAATATGATTTTCTCTTAATGTTGTTCCATATATTGAAACACTAAATGACTCTGCATGTAATTCAGATCTACCAGATCCAATATTTACATTATCAGCTCCAAATTGGAACACATAACCATACATTGT
The DNA here is from genome assembly GCA_902562875.1 of uncultured Pelagibacteraceae bacterium. Lineage (GTDB taxonomy): Bacteria > Pseudomonadota > Alphaproteobacteria > Pelagibacterales > Pelagibacteraceae > Pelagibacter. The sequence goes on along the minus strand of CACEVB010000002.1, from coordinate 153,249 downwards.
ATCTTGATTTTTTTTCTTATCCGCTCCTATTGCAACCCCCTTACTATTGAATCTCTTTAATAACGAGCCTGTTTTTTCATGAGTTTTTGCATAATTTAATCTACCCTCACTCCATTGATACCAGTCATCTTCAGACTTGGGTTTTTTGTATTTTTTATTTGATTTTATAGCGTCAACTAATTTTGAAAGACGCTGATCAGAAAAGCTAATTTCAGCTTGCAAGTTGTTTAGATCATCATAATTTTTGTGACGTCTCAACCACTCAATTCTATGCATAATAGGAAGAGTATTATGTCTAATCATTTTCTTAGACAATTCTACTTGAGCTTCAATTATTGCAACTGTTTCGTTATCAGTTAATGGATTTTCACAATTTATAGTTGTTGCACATGCTGCAGTATATTCTATAACTCTATTTAGGCCATCACTTTTATCATCTGTAATATATAGTCTTGTAAAGTTTGCGACAAATATAAAACCTCTCATATCTTCATGTGTGGTACCACCCAGGGTATATGCAGTAAAAGTAGATGATATCGTACTAATGTCCCAGGCAGTGCTTAGGGTGTACTTGTTCATATTATTATTTTCATTACCACCAATGTAAAGCTCTGTACCAGTTGAATTAAACTGAACATTTCTCATACTACCGTCTGCACTTGCAAGTGAAGCCGAAGTGTCACCAACTGTTACATTAGATGTCGTTATGTCCCAAGGAGTTTCAAGTTCGTACTCTTTTAACTTATCTACTTTGCTGCCAGAAACATACATTCTTGTTCCATCAGGTTTAAAAGTTATAGTTCTTAATTGGTCTTCACCTAAAACATTATACTTAGCACTAAAATTTATTGTTGACGTATCCCAAGGTGTAGAAAGATCGAACTGATAAACTAAGGTACCTGTATTAGCAATTAAAAACAAACGAGTGCCATCAGGTTTAAATTCAATTGCATGAGGTAAAAATTCTAAAGTAGTACCAACCTCCTCTTCAACTCTCGTATTTGAAACCTCTTCTGCTGTACTTATATCAAAAGGTGTACTCAAACTAAATTGAATAATATTAGCCGCGCGTCCAATAGCATTATCTGTAGTACCATTACGCTCAGTAACATACATTATTGTTCCATCTGGTTTAAAATTTATACCTCTTATTTGGGTTGTATTAGTTGACACGTCTAATTCTTGATTAAAAGTTAAAAATGCGTACGCACTTGTTGTGATTATAAAATTAAATATTATTACTAGTATTATTCTTTTCATAATAATCAAACTATATGTCTTATTAAAATATATAATGTTATACCAAGAATAATATACGGACCAAATGGAATTTGAGAAGATAAATTCTTAGATTTGTTGATTAATGATGGCAAAGATACTGCTAAAGCTATTATTGATGATAGAAACAACACAAAAGGAATAGAATACCATCCAAACCAAAATCCAATCGCAGATAAAAGTTTTGCGTCACCCAAACCCATACCTTCTTTATTTCTAATTTTTTTATATGCGAAAATAATTAACCATATAATTAAATATCCAATTACACCTCCAATCAATGAATTAATATAATTGGGAAATAAAAAATTATTTAAATTAGGATCGAATGATTTAATAAAACCAATGAACATTAATGGAAATGTTAAAGTATTTGGGATAATAAAATGTTTTAAATCTATGAAAAAAATAATAATAAAAAAAATACTAAGTATAATTAACAATAATGAAGTGATGCTTATTCCATAAAAATAATATATAATTATAAATGAAATTGCAGATATTAGTTCTACAATAAAATATTGAATGCTAATTTTATTATTACAATTTCTGCATTTTCTTTTTAATAATAAAAAGGAGACTAAAGGAATATTATCGAACCATTTGATTGTTTTTTGACAGTAAGGGCAAAAAGATCGAGTAAATATGACGCTTTTATCTGCAGGTATACGATGAATACAAACATTAGAAAAACTACCCCAGATACAGCCTAATACAAAAAAGATAATAAAAAACACTAATCAAATTTTAAATTGGGAGGCAATATTAATAATTCCGTCGATACAGTATTGAATAAGTACAACAGCGTCTTGCAAATGAATATAAAGACCGGGAGTATTAATTATGATTTCCATAGTAAATTAAATTACCAAAAAAAAAGTATAATTCCAAATACAAAAATGTTTTTTAAATCTAAAAAAACTGAGCCAAACAAGGAAAATATAGCTTTAAATGAAGATTTGGCAATAATCACAAAAATGAATCAAGAGTTTGCAACGTCTCTTGATTTAAAAGAAACTTTACAGACTGCTTTAGAAGTAATTATTAAACGAATTGATGCACAAGCGGCAAATATTTTTTTGATTGATGATAAAAAACAAGTTTTTCAGTGTATAGCATCAAAATATCAATCATATTTAGATGAATATGAAATACCTTTGACTCAAGGCGTCATGGGTAAAGCTGTTTTACAAAAAAAATGCATCAGAGTTGGAAATGTCAGAAAAGATGTAAGAGAAATTGCAGAATTTTATTTTGATTTAGATAATAAAACTAATTTTACAACTTATTCAGTTTTGTGCTCACCACTTATAGCTGCAAACGAATGCATTGGAGTAATTCATTGTTTAAATAAAAAAAGTAATTCTAAATTATTTGAAGAGGGTGATAGAAAATTATTGGAAACTCTATCAGCACCTGCGGCTTTAGCCATCAGAAATGCTAAAATGGCAAAGGAATTAATTGACAAGAATAGAATTCAAAAAGAAATAGAAATTGTAGGTGAAATACAAAAAACTTTACTATCAAAAAATAAAAAAGATAATTTTCCTATAGCTGGAATTAATATCCCTGCAAAGATTGTATCTGGAGATTTTTATAATTTCTCAGATTTAGGTGATGGTAAGTTTGGTTTCGGTGTTGCAGATGTTTCGGGCAAAGGAATTAAGTCATCTTTATTAATGTCAAAAGCATCTAGTTTGTACAGATGCCTTAGTAAAACAATTTATTCTGCATCGGACCTGCTTGAACTTTTAAATAAAGAAATTTGTGAGACAACTTCTCGTGGAATGTTTGTAACTATGCTAATTGGAATCTACGATAGCCAAAAAAATGAATTACTTTTGTCGAATGCAGGACATGAACCACCACTTATTTATTCAAATGACGGAAAATTTGAAAATCATACAGAGGCTGGACCTCCTTTAGGTATAATGTCTAAAATAAAGTACAAAGAAGCAAAAATTGATTTTTCAAATTCTTCAATGTATGTATTCACAGATGGAATTACAGAAATAAAAAATCCAAAAGGAGATATGCTAGGAGCAGAAGGGTTTCAAAATTATATTATTAAACATAAAGACAAACTAATTCATGAAAGATTGCAAATAATTGTTGAAGACATAATAAAATCTGGAAAAATTCAAAAAGATGACTTAACAATCTTAGTTGTAGATGGAAAATAACAAGGAATTTGTATTAAATTAAATAATTCTCCTTAAAATAGAAAAAAAACATCAATTATTAGTTGTATATTTACAATTTTTTTAAATTAAAAAATATAAAAAATAAAAAATATTTTTGAGACTGTAAATTTTAAAAAAAAAATTTCAATATTTATAATTCTAACACAAAAAAAATAGCTCTAACACAAAAATAAAAAAAAATTGATAAATTTATAAAATTGTTGATTTTAAAAGCTTTTTTGATTTACGATTTATTTTAGAAACTCTAACACAAACTTAATTATTGTTTTTGTGTTAGAGTATTTTGTTAAGAATATTTTTCCTAAAATTTAAAAAAACTTAAGGCAAAACAAAAAAATGGCGATTTTGTTGATTTTTTTGCAAATATATAATATTTTATTTTTTTTGAAGAACATTATGTTGTAGAATTTTGAAATTTGTGTTAGAGTTTTATATAAATTGTGTTAGAGAAATATAAATTATAAAAAAAAATGGACGACAAAGAAAAAGAAAAGTTCGGTGTCATAATTGACAAAGATAAACAACCTGAGAGTGATCAACCAAAAGTTGATGAAAATATTCCTTCAGATCAAAATGAAGTCTCTGAGAGTCAAAATTTTAACATTTCAGACGCAAAAAAACCTGAAAACGAAAATAACGAGAAAGATTTTGTGCAAAAAGAAGAAACAACAGTTGAAAATAAAACAAATGAAAAGTTTTCAGAGACACAACAACAAGTTACAGATGAAAAAACAGATAATTTAAATGAGAATGAATTTGAAAAATCAAATAACGAAAATGTAACTCAAGAAGAAAAAAAAGATCATCAAGTTATTCACAAAAAAGATGGAAGATTACATATTTATGTGAGGCAAGATAAATATAAGGGTGAATTAAAATCGAAAAATTGGGTTGGAAGAATTTACCTGCACGGAAAACAAAAAATTTTTTCATCGGGCACTCCAAATTTAGACGATGCTATTCCTATTTTAGAAAAGTGGTTTGACGATTTGCATGCACAAAAAGAAAAAGAACAAAATAATGAAACTCAAAGCGATAATAAAGAAGAAATAAAAATAGAAAATACACAACAAGAGCAAAAAAAAGAAAATGTTTATCCAATCGCAGATACGACTTCACCACAAAATTTAAATAAAGACAATTTAAAAGAAAGTTTAGAAAATAATTCTCAAATTAATCAAAATATCTTGAGCGAAGAAAAAAAACCAAATGTTGTAACCAGTTTATTAGATAAAATAAAAAATGTTAAAATAAAAAAACCTGAATTTGGTAAAAAAGATTCAGTTAAAATATCGGGTGGTAAATCAATAACAAATATAAAAAATAAACTTGGAGGTTTTTTTAAATCTAAAATCGGAAAATCATCTGTGCAAGGTGAGGAAATAGTTGGAGTAGAACTTACCAATAAAGAAATTAGACTCGCTCAAATTACATCGAACAAAGCTAACCAATGGATACTTGAAAAGTTTTATGTTCACAAAGTTGATTTACCGGACGATGCATCAGTTTTAGACAACTCAGATAAAATGGGAGAAGAATTGTTTATAGCGATACAAAAATCAAAAATCACTACACCGAATGCTGCGATTGCAATACCAGTCACTAGTGCAATTATAAGAGTAGTCACAGCACCATTGATGACAGACGAGGAGTTACAAAAAGCAATAGATACAAATTCTCTCTGGGAAAATTTAGTTCAATTAACTGATAATTTGGATGACTATTCAATCTTCCATCAAGTTATTAATAAAAACGACAAAGAGAATACAATGGATATTTTATTTGTTGCATCAAAATTGGCAGATATTAATAATTATACATCTATTATTAAAAGGAGTAATTTAAATCCAGTTATTATAGATGTAAAATGTTTTGCACTAAAATCAGCTGTTGACCAAATAAATCAAATTTCCAAAAATGCTGAAGACGCTAATTTAACAGCTGTATTAGAATTTGGATTAGACGAGAATTATTTGATGATATTATACGAAAATAACCCAATAATTACCGACATTTTTATTAGAAATCAGGATAGAGATATTTTACAAAATTCTCAAAACCAAGAGGAAAAAGAAGCATTAGTTAGAAGATTTATAACCCAAGTTAAACAAGCAGTTCAAGATTTTGAAACTAAATATGAAAAAAGAATAAGAAATATAAAAGTTGTTTCTGATTTAGAAAATGTTGACGACTATTTATCAGTTTTTAGAAAAAGTATGGTAAATGTGGGTTTTAACTTATTTGATCCAATTGAAGGACTAAAAATTCCACAACAAAATGTTGAGGCAACAAATTTACAAAATAGATCATACTTTTCCACAGTAATAGGATTAGCTTTTAGAAAATTAGATGTATTTGGTTATTACAAATTTGTAACAGCAGTTAAAAACATAAATCTTCTTCCAGATAGAGCAGGAATGATAAAACAAAAAAAAATGAAAGCATTTTCTAAATTTGCTTTTAAAGGTGTAGCAGGGGCTGTCTTTGTAATTTACACTTTATTATTTGGATTATCTTTTTGGCAAATTTATTCTTACAATGCGAAATTAAAAGATTATGATAAAATTGTTAAAGAACATAAAATAAAAGAAAAGCAAAAAAAGAAATTTGGTAAAGAGTTAGGAGTTATGACTAAGACATTACAGCTTAGCAAAACACTAAAATCCAACAAAAGTCTAAGCTATAGATATTTAGCCCAAATAGCAATGAGTGTTCCAAAAAGAGTAAAATTCAATTCGATACAATTTGATGGAAAAAAATCAATTATATTACGAGGCTCTGCCGCTACAGATCAAGATATTTTAAAATTAATTAATAATTTAAATACGCAAAAATTAGTTAATCAAGCGTCTTTAGGTTCGATGAGTCTACCAAAATCAAAAGCTGGATCGAATAGTAAAAAAGGATTTAAAATTTTAGTAAAGGTTAAAGGATAATATTTATGGACTTAAAAAATATCGATTTTAAAAATATTAGCTTAGATCAAATAAAATCTAAAATTCTAGCTATAGATAAAAAATTACTAATTAAAATTGGAATAGGAATTGGTTCAGTTATTTTTTTCTTAATAATTTATTATGCTATTTTAAATCCGATTGTTAATAAAAAAAAAATACAATTGGACGATATGAATGCTAAACAAACAGAAATTGTTAAATTTAATAAAGATATTAAATCTATAAAAAAGAAAATAAAAAAAGTTAAACCCGAATACGAAAATTATTCTACACTATTTCATTCAAAGGCTGAGGTTGAAGGTCTCTATCAAACTTTAAGTGAATATGCTTCTTCGAATGGATTGATTATTTCTAAAATCTCAAAAGGAAAACCAAAAGCTATTACTAAGTCTTCATTATCAAAGAAGAAAAAGAAGAAAAAAAAGAATTCTAAGAAAAAGCAAACAAAAAAAAGTATTGCTTATTACAGAATACCTGTGAGTTTCGAAATAAAGGGGAATTTCATTGGTTATATTAAATTTAAGAGACAAGTCTCTTTATCAAATAAAATGTTAAACTTTGACAAAGAATCGATAAAAGTGCTAAAAGGTGATACAACTAACGCAGTAGTTGTAAAAGGTGTATTAACAATTGTGGGGTTACCAGATGAGTTTTTTTAGAATTACTCTTTTGACTTTATTATTAGTCTCTTTGTCAAATATTGGCTTAACAGATAGTCATGACAAGCAAAAAAATATACTAGAGCAAGCAAAAGAAATTAATGAAGATATAAATAAAAAACAATCTGCAACACAAGCAAATATTTCGTCTGAAATAAGTATGAATGAAGAGGAACCACTTCCATTAAATGATCCTTTTGCAGGTGATGATGGATCTGCAAGCACTATTGTATCAGATGTTGCTTCAGAAAAAGAATTGGTGAATTTAAGTAAATATAAATTAGTTGGAGTTTTCAACGGTACTTTAAGATCCTTCGCGACTTTTGTAGATGAAAGTGGAGATTTTATAACTTTAGAAATTCAAGAGGAACTGTCCAATGGTTTAAAATTAGTTGATGTTAATATTAAAGAAGCAATCTTTAAAAAAGGAGAAGATAGTTTTGTATCTTTAAATTTTAAAAACCAAATTAGAGAGAGAAATGATTTTTAAATTTTATAAATTTGTTATACCTGCATTTTTATTAGCTATTGTGTTAAGTGGTTGCACAGCTGATGGTAAGTTTAAGAGTGGTACTTTTAAACATAACACACCATTAATTAAAGAAGATATTAGAAAAACAGGAAAAGATACTGTTGATGAAACTGTTGGAATGGGACCTCAACCCATAGAAGGAGATATCATTAAGCTTGGAAAAAGAAAACAAATATCATCTACCAAAAAAAGAAATTATCTTTTAATTCCGGATAGCTACACATCTTTAAAGCAAAATGTTTCGTTTAAGTTTCAAAATCTTGATTATAAAGAAGCTATGAACTTAATGGCTCAAATAGGAGAAATAAATATTTTAGTTGGCGAAGAAGTTTCTGGTTCTATTAACGCTCAATTAGTTGATGTACCATGGGATAAAGCATTTAATGCAATTTTAGATTTAAAAAACTTTGCTGCAGATTTTGATGTATCAAGCAATCTTATTAGAGTTCATTCCCCTGCAAATTTAACAGCCCAAGAAAGTACAAAATCAGCTAGGGCTTCTGCTGTTAAGAAAAAAGTAGAACTTGAGGACTCTGTTGAACCAATTATATCTGAAATTTTTCGTCTTTATTATATAAGTCCATCAGAAGCGAAATCTACATTAACAGAACTTTTTGCATCAATTGATGATAGTTTGACTCCAATAAAAATTACTGAAGAAAAAACAACCAGATCGATTATTGTAAGAGGAAAAGAAACTGATTTAGATATAGTTGATAAAATAATAAAAGAAATTGATGTTAGAACTAAACAAGTTTTAATAGAAGCATTTATTGTTGAAGCGAATTCAGATTTTGAAAGAGCTCTGGGTACTAGGTTGGGTGGTTATTATAATAGACAAGGAAGAATTATCGGTGGTGTTCAAGGTGCTAGTACAGGAGATGGTCCCGCAAATGCAGGTACAGCAGTTCTTGGCGCAGCAACAGACAGTATTACAGATTTTTCAGCTGCAGGAGCAACAAGCGGCATAGGAATTCTAAAGAAAACAGGATCTGCAGTGCTTAAAGCTGAAATTACAGCTTTAGAATCTAAAGGTTTAGGAAAAACAATTTCAAATCCAAAAGTATTTACTTTAGACAATCAGGTGGCAACAATAACTCAAGGTGAAGAAATTCCTTATGCCTCTAGCTCAGCTGAAGGTGCTGATACATCGTTCAAGGAGGCTGCTCTTAAAATGACAGTCACACCAAGTATAATTGGTGATGGAAACGTGCTTTTAAACATACAGGTTAATAACGACACACCAAACAGATCTAATGCAGGTGATCCTGCAATAAATAAAATGGAAATTAGTACAAAATTACTTGTAGCCGATGGCGACATAGTTGTCATTGGTGGTATTAAAAAAAATTCACAATCAAATAGTACTCAACAGTTGCCTGGAGTAGGAGATACTCCTGTGTTAGGAAATTTGTTTAAAGGTAAAGCAAAAACTGATAACTTAGATGAATTATTAGTTTTTATAGCTCCAAGAGTTTTATAATATGCTGAAGATAAGTAGAGAAAGTGAAATAAATCTTATTAATGTCCTTATAGATAATGATATTATATCTGGAAAAGATTTAATAAATATAAAAAAAATTAGCACAGAAGGAAACAAGTCACAAATCGATGCAGTTTTCGAATTAAAACTTACAGACGAAAAACAGATTGTAGATGTATTGGTTAAAGAGCAGAGTTTAGAAGTAGTTGACTTAAGTAAATTCGAAATTACGGATGAAATAAAATCTGTACTGCCTTCTAATTATATAAATGTAAACTTTGTAGCTCCATTTAAAGTTGAAGGAAATACTTTACACATTGCAATCTCAGATAGTTCAAAACTTGGTTTAATGAGAAATTTAAAAGCCATAACGAAGAAAAATATAGAGTTACATGCTGCAAAAGTATCACAAATATCAACGTACATAGACAGGCTCTTGAGTGAGAGCGGTGATGTAACGACGGAAAAAATAAGAAAAGACAATCAAGACCGAGAAAAAACAAAGACTTTTGACTCTGAACTTGGTGAAGCCGGAGAAGTTTTAGACAAAAAACCTGAGGAAGATATTGAAGCAATAGAAAATGAGTCCGAAGTAATTAAATTTAGTACTGCTGTTGTTGCAGAAGCAATTAAATTAGGTGTTAGTGATATTCACATAGAGCCCTACAGATTTTCTTCAAGAGTTCGATATAGATTAGATGGAATGTTGCAAGAGCAAGATCAATATCAAAAATTCTTACATGATAACTATAGTGCTGTTGTGACCCGTTTTAAGATTATGGGTAAACTAGACATAGCCGAAAGAAGACTACCGCAGGATGGAGCAATTAATTTTAAAATTGAAGGTAAAGTTGTAGACTTAAGGCTTTCCATTTTACCAACAGCAAATAATGAAAGAATTGTTATGCGTATTTTAAATAAGGACGCAGGAGATATTACTCTTGAACAGTTAAATTTTGACGATAGTGATTTAAAAATTCTTAGAAAAGCAATTCATAGTACACAAGGATTAGTTCTTGTTACGGGCCCAACAGGATCAGGAAAAACTACTACTTTATATAGTATTCTAAAAGAAGTAAGCAAACCTCATTTAAATATTTTGACTGCAGAGGATCCAGTTGAATATGAATTAGATGGAGTTGGTCAAGTTCAGATTAAAGATGACATAGGTCTTAATTTTGCAGCTGCTTTAAGATCTTTTTTACGTCAAGACCCTGAAATTATTCTTGTAGGAGAAATGCGAGATAAAGAGACAGTAGACATTGGTTTAAAAGCTGCTCTTACAGGTCACTTAGTTTTTAGTACACTTCACACTAATGATGCACCAAGCACAATTACAAGATTACAAAATATGGGAACCCCGGATTATTTGATAAGTGCAGCCTGCACATTGGTACTAGCTCAAAGACTAGCTAGAAGGTCTTGTAAAGATTGCAGAGTTCCTGACGAAGATGTAAATCCAAAAGTTTTAACAGACCTCGGTTTTTCACCTGAGCATGCTTCTAGAGTAAAGGCTCAAAAAGGAAAAGGTTGTCCAAAATGTAAAAACACTGGGTTTAAAGGAAGAATGGGTATTTACGAAGTTCTAAATGTGACGAAACCAATCAAAGAAGCTATATTAAAAAAAGCTACCACCCCAGAACTAAAAGAGATTGCAAACAAAGAGGGATTTCAAACCATGTCAGACATGGGTAGAAAAATGATTGCATCTGGTGACTTAAATTTCAGAGAGTTTGAGCGAGTATTATCAAGCTCATAATTTATTTATGGATCTATTTACATATAAGGGAATTTCAGCGGGAAAGTATGTAGAGGGTGAAATAGAGGCTTTAAATCAAGATGAGGCATCTCATAAACTCAAAGAGCAAAAAATCATAATAACAAATTTAGTAAAAGGTAAGAAAAAAAAAGACGCTAAAAAAGAAAAACCAAAAGGACAAGGATTTACGCTATTTAAGAAAAAAGTAAAACCAGAGGATTTAGTAGTTTTTTCTAAGCAGTTTGCCACAATGGTTAAAGCCGGTCTTCCGATTTTAAATGTGCTAGAAATGTTAAGAGATCAAGTAGAAAATCCAGCAATGAGAGATGTGGTTGAGGATATTAGAAAGAGTTTAGAGGGGGGAGTGTCTTTATCTAAGTCTTTCGAAAAATATCCTAAATTATTTGACAACGTTTACGTTAACCTGGTCAAAGCTGGGGAGGCTAGTGGTAAACTAGATGTCTTCCTTTTAAAAATCGTAGATGCATTAGAAAAAAGAGAAAAAATTAAAAAGAAAATAAAAAGTGCCCTTATGTATCCAAGTATAATGTTTACTGTAGCGGTTACTGTGAGTGCTTTTATGTTAGTAAAAGTAGTGCCCGTTTTTGCAAAAATGTATGACGGGATGGGAATAGCTTTACCCAAACCTACAGCAATAATTTTAGGGATGAGTGATTTTTTAAGAGGAACGGGTGGAATGATAATGCTTATTTCAATAATTTTATTTGTAGTTATCTTTAGATACTTAACAACAAAAAACGCAGTCATTCAATACAAATGGCACAGACAAGTATTACGGCTTCCAGTTTTTGGAGATTTAATTTTAAAATCACTAATTGCAAGAATATCTTTAATTTTAGGAAATTTAAGTGCTGCCGGCGTAAATTTATTAGAAAGCTTAGATATTGCGAAGTCTGTAAGTAATAATGTTGTTGTAACAGAAGCAATTGATAATATTAAAAAGGGAGTTTTTTCCGGAGAAACACTAACTAAGCTTTTTTTAAAGGAACCATTGTTTCCACCTACATTTAGTCAATTGATCTCAGTCGGTGAACAAACCGGCCAACTAGATGAAATGTTTAATTCTGTTGCAATGTATTACGAAGAAGAATTTGATGGAGCAGTAGATAATATGTCCAGTCTGATAGAACCAATTATGATTGTGTTTATGGGTTTAATGATTGGAGGATTGATGATTGCGATGTACTCACCAATATTTAATGTTGGTGCACTAATAAATTAGATAATTTTTTTTGTTAAAACTAAATGATTAACCCAGCCCTTTTCGTCCTTTTTAAAAACAGCAGCATCCATAATTTGTTTTATAAAAAAAGTTCCTAGCCCACCTGGTTTAATATCATCAAGTTTTCTATGTTGAACATTTTCAGGCACAACTGCTTTTCCTTTATCATAAAAACCAATTTCTAACTCTGAGTCTTTCATAGAGATTTTTATTTGCATTTTGTCAGTTGTGTTTTCCACATCTTTGTAACCATGTTTAACAATATTTTGTGCAGCCTCTGCAATAGCTAAAACCAATTCATCTTTTAAATCTTGTTCAAGTTTCAACTTTTCAAACACTTCCCTTGAAAATATTCTTACTTCTTTTAAACTTCCGGTGCTTACTATAAAATCTTTTGACTCTTCTATATTCATTATTCAAGATTAAGTATCTGTTCAAGCTTCGCCATCATTATAACTTTTAAAACAGATTTGCTTACCTCTTTAACAATAACTTTATTGCCTTTTTCTAACGCCAACTGATGACTTTCTATTAAAATAGATATTCCAGATGAATCCATGTAACTTACATCCTTTAAATTTAAATGAACTTCTTTCCCTGCCTCAATTAATGGTAAAATAACTTCTTTTGCACTTTCAGTAACGTCCATATCAATCTCACCATTTAAAAAGACTGTATTTACATTGCCATCTTCAGTTACTTTATAAGTCATAAGTAATTTAACAATTATCACATAATTCTGTTATTAAAACGCAAAAAAAAACCCAATATAGAAAAAATTATTAAATATTTGCTATTTTTTGATGATTTTATTGGCAGATTTTGATGTTTACTTTATATTTAATACAATTAAATATTAGCTTTTTAAAAAAAGGAAAACAATTTTATGAATAAAAACAACAAAGGATTTACTTTAATTGAATTACTAGTTGTTGTTGCAATTATCGGTACATTAGCAGCAGTAGGAGTAGTTGCTTATAATGGTTATACGTCTGCAGCAAAGAAAAACGCAGCGAAAGCTATTCATGCTAACGTTGTAAAATATATTGGATCTGAGCTTGCAAAATGTAACTTAGGTACGGCTCCAACTAAATTTATGGGTGTAGATCTTTCAGCAGAAGCTGAAGACGATACAGCGCCTGACGCCGCCGATGCAGCGGATAGCGTTGATTGTGATAGTACAGCTACTCAACTTGTAACTCACCTTACAGGAGAAGGTACTACTCCTTTTCAAGATAAAAATCCTCACTCGTCTACTGGAGAATTAGCAGTAGGGGGTACGGGAGCAGGCGCAGTTGTACTTACAGCTTCAGGTACTACTATTAGTATTGAAACGAACTACGATAAAGATGATGCTACTGCAAAACTTGAAAACGATATTGAAGTTGAATAGTGATTAATAAAAGAGGAAAATCTTTTAAAGGTTTTACTCTAATAGAATTATTAGTAGTTGTAGCTGTTATAGGTACATTAGCATCAATTGGTGTATATGCTTATAACGGCTACATCAGTTCATCTAAACAAGCATCAGCTAAAAATACATTAATGCAAATTGGCTTGGCACAAACTGAATTTTTTTCTAATTCCTCATATTATTTTTCAAGTTCAGATGCATGTCCTGACACTTATAGTGATACAGATAATAGCAATATTGGAACAGGTCTATTTGACAACGCAGAATACATAGATAAAGCATTAGAATTTGGTTTTTGTATTTCTGAGACTGATGGTAATTTTCAAGCAAAAGCTGTGTCAAAAGATGGAAAATGTATTCTCACACTAGATGATAGTGGCTCTGTCAAAGACAGTTCCTGCTAAAAAACAATATATTTAATATAGATTTTTGAGATTGAGATAATAATTAATTTATGTCTTAATTGCTAAAAATTAAAAATATACATTTCTATAAGTCGTTAAAGTGAAAAATAAAAAGAAAAAAAACCGAAAAAAAAAGACCGTTAAAAAATTCTTAAGTTTAACAAATATATTAATTGTATTTTTTGTATCTATATTTGTTTCCGCAATATTTATATCTATCCCCGGTAGTGCTTTAAGTAAAAAAGCATCCATCAAATTTAAAGAATTTCCTAAAATAAATTCAGCAACAAAAGAAAACTTAATAATTGATAGGGTAAAAAAAAATATTTCTCAAATTAACAATGAAAAAAAAATTAATATTCTTGTAGCAGAAGAAACCAATGGATCAAAAATAATTATTGATGGTGAGGAAAAAATAATTCCAAGTCCTACAGAAAAAAATATTACTTACATGCAAATATTACAAAATCCAAACGATTTAGATTTAAATCTTAAATATGCTCAACAGCAAGGTAAAATCGGTAATTACAAACAAACAATAGCTACCCTAGAGAGACTTGGGATGCTTTATCCAGATAATGTTGAGATTAGACTTTATCTTTTATCAGTTTTAGTACAGGCAGACTCTCCTGATAAAGCTTTAACAATTATCGGGGAAATAAAAGAAAGTGAAGATTTAACTCCGGAGGATCTACAAACAGTCGATGAGTTAGAAGAAGAAATAAAAAGTAGAAAAGGACCTAAACTTTGGAATTTTTACGCAGATATTGGTATAGGAGCAGTCCAAAGTAACAATGTTAATAGTGTTTCAAGAACAAATTTGCAAAGTGACACTGATGAATTAATTCCTTTTGCTAGCCCTAAACATGATAGAACTTATAGTGAGAGTTTAGGTTTAACAGCAACAAGATCTATCGGTGAAGCATCTACTTTTATGATCAATTTAAGCGCATCTGACTCAGCACAAGTAACTGAAACAACTGATGATTTTGAAAGTTATGGATTAACTTTGTCTTTTGATACATTAGTTGGAAACCAAAGTTTAAGTCCGTATTATATGTTGAGCAAAACCGACAATAAAGACGATGCAACAAGTATTTCCATGATGGCTGGTGTAGGTGGTTTCTTTTCTTTAAACGATCGAAATGCATTTAGTTATGGTTATTCATATTCAGACTCAAAAAATGATGAAAATTCTTCTGACACCACTGCGAGAGATACAAATTCTATTGGTCATGGAGTTACTTTAGGACACGATTTTACTTTTAATGAAATAATTTCAAGTTCAATTGGTTTAGGTTATAGCATTTCTGAGGCAGAGGTCGGAACAAATGATTTTGAAACTTATGATTTCAATTTAAGACTTAATTTTGCTTATCCTTGGGCTTACATATCAGTTGGAAGATCTTTGAGTTTTAACGATTATATGCATGTAGATACCAGCATAAACTCTAACAGAATAAGATCAGACTATACCGATACTTATGACTTCATGATAACAAAAGCTTTAGGAGATATAATTCCTTTTCTTGATAGAAATAGATCTTTATTTATAAATTTAGCTTACGATAAAGTTTTTTCTGAGGCCAATATAATAAATTATGATTACGAGGCTGAGTCTTTATCTTTAAGTTTATCAAGAAGCTTTCATTTAAATAAATAATAAATCAAAATTCAAAAATTTTATTGAAAATACTGGTTAATTACTTGAAATTAGATGCTTTTAAATGGTTTTAAAACCAATGGAATCTTGATATACCAAGCTTATGAAAAAACTGTATTCACTTGTAGCATCACTGCTTTTGTTCATGAACATATCTTATGCTACAGACGAGCTATCTATTGAAAAACAACTTGTTGGTATTGTAGGAGCGATTTCAGGTACAGTAAAAACTGGTCAGAGAGACCTTAAAGCAGGAGACAAAATATATTTAAACGAGACCATTTATGCTGGAGAGGGATCTGGAACTCAAATACTTTTATTAGATCAATCAACATTTACTATTGGATCAGACTCTGAAGTAGTAATGGATACATTCATTTTTGATCCAGCGACTAATGACGGAAAAATTGTAGCAAGTGTAAAACAAGGAAGTTTAAAAGTTATTTCTGGTTTAATAAGTAAAAAAAATCCAGATAGCCTAACAGTTGAAGTTCCAGAAGGAACACTTGGATCAAGAGGTACAGAGTTTCAAACAATTGTTTCAAATAAAAAAACAGATACTTTATTAATTGGTCCTGGGAAAAATAATACACTAGGGTTAAGACCTGGTGCTGTATTAGTTGGAAATAGATTTGGTCAAACTATGTTAGATAATCCATACAGTGTTGCTAGTATGAGACAAGGCAAAGCTCCTGGAAAAGCAAAACAAATTACTAACCAACAATTAAAGAAGTTTAACAAAAAAATGCGTGCGTTGAAAGTTGCTAAATTAACCGGCGCATCAAAAGAGGAAAAGAAAGCACTAAAGAAAAAAATAAGAAAAGAATTGAAAGCACAAGGTTTTGAAAAGGAAGAGATTAAAGCAATAATAAAAGAAAATATTAAAATTGATAAAGAAAAAAGAATTGTCCTTCTTCAAGAAAGGGGTGAGGATGTGTCTGAAATTATTGGGACAGGTGACATAGAAAATGAAGTTGATGCTTCAATAAATAACGATGCCTTAAACGAGGATAACCCTGACTTTGATCCTGTAATTGATAATAAGGAAGATAAAAAAGAAAAAGCTACTAAGAACAAAAAAGGTAAAAAGAAAAAAGCAACTAAGAATAAAAAAGGTAAAAAGAAAAAAGCAACTAAGAATAAAAAAGGTAAAAAGAAGAAAGTTGTGAAGAAAAAAGGATCAACAAAGAAGAAAGCAGTAAAGAAAAAAACTACTAAAAAGAAAAAAGTAGTTAAGAAAAAAGCAGCTAAAAAGAAAAAAGTAGTTAAAAAGAAAAAAGTAAAAAAGAAAAAAATCGTTAAGAAGAAAGTAGCTAAGAAGAAAAAAATTGTTAAGAAAAAAATAGCTAAGAAGAAAAAGAAAAGAAAAAAGAAGAGAAAAAACAAAAAATAATCAATAAATAATTAGATTTATTTACTTTCACAATTTTCAATATAAATTCTGTTGGTGAAAAATTTTTTAATTAAATATCAAAACTATTTAAGTTTTTTTGTTATACTTATTTTACTGATAACTCTTAAAATTGCTAATCCAAGTTTTGTAAAATCAATTTCAAATCTCAGCTTCGATTTATATCAAAAAGTTTTTACTTTAAATAAAAATGAAAGCGATGTTGTAATAATTGACATTGATGAAAAAAGCTTGGGTAAATTTGGACAGTTCCCTTGGAGTAGATCTGTGTTCGCGAAAATTCTAGAAAATGTAAATAAGTCTTATCCTAAAGCTGTAGGATTTGATATATTTTTTACTGAAAAGGATAAACAATCTCCCGAAGAAATAATAAAATCTTATAACCTAATACCCACGGATGTATCAGAACTTCAAAAAATAAAAGGTCACGATGAAATTTTTCGAGAACAATTAGAAAAATCTAAATCTATAACGGCTGTTCTTGGAAGCAATGTTCCTTCGAGTAACAATTATGATCGTAAAGCCAAAGCAAGATTTTTGTCAAAAGGAGGTGACCCAAAAGATTTTACTTACTCGTATACATACTCTATAGGTTCGTTGGAAACACTTGAACAAAGTGTTAAAGGCTTAGGATCAATTTCATTTCTTGACCAAACAGATGGTATAATAAGATCATTACCATTGTTAGTTCGTTTTGATAAAAAAATTTACCCAACAATGGGACTAGAAATGATCAGAGTGGGGAATAATCAAAAAAATATTTATATTGAAATGAATGAAGTAGGAATAAATAGGATAAGCGCAAGACCATATAAAATTTTATCTGACCCTAATGGAATAATTTGGATAAGGTATAAAAATTCTATCAAAAGCCAGTATATCTCTTCTAGTGATGTTTATGACGGCAAATTTCCTGAAAATTTCTTTAAAGACAAATATGTTTTAATTGGCGCATCAGCCCAAGGTTTATTCGATTTAGTTAAAACTCCTTTAGGTGTCACTATTCCAGGAGTTGAAGTTCATGCTAATGTGATTGAAAATATAATTGATCAGAGTTTTTTAATTAGAAATCCAAATACATATGTTTTTGAATTAATTTTTGCAATTATGGTCTCAATATTAACCTTTTATTTATCTCAAAAAATTAAACCAAAATTTAGTTTAAGTATTTTTTTTGGAAGTATAATAATCGTCATTGTAATTGGTTTCAGTTTATTTTTATTTAGGTCTGAACTTGTTGATATTAGCTATCCAATTTTTTTGTTAACTATTACTTTTTTAACAGGTCTTTATTTTAGGTTTATAGAAGAAAATAAAATGGCTCTTGCTAATTTGCAAAAAGAGGCCAAACTTTTAAAAGAAAGAGAATTGGCAGCCGGTGTTCAAAAAAGTTTATTCCCAGATATTTCAAAGTTTGAAAACTTTATATTTGCAAAAAACGTTCCAGCAAGAGATGTTTCTGGTGATTATTTTGATGTTGTTAGATCAACACCAGAGGAATATTTCTTCACATTAGCTGACGTTTCCGGAAAAGGAGTCAAGGCAGGAATGTACATGGCAAAAGCCTCGTCAATATTTAGAACACTTACAAATTTGAAATTCCCTTTGGAAAAAGTTGTTTTTGGAGTGAATAATGAATTAGTTGAGGCAAAATTTAAAGGAATGTTTGTTACTGCCGTATTTGGTAAGCTAAATATCAAAAGTGGAGAACTCATTTTTATCAATGCAGGTCATGAGAGTATATTAACGTTCGATGAAGAAAAAAATTTTAAATATATTAAGTCCGACATGCCCCCAATTGGAATTGTCAAATATTTCACTGAGTCGATGGTGAAATCAAATGCTATTAACATTAAAGATAAGACTTTTGTAGTTTATACGGATGGTGTTACCGAGGGTTATTTGAAAAATGGTGAAGAATTAGGATCTGAGGGTGTGCAAGATATTATAAGGAAAATTTCAGAGATAACTCCTAAATCGATTGTAGAGGGCATTGAAAATCAATTAAATTGGGGTGCTGAAAAGTTGAGGGATGACATAACATGTATGGCAATAAACTTAAAAAATACTGAGCTACTTAAAAAAAAGAAATAATTTCAATATATCAATTTCAAATACTTTTTTAATTTAATACTTAATTTCTTAGTTTTCTTAATAATCAGATCTAAAAAAAGTATATTTTGTCACTCTAAACATTTAAATAAATTTTGTATTATAGGTAATGTCTAATTTAAAAATTGGTATTATTGGTGCTGGTATTCAGGGAGTATGTAATGCTTTGTTTTTACAAAAAAAAGGATTTCAAGTAACTCTTTTTGATAGAGACGAACCTGGTAACGCAGCATCTTATGGTAATGCAGGTCATTTTTCACCTTATGCTTCAGTACCTTTAAATAGACCAGATGTAGTTACAGATGTTCCTGCTATGTTAATGAGTTCTAGAGGTCCCTTAGCCTTAAAATGGAATTATGTGCACAAAATGTTGCCATGGTTTTTCAGATTTTTAAGGAATTGCAATAATAATAAAATGATGCACACAGCTAAATATATGCATCAAATTTTAGATTTAGCCTTACCGGCTTTTGATGAATTGTTTGATGAAGTAGACATAAGTGGTCTTATAGAAAACAATGGAATATTGTATGTTTGGAATGAAACAAATTTAAAAAGTAGAGATCTTGAAATAAAAATAAGAAATGATTTAGGTGTAAAGCAGCAAGTTGTAAATAAAAAAGAAATTCATGACTTAGAACCTAACTTAAAACCTTTTTACCACGGCGGTGTTTTTTATGATTACGCGAGACATGCAAGAAACCCAAAAAAAATTTTAATCAAATTGTATGAAAATTTCATTTCTAAAGGTGGAAAATTTTTAAAATTAAATATAAATGATTTAAATTTTGATGAAAATAAACCTGTACTAATGTCCGAAACTCAACGTTTTGTATTTGACAAAATTGTGATTGCTTGTGGTGCTTTTTCAAAAAAATTAACAGATCAGCTTCAGGAAAAAATCCCATTAGATACAGAGAGAGGATATCATATTCATTTTAAAGATTATGATCACTTAATATCTAGGCCGGTAGTTTTCTCTAATAGAGGATTTGGAATTACGCCTATGGAGCAAGGATTAAGGGTTGTTGGTACAGTCGAATTTGGTGGATTAGATAATCCTGTATCAAAAAATAGAATTAAAAATTTAATTTTAAATGCAAAAGAGATGTTAGATGGTTTGCCTGAACATCAGGATGAATGGTTGGGCTTTAGACCTACGCTACCTGATTTTTTACCCGTGATTGGACCGTCTAAAAATTATAATAATGTTTATTACTGTTTTGGTCATCATCATTTGGGATGGACATTAGGAGCTATATCTGGAAAGATAATTTCTAATATGATTTCTGAGGAGAGGACCAATCTTGATTTACAGCCTTATAGCTCGTTAAGATTTGCTTAAATAATTGAATAAAAACAATCTTGCTTATTTGTTGTTAATTTTGACTACAATATTTTGGTCAGGGAATTTTATTGTTGGTAAAGCCGCAAGTATTTATCAAATACCACCATTTACTTTAAACTTTTATAGATGGTTTTTTGCAGGATTAATTTTATTACCTTTTACTTACAAGGAGATAATTAAAAAAAAAAAATATATTTTTGATAATATTGGACTATTTATAATTTTAGGTATTACTAGTATTACAATATTTAATTCTGTTGTTTATTACTCTCTTTATTATACACAAGTTATCACCGGGGTTTTAATGATCTCTACCATTCCAGTTTGGATAATATTTATTTCGTCTTTATTGAAAATAGAAAAAACAAACTATTATCAGATTATAGGAGTTATTTTATCATTAATTGGAGTTATATCGATTATTACTAAAATTGATATCGAGCTTATAAAGAATTTAGATTTTAATAAAGGTGATGTCTCAATGATTATTGCAATGTTCTCATGGGCAATTTTTTCAATTCTTTTAAAGAAACAAAAACATAAAATATCACAGATCTCTTTATTACAAGTTATTATTGTTTGTGGACTCCTTTTTTTAATTCCGATTTACATTGGAGAATTTTTTCTGGGTAGTGCTTTAAAATTAAATAAACCCTTCTATCTAACATTAACTTATGTTGTTTTCTTTCCAGGTCTTCTTGCATTTTTCTTTTGGATAAAAGGTATTTCAATTATTGGTGCAAATAGAGCAGGTATATTTTTGCATTTAATGCCAATTATAGGAGCAATAATGGCTATGGTTATCTTTAATGAGAAGTTTATGTATTACCATTTATTAGGGGCGATTTTTATTATTGCGGGAATTACATTATCTAATAAAAAGATAAAAAATTATGATTAAAAAAAATAAAAATTTATCAGCTGAGCAAAAAATGATTTTGTTTGAGGAAGGCACAGAAAGACCTGGTTCAAGTAATCTTAATTTTGAAAAAAGAATAGGAGCATACCATTGTGTAAATTGTGATACAAAATTATTCGATTCTTCTACAAAATATGAGAGTGGTTCTGGATGGCCTTCATTTTATGACGCATTACCAGATGCTTTCGAAACAAAAACAGATTACCATATCGGATACGCTAGAACAGAATATCATTGTAAAAAATGCGGTGGTCATCATGGACATATATTTGATGATGGACCCGAGCCTACAAAAAAAAGATATTGTAATAATGGTGTTTGTCTAATGTTTAAGCCCAAATAAGGTAATTTAATTTGACATTAGAGGTAAGTTTTTAATATAAAATTATATGAAAAAATTCTTGTTAGTTTCTTTTATGGTTTTCGTATGTAATTTTTCGTATGGAGATGATGTTAAAGAAAAAGTTTCAGAGTATGTATCTGGTATAGTTACTAATGTAATCCCAGGTGAGGGTGAAACTGAGTTTAGTATAGATTTAAGAGAGAATAATAAACCAGATTATAAAATATTAATCACTAGGGAATTAGCCGAAGACGAAAACGGTAATTTGTTTTCCCAATTTTCTTTAGTTAATACGGAAAAACTTAACGATGAAAGGATCGTTGCTAATTTGGGTCTAGGTAAGAGATATTTATCTGACAATAATAAATTTTTAACAGGACTTAATGCTTTTTTAGATGGTGATGAGGATGGAAACTTGAGATATAGCCTAGGCGCAGAGGCACAAAATGCAGTACTAGGGTTTAATATGAATTATTACATTGGTCTTCAGGATGCTAATGGAGAAAAAGTTTTAGATGGATATGATTTACAAATTAATTCCCAAATACCTTACTTGCACTGGGCCACAGCTTTTGTAAACACATATGGTTGGGATGGAATAGATAGAGATGACATTGAAGGAACTAAAATTGGAACAGATATGCAAGTTACATCAATGTTGTCTATAGAAGCTACTTACGACGATAAAGATAAAAAAGGTCTTGAAGACGAATACTTCGTAAATTTGATGTTCACATTTCCTCCAAAGGATGGTCCAAGCCTAATTAATGATCCAGTGAATAAATCTGCATGGAAAGAGGAAAGAGATATGCGTGGAGAGTTACTTACAAAAGTAAAAAGAAACAATAAAATTGTGGTTGAGTTTAAAGGTACATCTACAATATCGAGAACAGATTAATGAGTAAATTTTTTAAAATATCAATCTTTATAAAAATATTATTATTAGTTTTTTTAAACAATTCTTATTCCGCGAGTACAACAGGTAAAGCAGATGTATATAAAGTTACAATGAAAAAAGTTGAACTTTGTACTGCGAGCACGAGCGTCACCAGTTGTGAGAATGCAGTTGTAATTGGAAATACCGAAAAAACAGTTGACATTGCTTCAGCAAATGCTGGAGCTTCTGCAGCATCTTATGGAGATGCCGCTCTTTTACCTCTTGGAGTAACATATACCCATATGAGAGTAACTATTGATAGAAAGTTTACTATACAAGCTGACTTAGAAGTTTCAGGTGTAACTGCAAACTGCACTACGACAGCAGCCTTGTCAGATTCTGCATACCCCGCAGGAGAATTAGATGGTACAGAGAAGTATGACAGAACTCCAGTAATAGAAGACGGAGGGACAGCAGCAGAAGCAGATTTATATTTAAAGAACAATCAAATGAAACTTTGTGGAAACGCTGAATGTGGTAACCTAGGTTTATCTGATGCACAAACTGTAACTTATGATCAGGGTGTAATTTCTACTTTTCAAACTCAACATGCAGACGGAAGTACTTCAGATGACCATGTAATGGTATATAAACTTACGAGCGCTTATACAGTCGCATTAATTTCTCCCATTATAGATATTTCTTTTGGAACATCAGCAGCTATAAAAGCCTCAGAACATCCAACAGAAGCTGACCTATGTTATTTTGAACCGATGGAACCAAATGTAACAATAACTATCAAATAATTATTTTAACAATTCAAATAATTTTTGCTCTTTTTCTAACACTCTCAATTCTTGATATCCACCAACATGATAATCACCAAAAAAAATTTGTGGAATTGTTCTTTTTCCATTAGATTTTTTTGTCATTTCATCTCTTAAACCATCTTTTGTTGAAATATCTATAACCTCGTATTTTAGATTATTTCTATCTAATAACCTTTTTGCTGCTTCACAGAAATTACACATAGGACCAGAGTACATTAGAATTGTCTTCATATTTTACATATAGTTATTTTTAACAAAATTTCTAACTTAATAATCGAATTTATTTATTTTTTGTCTAATTAGTTTTCTAGATTTTTCAAATTTTTTTCGATGTTTGATACTTTGGGAATTTACCCTTTTTCTCCACAATTTAAATGAGGAAAGCCTCAAATTTTTTCTCATTAATTTAATAACCTGACCTTCGGTAAATCCAGATTTTTCTTTGATCTCCTCAAAAGTGATCCTATCAGCCCAAGCTGCCCAAATTACCCAATTTTCATCTATATTTTTAGGCTCGGGATTGGCCACTTTTGTGATAGGTCTACTTTTTTTTTTCATTTCGGACAAAATAACTAATGCATTATTAGAATAAAATGATAATATCAATTTGATAGTCCTATTTAGCCATTTTTAGCTCCCGGTTTTTAGGACTATCCTCTAAAAAAAATCATTTTCTACTTAAAATTGAAATAATTAATAATTATTTGATTAATTTAGTCTGTGATATTTTTAGCACAATATCAGATTTAATATTAATTTGCTTAAAAATTAGCATTATTAGTGTTCAAATAGTGTTATTAAGACTCAATTTTTATATAAAAATTAACTTAGGAATAATATGAAAAAAATATTGAGCTCAATATTGTTTGCTTTTCTAATTTCTACACCATCACTTGCACAAGTGAGTATTGGAATTTCAGCTGCTGACTATGGTTTTTACGCGTTTGGTACTGAAAAAACTAACCCAGGTGGAGCACAAGCACAAGATCACAGTGAATCAGGTGCGTTTGAAGAAAGTTCTCCATCTTTGTTTGTTGAATATGATACAGGTGTGGCGACATTCGGTTTAGATATCATAACGGATACAATAGAAACGCCGACAAATAAAAACGAACAGCCAGATGGTGATAATACTGTAAAGGGTGAGTTTAAAAATCATTTAACTCTTTATGGAATATTTCCAGTTTCAACTCCTTTTTTTGATGGATTATACGTTAAAGCCGGAGTAGGCATGGTAGACCTTGAAGGTATTACAACTGGTATAACATCATCTTATAAAGACACAGACACCACATTTGTGACTGTAGGATTTGGATATCAATACGATACTGGAGCAAATGGAGTATTTGTTAGAGCTGAAGTAGCAGCAGCATCATACGATGACGTTTCGGTAACATCAACAACTGCAAGTACAGCAGGTGGTGATAAAAACGTTGTTGAATTAACTGATATGCTATCAGCAAATGCAAAAATTTCTGTTGGTAAATCGTTTTAATTATTAAAACAATAAATTTAAAAAAGACCAGTTTTTTAAACTGGTCTTTTTTTTTATGGCTATTTTAAAAAACAAGTTTATTCTTTATTTATGAGACTTGGATTTATAGGAACTGGAGAAATTACAAAAGCTACTGTTATCGGTATATTAAAATCAAATATCAAACTAAATAAAATTTCAATATCAAAAAGAAATATAAAAATTTCCAAATTTTTAAAAAAAAAAAATTCCAAAATTCAAATTTATTCTGATAATCAAAAAATTCTTGATAACTCAGATTGGGTTTTTTTAGCCATTACACCATCGGTAGGATTGAAGATTATTAACCAATTATCATTTAAGAAAAAACATATAGTCATAAGTTTTATCTCAACTATAAATATGAAAAAATTAAAAAATTTAATAAATGCAAAATGTGTCATTGTTAGAGCAATTCCTTTGCCACCTATTTCTTACAAGAAAGGACCGATACCCATTTATCCAAAAAATTTAAAAGTAAAAAATTTTTTCAATAAAATAGGTGATTGTCTTGAAATTAAAAATGAACAACTTTCATTAAATTTTTGGTCAACATCATCGTTGATGGCACCTTATTATGAATTGTTGAATTTAACTTCGAAATGGCTTGAAAAAAAAGGCATTAATAGAAATGATGCTCAAAAATATACTGCTTCTTTATTTTTAGCACTAACTGAAGCTGCAAGTCTTAATTCAAATCAAGATTTTTCTATACTTGTAAAAAATTCACAAACTCCAAAAGGTTTAAATCAACAAAATTTAAATTCTCTTAGATCAAAGGGTTTTTTCAAAAAATTTAATAAATCCCTGGACGAAATTTTATTTAGATTGAAAAAAAATAAATGATAAAAAATGATATTTTAAAAGTAGAAAAATTATCAAAAAATTTTGGCGGTTTACTAGCAGTAAATAATTGCAGTTTAAAAATTAAAAGAGGTACGATTACTGGAATTATAGGACCTAATGGTTCTGGAAAAAGCACACTATTTAATTTAATAGCAGGTTCTCTAAAACCAAATAGTGGCAAGGTTTTATTTAATAATGAAGATATAACTGGTATTCCATCATATGATTTATTTTCTAAAGGTATATTAAGAACCTTTCAGATAGCCCATGAGTTTAGTAATTTAACTGTTGTCGAAAATCTCATGATGGTACCTGGCAATCAAGTTGGCGAAAATCTAGTTAACGCTTTATTTGCAAGAAATAAATTTAAAAAAGAAGAAGAAATAATAAGATCAAAAGCTTATGAGGTTATTGAATTTCTTAATTTAAAACATTTATCAAATGAACCTGCAGGAAATTTATCTGGTGGACAAAAAAAACTTTTAGAGCTTGGAAGAACCATGATGGTCGAATCTAAATTGGTTTTATTAGATGAGGTTGGTGCTGGTGTAAATAGAACTTTATTAAAAGAATTAGGAAACGCAATATTAAAATTAAATAGAGAAAAAGGTTATACATTTTGTATGATTGAGCACGATATGGACTTTATAAGTAGAATGTGTGACTCAATAATAGTTCTTTCAGAAGGTTCAGTTTTGTTCGAGGGAAAATCTGATGAAGTGAAAAAAAATGAATTAGTTATTGAAAGTTATTTAGGTAGATCTGAAAAAAAATAAATTATGGCATTTTTTGAGGGAAATAGGATGACTGCTGGTTATAATAATGGACCAGATATAATTCACTCTTGCTCTATAAATGTGGATAGAGGCGAAATTGTTGCAATTCTTGGACCTAACGGTGCTGGTAAATCTACAGTTATGAGAGCTTTACTAGGATTGTTAAAATTAAAAAAAGGAAATGTAAAAATTAATAATAAAGATATTTCTAATCTTACACCACAAGACAGAGTTAAAAAAGGTATTTCATTTGTACCACAAACTAAAAATGTATTTGCAGAACTTACAGTAAGAGAAAATCTAGAGGTGGGTGCATTTTTAAGAGATGATAATATTAACAAGGTTATAGGTGAAATATATGAATTGTTTCCTATATTGTCGGAAAAAAAAAATCAAATAGTAGGCGAGTTATCCGGGGGCCAAAGACAGCAAGTTGCTTTAGGTAGAGCTTTAATGATTAAACCTTCGGTTTTAATGCTGGATGAACCAACCGCAGGAGTGTCACCTATAGTAATGGAAGAACTTTTTCAACATATAATTAAAATAAAAAAAACAAATGTAGCAGTAATAATGGTTGAACAAAATGCGAAGCAAGCATTAAAAATATCAGATAGAGGCTACGTATTAGTTACTGGAGAAAATAAATTTGAGGGTTTGGGTAAAGATTTATTGAATGACCCAGAGGTGCGCAGATCTTTCTTAGGAGCTTAAATGGATTTTATAAATGCAGTCGTTTTACTTTTAAACTTTACAGTTTTACCCGCTCTAACTTATGGTTCACAATTAGCTCTTGGAGCAATATTTGTGACTTTAATTTATGGTGTTTTAAGATTTGCAAATTTTGCAACTGGGGACATGATGTCGTTTGGTACTATGTTTGCAGTAATATTAACGTATTATTTTCAATCTATAGGTATTAACTTTGGCTTATTGCCTACAGCTCTTTTAACAATACCATTTGCTGTTTTAATGATGATTTTCTACATGTTAATAATTGATAAATTTGTTTTTAGTTATTATAGGATAAAAAAAAGTCCTCCAGTTCAACTCGCAATGGTTAGTGTTGGTGTTATGTTTGTAACTCAGGCAATTATAAGAATAATTATTGGTCCGTCTGACCGTAGGTTTTTAGATGGTGAAAAATTCATTTTAAAGGCAACAAAATTTAAGGAGATCACAGGTTTAAACGAGGGATTAACCATTAAATCGACTCAGATTATTACAATCTTTGTTACCATTGTTGTAGTTTCAATAATGTTTTGGTTTTTAAATAAAACTAAAACAGGAACTTCAATGCGAGCATACTCTGACAATGAAGATTTAGCATTACTCTCAGGCATTGATCCAAAAAAAGTTGTTTTAATAACATGGGTGATTGCTGGTATTTTAGCGTCAATTGGAGGAATATTATATGGCTTAGATAAAAGTTACAGACCTTTTGTATATTTTAATAATATGCTACCAATTTTTGCTGCCGCAATTGTTGGGGGTATAGGTAATCCATATGGAGCTTTTTTAGGTGGTTATGTAATAGCTTTTGCTGAAATTTTTTTAACTTATGCTTATAAAAAATTTTTTAGTTATATTTTACCTGAAGCTTTAGAACCAAACTCCTTAGTCCAATTAATATCAACAGATTACAAGTTTGCTATTTCATTTTCAATTTTAGTTATAGTATTGCTTTTTAGGCCATCTGGAATATTTGAGGGTAAAAAAATATGAGACAATATTCTAATGTTATAGCAGCCTACTCCATAATGCTAATTCTTATAATTTTGGTAGGAATATTTCAATCATGGTCAATAGCTTTATCAATTCTTAACTATTGTTTAATTTCTGCTGTCATGACAATTGGAGCTAATATTCAATGGGGTTATGCAGGGTTGATTAACTTTGGAATAATGGGATACACAGCTTTAGGTGGTTTAGCAGTTGTGCTGGTATCTGTTGCACCGGTTCCTGAAGCCTGGAATGCTGGAGGTTTAGGCTTGATTATTTGTTTGTTAATTATAGCAATGATGGTCATATCAATTAAATTTATAAAATCTAAGTTTAAATATTTAAAAAATAAAACTCTAATAATTTCTATAATACTTATTTTAGGATTAATTTTAATTAGATTAATCTCTGAACCTGCAATTGAAAGTATAGAGTCAATAGATCCAGCTAAAACAGGATTCCTTGGAGGTTTAGGACTACCAGTATTATTTTCATGGATTGTTGGGGGCTTATTCGCTGCTAGTGTCGCTTTTGTGATTGGAAAAATAGCTCTTGGTCTTCGAGCTGATTATTTGGCAATTGCAACATTGCTTATCGCTGAAATTATTGTATCAATTATAAAACATGAAGATTGGCTAGCTCGAGGCGTAAAAAATGTAATCGGTTTAAAAAGACCAGCTCCATATGAAATAGATCTTCAAAATTCTCAATGGTTTATAAATTTAGTTGAAAAATTTAATTTTTCAAAACTAAATTTAATTAACTCTATTTCAGAAAGACAAGATGAATTATCACAATTAGTGATAAATGCCTCCACAGTTTATGTAAAATTATGCTTTACAGGGCTATTCCTAATCATTGTAATATCTCTATTAATATTAACACAAAGAGCACTATACTCTCCATGGGGAAGAAAAATGAGAGCAATTAGAGACAATGAAGTCTCAGCAGGTGCGATGGGTAAAAATGTTGTTAAGGAACATTTGTTAATATTTGTTTTAGGTTCAGCGATTGTTGGATTAGCTGGAGCAATGATGGTTACCAATGACGGATTATTTACACCTGGAAGCTACAGGCCAATGAGATACACTTTTGTAATTTGGGTAATGGTTATCGTAGGTGGAACCGGTAATAATTTTGGTGCGATTCTAGGTGGTTTTGTAGTTTGGTTTTTGTGGGTGCAAGCAGCACCTATGTCTTTATTCTTAATTAACATTTTTACTATAAATTTACCTGAGACAAATGAATTTAAAATACATCTAATAAACAGTGCCCCTTATTTTAGGTTTTTAATAATAGGAATAGGGCTTTTAATCATTATGCGCTATAGACCGCAGGGTATTTTACCGGAAAAAATTGTAAAGCATTAGTATTATGAAAAAATTATTAATTTTTATTTTTATTTTAGTGCCATTTAATTCATTTGCTCTAGAGAAGCAGACTACTTTTAGTCATGATCTATTTAAAAAAGCCCAGTCAGACGGAAAAGTTATTATAGTTAGTTCTTGGATTAAATATTGTTATTCTTGCGCAAGCCAAATGAAAGTTTTAAACAAAGCAAAAAAAGAATTTAGCAATGTTGAGTACCTTACATTTGATGTAACAAACAAAGAAATATCTAATTTCTTCGATGTACAGTATCAAAGTACACTTCTTATATTTAAAAACAATAAAGAGGTTTACAGAAGTATAGGAGAAACTTCAAAAGAAGAAATCTATGAGGCAATAAATTCAGTTATATAATGTACTATATCTTGTTAGGATTTGCCCTTGGAATATTTATGTATTTAGCTGATAAATACCTATTTTAAGTTTAAGCCCCGAGTATATTCGGGGCTTAATACAATATTTATCTTTGTTTTTTTGTTTTAAATTTTCCACCTTTGATTTCTTTTTCTAAAAAGGATCCAAAAGCTTCACCGACATCAGTAAACTCTACACCAGTTGCCCCCTCATAATTTACAGCTTTTCCTTTAGCTAACAAATCTAAAGCTTTTCCTAATTCACCTGGATATATTTTTTTACCAGGCGAATTAGCAACATTCATAACATTTGCTTGTATAGTAGCTCTATCCGCTTTGCCTCCTGCTTGCATAGCAAGAGTAATTAATGCAGCAGCATCATATGATTCACCTGTATATGGACCTGAAGAATCTATTCCACCAGCTTTTGCCACTTCAGTAAATTTACCAGCTCCTTTACCCGTTGAACCTGGTAGTGAGCCAAAAGATTTATTTAAATCTTTACCAAATCGATCTGTTAATGAATCACCAATCATTCCATCAGATAAAACAAATACATCAAAAGAACCAGAATCTAAAGAACCTTGAATAATCATTCCACCAGCTTGATCCAAGTATCCTAACACAGCTAATGCATCACCACCAGCCGAGGCAAGAGTTGCTACTTCTGCTCCGTAATCACCTTTACCTTCTTCATGAGCAGTAACAGCAGTAACTTCTATACCGTGTTCTTTTACTGCAGCAACATAAACATCTGCTAATCCTTTTCCATAATCATTATTTGTATGAGTTACAGCAATTGTTTTAACTTTTCTATCTTTTGTTATGTCAGCCAAGACCTGACCACCTCTTGCATCCGATGGGGCTGTTCTAAAAAAAAATCCTTTATCTTTAATATCAGTTAAACCTGGCGAAGTTGCTGAAGGTGAAATCATAACTACACCATTTGGAACAGCTACATTAGTTGCAATCGCTCCAGTAACCCCAGAGCAATCTGCACCCATGATTGCTATTACACCATTCGATACTAATCCTTCTGCTGCAGTCGTTGCGGCTGCAGAGTCAACACATGTGCTGTCAGCCCTTTCAACTGAAATAGATTTTCCACCTAATAAATTTCCAGAGTCGGATGCTTCTTTGAATGCTAACTCAGCAGAAGCAGCCATTGCAGGTGTAAGTGACTCTATTGGTCCTGTAAATCCTAAAATTACACCCATTTTAATTGCATGCCCATCGGAATATGCTTTTGAAGTAAAGCAAGAAATAAAAATGAACATTGCGGTTACTAATTTTTTCATATTTTCCCTCTAATTATTAATAATTTATAAAAGTAAATTAAATCTTATTGATAAATAAATTCAATAGTAAATATATCGCAAATACCCAAGAGAAAGAGTTCCAGTTACTATCAAGTAATGTATATTAATATTAATAAATTTATGAAATCAAAAAAAATTACTCCTAAATTCAAAAAATATAATTTTCCAAAAATTGGATTAATAGTTCTTTCTAGTGATTATATCATTGAAAAAGATTTTCAAACTATATTGAAAGAAAAAAATATTGATTTATTTGTAAATAGAATAGAAAGTTTTAATCCACTTTCAAAAAAAAATTTAATCAAAATGTCAAAAAATATAACAAAAGTAACAAAAGATATTTTACCAGGCGAAAGGATTGATTGTGTAGCTTATGCGTGTACATCTGGAACTATTGCTACCGGATACAAATCAATAAAAGACAAAGTAAAAAAGGCAAAAGCAAATTCGAAATTAACCACACCCAGTACATCATCAATAAGTGCACTAAAAAAGTTCAAAATTAAAAAAATTGCTGTTTTTACACCTTATCCAAAAAAATTAAATGATGAAGTATTAGATTTTTTTAAACAAAATAAATTTATAATAACATCAAATTCTTATTTCGACATAAAATCGGATGTTAATATTGGTAAAATTGATAGCGAATATCTTTTCAAAGTATTATCTAATACGAAATTGAATGGAGCAGAAGCATTGTTTATTTCATGCACGGCATTACCTGCATTGTCTATAATAGACAAACTTGAAAAAAAATTGGGGGTAATGGTTTTTTCAAGCAATCAAACACTTATATGGGATACACTTAATAAGATTGGTGAGAAAAATTTTATTAAGGGTTATGGTAAATTATTGAGATCAAATTAGTATGAATTTTACAGTAGGAGAATATAAAAAAAGATTAGATAATGTAAAAAAATCCATGCAAAACAAAGGTATAGATTTATTAATTTCTCACGATACTGCTAACATGTATTATCTCACAGGTTATGATGCGTGGTCTTTTTATTATGCACAATGTGTACTGGTTCATGTCGGCTTAGACCAGCCTTTATGTTTTGTTAGAGCACAAGATTCCGTTGGAGCTTATATAAAAACCTATCTTAAAAATGAAAATATAATCGTATACAATGAAAATTATATACATAAGTGGCCAAACCACCCTTATGATTATCTAGTTGAAATAATAAAACAAAAAAAATGGGATAAACTTTCAATTGGATTAGAAATGGATTCTCATTATTTTACCGCATTCTGTTATGAAAAAATTAAACAAGGTTTGCCAAACGCAAGAATAAAAGATTCAAACCGGTTAGTTAATTGGGTGAGGCTAATTAAAACCAACGCTGAGATTAATTATATGAAATCTGCTGCAAAAATTACTGAAAATGCAATGCATACAGCTATGAAGGTTATAAATAAAGGTGTAAGACAATGTGATGCAGTGGGTGAAATTCAAAAATCATTATTTCATGGCACAAAAGAAGTTGGAGGTGAATATTCGAGCATAACAACACTACTCCCAACAGGAGCTGGAACAGCAGCTTCACATCTTACTGCTACACAAGATAAGTTTAAAAATGGCGAATCCACAATAATAGAGATATCAGGTTGTGTAAAAAGATATCATGCTCCTTTAGCAAGAACAGTTCAACTAGGTAAACCTGAACAAAAAAAAATTGACGCTATGAATGCAACTATCGAGGCGTTAAATGCAGGTATTAGCGTTACAAAACCTGGAAATACCGCGAACGATGTTGCTCAAGAATTTTGGAAAGTTCTTGATAAATATAAAATTAAAAAGGAGTCCAGAACAGGATATTCAATTGGTATAGGGTATCCACCAGATTGGGGTGAACATACTTTAAATATATACAAAGGTGATATGACTGAATTAAAACCAAATATAACATTTCATATGATAGCAGTAATGCAATTTGGTGATTGGGGAGTTGAAGCATCTGAGTCCATTCGGGTTACTGAAAAAGGAAATGAATTACTAGGTAATTTTCCCAAAGAACTATATATAAAATAGCTTGAAAATATCCTCTACAAATGTTTTAAAACATAAAAATGTCTGAGAATAAAGAGTTTGTAAAATTTGAAAAAGTAGACAAAAGCTACGATGGAAAAGTATTAGTAGTAAAAGATTTAAATTTAGATATTTCAGAGGGTGAATTTATAACTATGTTGGGTCCTTCCGGCTCTGGAAAAACAACTTGCTTAATGATGTTAGCTGGTTTTGAAACTCCAACGAATGGTGAAATTTATTTAGATAAAAACCCCATCTCAAACATTCCCCCGCATAAAAGAGGAATTGGGATGGTATTTCAAAACTACGCATTATTTCCTCATATGACTGTTTATGAAAATCTAGCCTTTCCTTTAAAAGTAAGAAAAATGCCAAAAGATGAAGCTAACAAAAAAATTGATAAAGCTTTATCAATGGTATCTCTATCAGGTTTTGAAAATAGAATGCCAGGTCAATTATCTGGAGGACAACAGCAACGAGTAGCTGTCGCAAGGGCATTAGTATTTGATCCTGCTGTAGTCTTGATGGATGAACCCTTGGGAGCTCTAGATAAGAACTTAAGAGAAAGCATGCAATATGAAATTAAACACATACATGAAAGTATTGGTGTAACAGTCGTATACGTAACACATGACCAAGGAGAAGCATTAACAATGTCAAATAGAATAGCCGTATTTAATGATGGAAAAGTTCAACAATTGTCATCTCCAGATCAATTATATGAAAAACCAGTAAATTCATTTGTTGCTGACTTTATAGGCGAAAATAATACTTTTATGGGAGAAGTCTCTGAAATTTCAAAAGACAAATGCTATGTAAGAGTTAATGGAGTAAATATAATAGCTAACCCTATATCTGTAAAATCAAAAGGTGAAAAAACAACTGTATCAATAAGACCTGAGAGGGCATTAATAAATCCAAAAGATTCTATGGATAACAACCATAAAGGTAAGATTGAAGAAATAATATACCATGGAGATCACACTAGAGTTAGGTTGAGTTTATTAGGTAATTCAGAATTTATATTAAAAGTTCCAAATAGCTCAGAAAATCTAGACATTAAGTTAGGTAATACAATAAATATTGGATGGAATAGTCAAGACGCTAGAGCGTTAGACCCAAAGTAGAATAGTTATAAATACCAATTATATATCAACTAATACAACACTTATGCTTAGTTGACTCTTAATAGTTATCTTGCTGTAATCTAATTTTATAAAAAAACGTTTAAACGGAGGATAAATGAAAATAATAAGTAAAATTTTACTTACCCTTTCTTTTGTACTTTCATTAACCTCAACTTCATATGCGGTAACAGTTGCATCTTGGGGTGGAGCTTATACAGAGAGTCAAAAATTAGGTTACGGTGATCCTACTGCTAAGAAATTAGGTATCGATATCAATTGGGTCGATTACTCAGGTGGATTATCTGAAATTAAAGCACAAAAAGAAGCTGGAGCTATTACATGGGATATTATCGATGTATACGCTATGGATACTATCACTGGATGTGATGAAGGTTTATTTGTCGAATTTGATTTTGACAAAGATTTTCCACCAGCACCAGACGGAACTCCTGCAAGTAAAGACTTCTTTACTAGCATGCCTTCTAAATGTGCAGTAGGAAATATTTTATATTCTTGGAACTATGCTTATAACAGTGAAAATGTTAAAGGAACTCCAAAAACTATAAAAGATTTTTTTAATACTAAAAAATTTCCAGGCAAAAGAGCAATTTATACAGGCGCTTTAACAAATTTAGAGATTGCTTTAATTGCAAGTGGAACGAAACCTAAAAACGGTGGTGCGAATATTTACGAAGCACTAGAAACTGAAAAAGGTCTTCAAAAAGCTATGGACAAGATCAAAAAACTTTGCACAGATCCAAAAGGCGGATGTGTATTTTGGTCTGCAGGTGCTCAACCACCAGAATTATTAATGAGTGGTGAGGTTGTAATGGCTACTGGTTGGAACGGTAGATTCTTTAATGCTACTGTTGGAGAAGGAGCTCCTATAGTTCAGGTTTGGGATGGACAAGGTCTTGACTATGAGTACTTTGTATTAGTTAAAGGTGGACCAAACGAAGCTGACGCGAAAAAAGCTTTAGCTGAAATGACAAGTACTGAAGGTTTAGCTGGAAGTGCCAAGTATATTGCATACGCACCATGGAGAAAATCTTCGATTGGTGTTATGGAAAAAGGTGAGCCGTGGTATAAAGATGGTAAAACCGATATGGTACCACATATGCCAACAGCTCCTGCAAATACAAAAAATTACTTCTTAGTTGATCCATTATACTGGGCTGATAACGGTACAGAGCTTGGTGAAAAATGGGAAGCAATGAAAGCAGGACTATAATTTTAAGTTTTAAAGACTAAAATTATATAATATATTTAGGGCGGTTATTTATAACCGCCCTTTTTATTTATGAGTTCTGAAACACAAAAAATTCTAACTACTGACGGCATTCCACTAGAGGAAAGTCTAAAAAAAGCTGAAAAGAAAAATAAAATAAAGGCCTTTTTATTAGTCTGCCCGTTGTTATTTTTCATAATTATTACTTACGTATTTCCAATAGGTGACATGCTTTTCAGAAGCGTAGATGATCGTATGGTCACCAATATGCTACCAAAAACTTACAAAGCTATGGAAAGTTGGGATGGAAAAGAGCTTCCAGAGGAAGATGTTTTTGCAGCCTTTT
Organism: uncultured Pelagibacteraceae bacterium; assembly: GCA_902562875.1. Taxonomy (GTDB): domain Bacteria; phylum Pseudomonadota; class Alphaproteobacteria; order Pelagibacterales; family Pelagibacteraceae; genus Pelagibacter. Next base: position 117,165 of record CACEVB010000002.1, on the reverse strand, counting down.
ATCAAGATTATAAATTATTAATTGAAGAAAAGACCTTCGGAAAATTAGCAACTCAACTTAACTATGAAAAAAATGGTTTCAAAAGTATTCTTAAAAAATTACAAAGAAAAATGAAAAAGTTTGAAGAAGGTAATTATAAAGAACAAATAATGGATGTTCACAAAAGATGGGCTAATGTAGAGTACTGGAGAGCAATTAAACGAAGAGCACCAGAAATATCTTACTCCAAATACTTGAAAGGAATGGATTTAATTGAAGATGAAAGTGGAAGTATTACTCAGGTTCCAGAAGATAGAAGAATTCATCGAGTTTTATGGTTAAGAACGTTAGAAGTTGCATTTTTTGTAACTGTTTTTTGTTTTTTGATGGCATATCCCATTGCTCATCTATTGGCAACGTTACCAATGAAATACAGCAACCTTCTAATGATATGTGTTCTATTACCATTTTGGACATCATTACTTGTAAGAACTGCAAGTTGGATGATTCTACTTCAGCAACAAGGAGTGGTTAATGATTTTTTTGTTTGGATCGGATTAGTCGCAGATGATAATAGACCAGAGATGATGTATAATAAAACTGGTACATATGTTGCCATGACACAAATTCTTTTACCATTTATGGTTTTGCCACTTTATAGTGTTATGAAAACAATATCTCCAAGCCTAATGCGAGCTGGTAAATCTTTAGGTGGTACACCTTTTGTGGCTTTTTGGAAGGTTTATTTCCCTTTAACAATACCTGGGATAGGCGCAGGATGCTTATTAGTTTTTATTCTTGCAATTGGATATTATATTACTCCAGCTTTAGTTGGTGGAGCTTCAGGGACTTTAATTAGTAACCAAATTGCATTTCATATGAAAAGTACACTTGATTGGAGTTTTGCATCAGCAATGGGCCTAATGCTTTTAGTAGGTGTTCTAGCAATTTATTGGGTTTATAATAAATTAGTAGGAGTTGACAATATTAAGTTAGGATAATTATGGCTTTACCTAAATACACAGAGATTAGATATCGAGTATGGCATTACATTTATTTAATATTTTGTGCTGGAGTATTTATTTTTTTAATTGCTCCTTTATTTGTTATTTTCCCTTTATCTTTTAATGCTGAAGAGTTTTTAGTTTTTTCAGATGGGATGAAAAAGCTAGATCCTGACGCATTTTCTCTTAGATGGTACGAGGATATGGTTTATGGAACTAAAAACCCTTGGGGTCTTGCGGCAAAGAATAGTTTTATAATCGCTATTTTTGCAACTCTTGGATCTATTGTTTTAGGCACAACGGCAGCCCTAGGTTTAAGTAGTAGACACATGCCTTACAAGGGTTTGATTATGGCAACTTTAATTTCACCAATGATTGTTCCGCTAATCATATCTGGTGTTGCAATTTTTTTCTTTATGGCAAAGGTCGGTTTAGCTGCTACGCATACGGGTATAGTTTTAGCTCATATTATATTAGGAACTCCATTTGTGGTTATAACAGTCACTGCCACACTCTCGGGATTTGACCATAGTGTTACTAGAGCAGCATCAAGCCTTGGAAGCGACCCAGTAAATACCTTCATGAAAATAACATTACCTTTGATATTACCAGGTGTTATATCAGGAGGATTATTCGCATTTGTGACATCTTTTGACGAAGTTGTAGTCGTATTATTCTTAGCTGGTCTCGAAAATACAACAATACCCATACAAATGTGGACTGGCTTAAGAGAACAATTAAGCCCAACAATCCTTGCGGTTGCGACATGTTTAATTATACTTTCGACTTTAATTCTTGTTACAGCTGAATTATTAAGAAGAAGATCAGAAAGAATTAGAGGAATTAATATCAATTAAATAATGGAAATCAAAAAAGTAGTTGTCATCGGCTCTGGTACCATGGGAAGCGGAATAGCTGCACATTTATGTAATGCAGATGTCCCTGTAACACTTTTAGATTTAAAAACGGAAATAAGCGAAAAAGCACGTGAGAGAATTCATAAATCAAGACCTCCTTTACTCATAGATAAGTCAAAAATAAACAATATTAAAGTTGGTAATATTAATGAAGATTTTGATACTGTTAAAGATGCAGATTGGATTGTTGAGGCAGTTGTTGAAAGAATAGATATAAAACATGACATATATTCAAAAATATTTAAAAATCGTAAAGAGGGAGCGATAGTATCTTCTAACACTTCATCGATACCCATAAAGGTTTTATCAGAAAAGCTGACAGACAATGAAAAAAAAGACTTTTGTATTACCCATTTTTTTAATCCTGTCCGTTACATGGGATTACTTGAGATTGTTAAAAATGAAAATAACGATTTAGATAAAATTAATTCTTTAAAAATTTTTTGTGAAAAAGAGTTGGGAAAGGGGGCTATCGTGTGTAACGATACACCTGGATTTCTTGGTAATAGAATAGGTGTTTACGCAATGCAAGTTGCTATGACAGAAGCAATAAAAATGAAGTTGTCAATAGAGGAAGCTGATGCAGTTTTTGGAAGACCAATGGGTATACCTAAAACCGGAGTATTTGGTTTATATGATTTGATAGGAATTGATTTAATGGTTGATGTTTTAAAAAGTTTTAAAAAAGAACTGCCCGAGACAGATGATTTTCAAAATGTAGCAAAAGAAATTCCACTAATAACAAAATTAATAAATGAAGGATACACTGGAAGAAAAGGTAAAGGTGGATTTTATAGAATAAATAAATCGAATAATGACAAAGTATTAGAAGCAATCAACCTCGATACTGAAAAATATTCTTCATCTAAAAAAATTGACTTAAAAATGGATACTGTTGACATAGTTGGATTAATTAATAGAGATGATAAATATGGAAAGTATTCATGGTCAGTTATCTCAAAAATAATTACATATGCCTCTTCATTAGTACCTGGTATCACAGATAAATTTAATGATATTGATGAAGCAATGAGATTAGGTTTTAATTGGGCAATGGGACCATTTGAGATGTTAAATGAGATAGGTCCAAAAAACTTTTTTGAAAGACTAGGTCAAATTAAAAATAATAAATTTTTAGAAAATTTATCAAAATCTAATGAGGAAAATTTTTATGGAAAAAGACAATTGTATACTGATATTGAAACGCTTGGAAAAATAAAATCATATGCAATGAAAATTGATAAAAATAAATCAGCAAATATTTATCGATTTAAAGACTATAATATTGTTGAATTCACTACTAAAGCTAATGCACTTGATTATAATTCTATGGACTGTTTAAAAAATGCCACTGACAAACCACTTATAATAATTAATGAAAGTATGCAATTTTCAGCAGGTGTTAACCTTTCTTACACTATGGACTTTGTAAACAAAGGTGATTTAAAATCTGTTGAAAAATTTATTAAATATTTCCAAGAAACTTGTAAACATTTAAAATATTCCAAGTTTCCAGTCGTTTCTGCACCATCTGGTCTTACTTTAGGAGGAGGGTTTGAGGTTCTCGTTCAGAGTAATTTCGTTGCTTCGCATACTAACATTGTTGTTGGGCTAGTTGAAACAATGGTTGGGTTGGTTCCAGCTGGTGGAGGTTGTAAAGAAATGTTATGGAGATGGTCTCAATCTGAGGAGTCAAAAAAAGATCCGGATTTTGCTCCCTTAAAAGTTTTCGAAATTATTGGATATGGTAAGACTGCTAGCTCACCTATAGAGGCCGAACCACTAAAATATTTGATGCCAAGTGATAAAAAAATTATGAATAGAAACAGTTTATTTCCCACTGCATTAAAATTAATAAATGATAATAAAAATTTTATTCCAGATACTGAATGTAAATTTAAATTGTCCGGAAAACCTTTAAAAGATAAAATGATAAAATTACTTGAAAAATTATATAACGATAATGTTATATTAGATCATGGAATGACAGTTGGTTCTGAATTAGCTAATGTCCTTAGTGGTGGCGATACCTCAATTGACAAAACTCTCTCTGAGGATGAATTATATAAGTTGGAATTAGACTCGTTTATGAGATTGATAGAAACGAAAAAAACACAAGATAGAATTAATCATACTCTGACTACAGGTAAGCCATTAATTAATTAAATTTTTTAACATTCTAAATGTTTTTATAAAGTCTGGCCTTAATATATACTCAGTTTTATCGTCATATTTAATTTTATTTAAAACTTCTAAACCATACTTTACTTTTCCTACTGGTGAATATTCCCCCTCAAAAAGAGGAGCATCTTTTAACAAGATAAAAAATTGAGTGTCTTCTGTATTTCTTTCATATGTTCTTGCTAAAGCAACTGTTCCTCTTAGAAATTCAAATTTATTTTTTGTTTCAGAATTTATAGTTCCATATTTTGATTTACCATATCCAATCTTTGCATAATTTAAATTTTCTTTTTTGCCGTATTCAATATCACCAGACTGTACCAATACATTTTTGATAACTCTATGAAAAGCAACATTATCGTATTCATTATTCTCAATAAGCATTTTAAATCTTTTCACAGACTTTGGAGATATTTTTGGATAAAGTTCAATAATTACATTACCACATGGTGCCTTAAGCACAGCGATATTTTCTGGTTTTAAAAATTTTAATTTGTTTGGATCATAATTCTTAACAAATAAACACTTATTTTTAATTATTAAAAAAGACCCAAAACTAAAAGTAAATAAAGTAATTAAAAAAATTAATAATATTTTCTCTGACTTAGATTGTTTAATTTTATTAATCATAGATTAAATTTAAAACTTTTGTCTATTAATAATATATTTGATTTTATGAAGTTTATTTTTTTTTTCAAAACCTTATCTTGTTGTATTACTTTCTTCAATTCTATATTTTTGGTCATTAAAAAAGAATATATTTCAGCCATATCCTCTCCTATTGCCGATTGAGAATATTCTGATAAAAAACCTTCCTTTGTTTTTAATAACTGCATTCCAAATTTATCAGTGCAGGTGGAGCAATTTTGATATTGAAAACCTTGAGAATTTAAATCTTTCCATTTGTCGTAATTAAATAATTTTTTATATTGATCATTAATTATATGAAATATCTCGTGATGAATTACTCTAGACAATTTATAGTCATCTGTATTTATATTAATTATTACTGTTTTTAAGAGGTGATTTGGAACTCCTAGAGCCGGTATCGAAGCTACCTCTAAATCTTCACACAAAACCACAAATTTTAAATTAATTTTATTCAAAAAATCATCATTATACATGCTGAGATTTTCTCTTATTAAATTATATCTATTTTTTAGTAACTTATCGCTTAGACTGTAGCATTCTACGCTATTATCTTTAATGCCAACTTTAAAATATTTTTTTGTTTTAAAAGTCTTTATTTGATTACCAGTATTAATATCGACCATCTCTAAATTTGGTAATTTAATTAAGTAATAAATAGAATCAGCATAGGTATTCATACCGAAAACCAAAAAAATTATTAATACTTGTAAAAATTTCATTTATTTAATTATTATGGAAATTTGAAGAATGTGATACATTAAATTTATATGAAAAAAAGTAGAAGTAAATCCGCTGAAAAAATATTATTTAATTGGAGAAAAGCCATGCCATTTTACTATGCGGCTGCTTGGATCATCCTTCTTATAATTATTGTAAAATAATAATTTATCTCTAGAACGATGAATAAAAAACAGGATACGGTACAACCTCTTGATGGAACTAAAGTTCCTAGATTTGCGGGTCCATCTACTTTTGCAAGATTACCGGAGATTAGAGATGTCAAAGATTGCGATATAGCTGTGGTTGGTATACCCTTTGATGCAGGAACTAGTTTTAGACCTGGTGCAAGATTTGGACCTCAGAGCGTGAGACAAGCATCTAGACATTTAAGAACAAATTATCATCCAAATTATGATGAGGAACCATTTAAAGTATTGCAGGTGGCTGACGCAGGTGATCTAGTTTGTAATCCTTTTAAAATTGACGAAGCAATAAAACAAATTGAAGAAGGAGCAATAAAATTATTAAACAAAGTTAATAACATTATAAGTATTGGAGGGGATCATACTATTGCATTTCCTTTATTAAGAGCGATCAATAAAAAATTTAATGGACCAGTTGCACTAGTGCATTTTGATGCTCATTTAGATACTTGGGATACCTATTTTGGCGCTCCATATACTCATGGAACACCATTTAGAAGAGCTAGAGAAGAAAATTTATTTTTAGATAATGCCTCAATGCATGTTGGTATAAGAGGACCGTTATATAGTAGAGATGATTTAAAGAATGACAAAGATTTTGGATTTAAAATAGTTCATTGTGATGAGTTTCAAAGCCAAGGTATTGATAAAATTATAAAAAGAATAAGAGATAGGGTAGGGAGTAACCCATTATATCTATCCATAGATATTGATGTTTTAGATCCTGCTTTTGCACCAGGTACAGGCACACCAGAAATTGCAGGCATGACTAGTAGAGAAATTTTAAATATTTTAAGAGGTTTGTCAGGTTTAAACTTAATTTCTGCAGACGTTGTTGAGGTTTCTCCTGCTTACGATCATGCAGAGATTACATCACTAGCAGCAGCAACTATAATTTATGAAATTATTAATTTATTTGCAAAAAAAAGCGTATAAGATATTTTTTAATTATGTTAGATAAAAAAAAATTTTATATTAATGGTCATTGGGTAAGCCCTGAAAAAGAAAATGAACTAAAGGTAATAAATCCTGCAACAGAAGAAAATTGTGCAGTAATTTCAATTGGAAATAAAGAAGATATCGACAAAGCTGTTAAATCAGCAAAAGATGCATTTGAAAGTTGGTCTCAAACTTCTAAAGAATATCGAATTAAACTTATCGAGAATTTGTACTTAAATTACAAAAAAAGATGGAATGATTTTGCAAAGACAATAACAATGGAAATGGGAGCTCCAAAAGAATTTGCTTCCAAACTTCAAGTGGGAGCTGGCGCAAGTCATACTAAAAGTTTTATTAAATATTTAAAAAAGTTTGAATTTGAAAAGCCACTAGGTGATCATGCACCAAATCAAAGATTAATATATGAGCCAAAAGGTGTTTGTGCTTTGATCACTCCCTGGAATTGGCCAATGAACCAAGTTTGTTTAAAAGTAATGCCAGCTTTATCAGCCGGATGTACAATGGTATTAAAGCCATCTGAGCTCGCACCTTTATCTGCAATGATATTAGCGGAGATAATTGATGAAGTTAAATTTCCCCCAGGTGTATTTAATTTAGTAAATGGTAATGGTGAAATAACAGGTAATGCTTTAACATCTCATCCTGATATTGATATGATTTCCTTTACTGGTTCTACAAGAGCAGGTGCTTTAATATCAAAAAATGCAGCAAATGATTTTAAAAGAGTAAGTTTAGAACTTGGTGGAAAGGGAGCAAACATAATATTCAAAGATGCAGATCCTGAGGCTGTTGAAAGAGGTGCTTCAAGATGTTTTAGGAATTCTGGACAATCATGTAATGCACCGACTCGAATGTTGGTTGAAAAATCTATATATAAAGAAACTTTAAATAAATTAAAAAAATTCGCTAATGATTTTAAAGTTGATGATCCAGAGAAAGACGGGCAACATATAGGTCCGGTAATATCAAACACTCAACATGAAAAAATTCAAAAATTAATACAAAAGGGAATAGATGAAGGAGCAAAACTTATAGCAGGAGGTTTAGGTAAACCTAATGGCTTATCAAAAGGTTATTATGTAAAACCTACAGTATTTGCAGATGTAAATAATAGTATGGAGATAGCGCAAACAGAAATATTTGGACCAGTTCTATCTGTTATACCATTCGAAACAGAGGAAGAAGCAATCTCAATTGCAAATGATACAAACTATGGTTTAGCAAATTATATTCAAAGTAAAGACAATGAAAAAGTTAGAAGGGTTGCAAGAAAACTAAGATCAGGTATGGTTGACGTAAATGGCGCAGGACTTGCAGTTGATGCTCCATTTGGAGGATTTAAACATTCAGGAATTGGTAGAGAAGCAGGTCAAGAAGGTATTCATGAATTTTTAGAAGTTAAATCAGTTGGTGGATGGAGTTAATTAATAACTGATTTGTTTCTTACACCATTTAAAAAAGACAAACATTTTTTTATTTCACTTAATTCTATAAATTCATCAATCTTGTGTGCTTGTTCAATTGAACCTGGTCCACATACAACAGTACTAATTCCAATTTCCTGAAATAAACCAGCCTCAGTTCCAAAAGATACTACTTCTCTCTCATTGTCTCCTGTTATACTTGAGACAAACTCACATGCCTCAGAATCTTTTATTCTATTGAAACCAATTATTTCTCCAATGACTTCTTTTTTTATAGATGCCTTTGGATATCCTTTTTTCATTTCTAATAATAATTCTTTTTCATACATGTCAATTTCATTATTTAAATAAATTCCATCTTCTTTATTTACCGGTCTGGTCTCCCAGTTGACATGACATTTATCTACAATAACATTGTGCGCTATTCCGCCAAAAATCCCACCGATTGACAATGTCGAATATGGCGGAGTATAAATAGAATCTTTGGGTTCTCTACTAATTAAATTATTTCTTAATTTCATTAGTTTATTTACATATCTTGAAGCATATTCAGCAGCATTTACACCTTCTTCCGGTTTAGAACTATGACCCGAGAGACCTTCAAAAAAAGTTGTATATTCATAGCAAGCTTTATGAGAATCTATAATTTTCATTTTTGTTGGTTCGCCAACAATACATATACCATCTGTTATTTCTCTTTTTTTTAATTCTTTGATCAATAGTGGGGCTCCAATACAGGCTGTTTCCTCATCGAATGTAAGAGAAAAATGTATGTCTCTTAAGAGATTAGATTTAGAAAAGATCTCTGCGTAAGCTAATGAGCAGGCTAAAAATCCCTTCATGTCACAAGATCCTCTTCCATACAATTTGTCATTTATAATTTCTGCTACAAAAGGATCTGTTGACCAACCCTTAGAAACAGGAACTACATCAGTATGCCCTGATAATATAATCGGTTTTTTTCCGTTAGATTTTCTTGCCTTTAAAGTTGCAAAAAGATTAACTCTTTTCTTGTCTTTATCAAAAACTTTAAATGAAGAAGCACCACAATTTTTAAGTATATCATCACAGTAATTTATTAAAGAAGAATTGTTTTCTCCTGAAATTGTTTTAAAAGATATAAGATCTTTGAGAATCTTTATTGATTTTTCAAATAATATGTTATCTATTTTCGCCATAAATTAATTATATATTATTATTATGAAAGAACAAATAACCTATAGCGATTTTGATAAAATAGATATAAGACTTGGAACAGTTACCTCTGTTGAAAAAAACGAGAAAGCGAGAAAACCATCACTGGTATTGAAAGTAGATTTTGGCCCAAATATTGGCATCAAGCAAACTTCAGCTCAGATAACACATTTTTATAATCAAGAAAATTTGGTTGGTAAACAAGTTATTGGAGTTTGTAATTTTCCAGAAAAGAATATTGCTGGTGTTATCTCACAAGTGCTTATTTTAGGATCGATTGATAACGACGGTAAAGTAACATTAGTCCATCCATCTCAAAAAGCTGAAAATGGGTTACCAGTAGCTTAGCAGAATGCACCCCGAACTTTTGTCACTTTTTTTATTTATGCTAGGAACAGGATGTTCACCTGGACCAAACAATATAGTTGCATCTTATTCAGGATTTAATTTTGGAATTATAAAAACTTTACCTCATATGCTGGGCGTAATTTTAGGATTTACTTTAATGGTTAGCATTTTAAATTTTGGTTTAATAAATATATTCAAAATATATCCTTTACTCCAAGATATTTTAAAAATTTCAGGATCAATCTTTTTAATATATCTTGCATATAAAATTGCATTTGCGAGCAAAATAAATGAAAATCAAAAAAAAAACCCCGTAAAGTTCTTAGAAACATTTTTTTTTCAATTTTTAAATCCAAAAGGTGTAATTGTAGGAATTATATGTGTATCTACCTATGTTGAAAAAGGTATAAATTTTGTGAATCATTCTATTTGGGTGATAGGTGTTTCATTCCTTTGCGCAGTAATAAGCATCAATTTTTGGACGCTTATAGGTAAATTTTTGAGGAAATTTGCGACAAATGAAAAATTTATTAAATTGTTTAATTATGCTATGTCAATGCTTCTATTAAGTTGTATTGCAACATTTTATTATTAACTATGAAACCTGGAACTAAAAATTCATACAACTCTCTAAAAACCATTAATATTAATGGGCAGGATTTTAAATATTATTCAATTAATGAAGCTGAGAAAAATGGATTAAATGGTATATCAAAATTACCTAAATCATTAAAAGTGCTATTAGAAAATTTGTTAAGATTTGAGGATGAAAAATCAGTAACAAAATCGCAAATTCAAGCTATACACAAATGGTTAGATACTAAAAATTCAAAAACCGAAATTGCATATAGACCTGCTAGAGTATTACTTCAGGATTATACTGGAATTCCAGCTGTTGCAGATTTGGCTGCTATGAGGGAAGCTGTTAAGGATAAAAATAAAGATCCAAATGCTATCAACCCATTATCAGCTGTCGATTTGGTTATCGATCACTCAGTTCAAGTTGATGAATTTGCAAATAAAAATTCATTTGACAACAATGTAGATATTGAGTTTGAAAGAAATGGTGAAAGATATTCATTTTTAAAATGGGGTCAACAAGCATTTAATAATTTTAGAATTGTACCTCCAGGAACAGGTATTTGTCATCAAGTTAACCTTGAATACTTATCCAAGGTTGTTTGGAGTGAAGAATATCAAGGTTCAAAATATTTATTTCCAGATACTTTAGTGGGAACTGATAGTCATACCACCATGGTAAATGGTTTATCAGTTTTAGGATGGGGTGTTGGTGGTATTGAAGCTGAGGCTGGTATGTTAGGGCAACCAATATCGATGTTAATACCTGAAGTTATTGGTTTTAATTTATCCAATAAGATGCCAGAGGGAACAACTGCTACTGATTTAGTTTTAACAGTTGTTAAAATGTTAAGAGATAAAGGAGTAGTTGGAAAATTTGTCGAATTTTACGGTGATGGTCTAAAAAATTTAACACTAGCAGATAGAGCTACAATAGCAAATATGGCTCCTGAGTATGGAGCTACATGCGGTTTTTTTCCAATTGACGAGGAAACTTTAAAATATTTAAAATTTTCTGGTAGAGACGAAAATATTGTAAATATTGTTGAGATATATGCAAAAGAACAAGGTCTTTGGGCGTCAAGTAATTTAGAATTTACAGATACAATATCGCTTGATATGTCCTCAGTTGTACCAACTATCTCTGGTCCAAAAAGACCTCAAGATAAAGTTTTACTAAGTGAAGCAAGTAAAAATTTTAAAAAAATATATAAAGAAATAACCAAGAGAGACAAAAAAAAATCATCTAAAGTAGACGGTTCGGACTATGAAATTACTGATGGATCAATTTTAATAGCTGCAATAACTTCGTGTACTAATACTTCAAATCCTAATGTTTTAATAGGAGCAGGGCTTTTAGCAAAAAAAGCAGTAGAATTAGGTTTAAAAAGTAAACCATGGGTTAAAACTTCACTAGCACCAGGGTCACAGGTTGTAACTGATTACTTAGATAAAGCTGGTCTAAGTAAGTATTTAGATGAATTAGGATTTAATTTAGTAGGGTATGGTTGTACAACCTGTATTGGAAATTCAGGACCACTGTCAGACAAAATAGTTAGCTCTATTGAAAAAGAAAATCTTTATACAGTATCAGTTTTATCAGGTAATAGAAATTTTGAGGGAAGAATTTCACCACATATTAAAGCAAACTTTCTAGCTTCACCTCCTTTGGTAGTGGCGTATGCTCTAGCAGGTCATATGGAAATAGATATATATAAAGGTGCAATTGGCATAGGAAAAAATAATAAAGAAATATTTTTAAAAGATATTTGGCCTAGTAACAAAGAAATAGAAGATACATTACGGAGTTCTTTAAGTGCAGAAATGTTTATAAATAGATATTCAAATGTGTCAGAGGGACCTACCCAGTGGCAAAAAATTAAAACAGCATCTTCAAGCATCTATAACTGGGATGAAGGCTCCACTTATGTAAAAAAACCCCCTTTTTTTGAAAATTTATCTGATCAGCCCGAGGGTTTTAAAGAAATAAAAGATGCAAGGCCACTTTTAATTTTAGGAGATATGGTAACAACCGATCATATTTCTCCAGCAGGATCTATTCAAAAAGAGAGTCCCACTGGTGAATACTTTATGAAACATCAAATACTTCCAAAAGATTATAATTCATATGGATCAAGAAGAGGAAACCATGAGGTTATGATGAGAGGCACTTTTGCAAATATAAGAATTAGAAATGAGATCGCCCCAGGCACAGAAGGAGGCTTCACAAAACTTTATCCTGAAAATAAAATTATGCCTGTTTATGATGCTGTTGTTGAGTATAAAAAAAGAGGTACTGATTTAGTCGTTATTGGAGGAAAAGAATATGGCACGGGCTCCTCTAGAGACTGGGCCGCGAAAGGAACTAAACTACTTGGTATTAAAGTTGTTATTGCTGAGAGCTTTGAAAGAATACATAGATCGAATCTTATTGGAATGGGGATTTTACCACTACAATTTATAGATGGTTTCAATCGAAATAAATTAAAACTAAAGGGCTCTGAATTAATTTCAATTTTAGATTTTGAAAAAGGAGTAAATCCATCAGAAAAAGTAAAAGTAGAATTTAAGTATGATACAGGTGATATTAAAATTATAGAAACTATTTGCAGAATTGATACAAAAAATGAGCTTGAGTATTATAAAAACGGTGGGATTTTACAATATGTTTTAAGGAATATGATTTAGTATGAATGAACAAGAAATTGAAATTATAAATTCATTAACTAGAACACAAAAAATAAAAAATTTTACTAAAAAAAATACAAAATTTATAATTTTAATCATTATAGTAATATTACTTAGCATATTTGGATTTTTTGTATTAAAAGAAATCAATGATAGAAAAAAAGTTGAAATTTCAAATTTGTATAAAAATTCTATTATAAATTTTTCAGACACGAATAAAGCACAAGTTATTAAAAACCTAACTGGAATAATCAAAAAAAAAGACGAAACATACTCACCTTTAGCATTATATTTTTTAATAGAAAATAATTTGATTTCCTCAAAAGAGGAAGTAAATTTATATTTCGATATTATTATAAATGAATTAAAACTAAATAAGACAATTAAAGACTTAAATATTTATAAAAAAGCTTTATATAATTCAGATTTTAGCTCTGAAGAGGAAATCTTAAATATAATTAATCCATTAATAAAAGAGAACAACATATGGAGATCTCACTCATTGTATTTAATAGGTGAGTATTATTATTCTAAAAACCAAAAACAAAAAGCTAAAGAATTTTTTGAAAAAATAATTTCTATTAATAACACTAACCCAGAAATTAAATTAGAAGCTCAAAAAAGATTACAAAGAGATTTTAGTGAATAAATATTTTATATTAATATTTGTCTTTCTTTTAACTAATTGTTCCACAGATACCAAAACTGGAATATGGTCTAATATCAAAAAAAAGGAAACCCATAATACAAACGAAAAAATTTTATCTGAAAACAAACCTGATAGTAAAAGCAATGAAATTAACACAAATATTAAAATTAAACTTAAACAGAATTACGATCAGATCGGATTTGTTAAAAATAACTCTAATAATTACACTTTATTTAATTTTGACGGTGATTTCAAAAAAAGTAAAAAATATAAATTTTCAAAAATTATAAATCAAAATTTTTTAAATTCACAATTATTATTTACAGAAAAAAATGAAATAATTTATTTTGACGGAAATGGATCTATTTATAAATTAACAAGCGAATTAGAACTAATATGGAAAATAAATCATTATTCAAAAAATGAAAAAAAATTAAATCCCGTTCTTAATTTTGCATATGTTAATAATCAATTAATTGTTACAGATAGTTTATCTAACTATTATCTTGTTAATCTAAATAATGGAAATTTAATTTGGAAAAAAAAAAATACATCATCTTTTAATTCACATATTAAAATCCTGAAGGATAAATTCTATGTCATAGATCTTAACAACATTTTAAAATGTTATTCATTAGAGAATGGTTCCCAAATTTGGGAATATAAAAGCGAAAATACTTTTATAAAATCTAAATCAAAAATGTCCTTAGTAGTGAACTCTAAACAGGTTACTTTTATAAACACATTGGGTGACCTGAGTTCCCTAAATATAAATACAGGAGAGTTAATTTGGCAAATACCAACATTGAATAATTCTGTAATTGAGGACTCTTTCTCTAATGTTTTTTCAGATTTAGTTGAGAGTAACAATATTATTTACTTTTCAAATAATAATAATCAACTATTTTCTATAGATAATACAAATGGAAAAGTTAATTGGATTCAAAATATTAATGCTATATTAGCTCCTTCAATAATAGATAAATTAATTTTTATTGTGACTAACGATGGATACTTAATTTTATTAGATAAAAATCAAGGTAGCATAATCAGATCATCAAATTTAAAAAAATATATTAAAAATTTTGAAAAAAAAAAAATTTTCATAAATGGATATTTAATTGTAAAAAATAATATATTCATTAGTTTGAACAATGGTAAACTACTAAAAATTAACTTAATTGATGCTAAAATCGACAACTTGATTAAAATTACTAAAAATCAAATATCTAGACCTTACGTTAATAATAAAAAAATGTTTTTTATTACGGAGAATTCTTTATATAAATATAATTAATGTTTCTTAATTTTTTGTCAAAAGTTGGAAGAAAAAAAATTGTTTTGGATAGAGGACCATCTCATCCAAAATATAAAGAAGCAAAACCGTGGATGAATAGATACTACCTTCTTTTCAGGCATAGACCTAGATGGTTTCCTTTCAACATTTTAATACATGAAATGCTTGATAATGATCATGGTGAAGGTGTACATAATCATTTGTTCCCTTTTATTACAATTATTTTGAGAGATGGATATTGGGAAACTTTGAAAAGTGGAAAAATTTGGAGACCCCCTGGATATATAGGATTTAGATCAGCTAACACTTATCATAGAGTAGATTTAAAACCTGGAACTAAACCTTTAACTATTTTCATATCAGGACCTTTTGGTTTAAGAAAAGGAAAAAGGTCTGCGTACGGAATAGATTTTAATAAAAATAAATGAGACAGGACTTTTATACTTTAGAAATTTTAACTAATGGGCAAAAACTTTATGAGTTTACTCATAAAACTATTAATTGGATTGAAAGTTTGAACATTAAAAATGGTATAATAAATTTATCAATTCAACATACAAGCGCTTCATTAATAGTACAAGAAAATGCAGATCCTGATGTTCAAACTGATTTGATTAATTATTTTGATAAACTAGTTCCTATGAATAATAAACTTTATATTCATTCAGCTGAGGGAGACGATGATATGCCTGCACACATAAAATCAGCCATTACTAATAATCAAATATCATTAAGCATAAAAAACAATGAGCTATTGTTAGGCACCTGGCAGGGTTTATATTTGTTTGAGCACAGGAAGGAAAAGCATAGTAGAAAAATTATTCATCATTACATGGGTGAATGATTATTTTTTTATAGATTGAAAAGCATCCAAAGCGTCTTTTCTTGCATTTTCGTGAATCACAATTGGCTTTGGATAATCTTTTCCAATTATTGTATTTATAGATTTTTGAAATTTATCCTCTAATTCCCATGGCTTATGAATAAATCTCGCTGGATAATTTTTTAATTCCGGGACCCATTTTTTCACATAGTCACCGTTTTTATCAAATTTCTCCCCTTGTAAAATTGGGTTGAAAATTCTAAAATATGGAGCTGCATCTGCACCGCAACCAGCTACCCACTGCCATTGCGCAACATTATTTGCCTCATTAAAATCTAAAAGACAATTACGAAAGTGCTTTTCACCTTCTTTCCAATCAATTCTAAGATGTTTGACCAGAAAAGAACCTACAACCATTCGTATTCTGTTGTGCATCCATCCCGTTTCATACATTTGTCTCATTCCCGCATCAACGATAGGGTAACCAGTTAATCCTTTTTTCCAAGCGTTTAAATTTTTTTTATTTTTTACCCAAGGAAATTTATCAAATTCTTTTCTTAAATTACCTTTTAACATTTCAGGAAAATTATTAATTAAACTATGTGAGAATTCCCTCCAACCTAACTCATTCAAATATTTTCTAATTCCAATATTTTTAGTTTTAACATTTGAGCAATTACGCCAAATATTATTAACGTTCAACTGACCATTTCGTATATATGGAGATAATTTTGAGGACCCATTAAGCGACGGAAAATCTCTATTTGTTCCATAATTTAAAATTCTATCTTTTAAAAATTTTTGCAATTGTATTTGTGATTCTCTTTCAGAAACTCTCCAGTAATTTTCGAATTTTTTGTACCATTTTTTTACTGGCAAAATATTATTCGGTCTTGAATCAGATTTGAAAAGATCAATTTTCTCTTGTAACTTAATCAATCCCTTCTCTTTTTTTGGTATTCTATCCAAATATATTGGTTCAGCATGTCTCCAGAATGGACTGAATACTTTAAAGGGTGTTCCATCTTTTTTCTTTATTGTTTGAAATTCATTTAGGACGTTACCCTTAAAAAACTTATATTCAATATTTTTGTTATTCAAAATTTTCGAGATCTTTTTATCCAGATCTAGTTGCATTGGTTCATAAACCTTATTCCAATATATGGATATGTCTTTGTGTTTAATTTCAGAAAAAAATTTCACTTCTTCTGATATGATTAATTCTAAATTTATATTAAATTTGTCTAAGTCCTCTTTAAAACTTTCTAGTGATTTACTAATCCACCATTTTTGAGCCTCTCTTTTATTATCAAAATTTTCTTTATTAAAAATATAGATAGCCGATACTTTATCATGGTTTAAGTTTGCGTATAACAAAGCAGAGTTATCACTGACTCTTAAATCATCTCTAATCCAAACAATTGCTTTATTTGCCATTATTAAATTTTTTTGATCCTTTCTTATAAAGAATTTTATAAAGCTCTTTGTCAACATCACCCTCGCAACCGATTAACAAAACATTAGATTTTTTACCTAAATTGAGCTTGTATCTAATTTTTTTATTGTTACAAGCTGATATAAGACTTATAACGCCAGGGGCTGAACACTCGCCACCAACAATTTTCTTATCACTAAAACTTTTTTTTGCAAGCATGGTAATTGTATCAGGAACTTTTTTATCAGATATTGTTAGACAACAATTTGCTGTATTTTTTAAAATTTGCCAAGGTATTAATGACATTTTATTACAAGACATACCACCCATAATACTCTCCTTGCTAATTTTAATTTTTGTCATTTTGCCTTTCTCAATACTTTTTAAAACACATGCAGCATTTTCTGGTTCAACAATAATTATCTTTGGTATTCTTTTAAAGTATCTTGCAACTCCTGCAACTGCTCCTGCAGCCATACCACCAACACCAGCTTGTAAAAAAATGTGTGTAATATATTTGTTTGTTTGTAATGAGGTTTCTTTTATCATTATAGAATAACCAGCCATAGTAAGTTTTGGCACAAATTTATAATTTCTTGTCGATACATCCTGAACGATCTTCCACTTATTTAATTTACTTTTTTTCATACACTCTTTTAAAGAATTTTCGTAATTACCTTTTACTCTAAAGATTTTAGCTCCAAATTCCTCGATTGTTTTTTCTCTTGCTTTACTAACATTTTGACTGATAAAAATTTTACAATTTAGTCCTAGTCTTTTAGCTCCCCATGCAACGGATCTACCATGATTACCAGCTGTAGCAGAAGATATTGTAATATTTTTCATACCCTTGGAAATTATATCAACAGCATATGCTCCACCCAATGCTTTAAACGATTTTAAATTAAATCTTTTAGACTCATCTTTATAGAATATATTACCTATATTTAATTCTCCTGATAATTTATTTAAACTAATTAAAGGCGTTTTAGAATAATTATTCCACTTCGTGATACTTGAGTAAGCATTTTCCATATACGATTTTGGTAAATATTTTAATATATCTTTTCTGCTAAATTTATATTCTCTATTAAATATGAATTTACTTACATTCCAATTACTTATTTTAGATTTTAATTTCATTTATCAAATAATGTATATTTAATTTTATTTTAAACAATATATTATAATTTATAAGTGTGAAAAATTTTATAGTCGCAATTGATCAAGGAACAACCTCAACAAGATCAGTTTTGTTTGATTTAAATGGGAAACCAATTTTTATTTATAGGAAAGAATTTAAGCAATACTTTCCTAGAAATGGTTGGGTGGAGCATAATCCCAACGAGATATGGAATACAACAAAAGAAGTTCTCAAAAAAGTTATAAATAAAAGCAAATCGCTTAAAGGTAAAATTTTAACTCTTGGTATTACAAATCAAAGAGAAACAACCCTGCTTTGGGACAAAAAAACTGGTAAATGTGTTTATAATGCTATTGTATGGCAGGACAGAAGAACTCATGAATTATGTGAGAAATTAAAAAAAAAAGGTTATGAAAAAATTATAAAATCTCGAACTGGTTTAATTTTAGATCCTTACTTTTCAGGCACTAAAATTAAATGGGTATTAGATAACGTATCACTTGCACAAAAATTAATAAAAAAAAAGAGATTATTATTTGGGACAATCGATACATATTTAATTTGGAAATTAACTAAAGGTAAAATTCATGCAACAGATGCTACAAATGCTTCTAGAACAATGATTTTTAATATAAAAAAAAATGTCTGGGATAAAGAAATATTAAATTTATTAAAAATACCAGCAAGTATTTTACCATCTATTAAAAATTCCGCAGATTATTTTGGCAAAACTAATAAATCTATTATTAAAGGGTCTTATCCAATTAATGGAGTAATTGGAGATCAACAAGCAGCTGCATTGGGACAAGGATGCTTTAAATTAGGTTCTACTAAAATTACTTATGGAACTGGGGCTTTTATAATAGTGAATACAGGTAATAAAATTTTAAAATCAAAAAATAAACTATTATCAACAATATGTTATAGAATTAATAACAAATCTACATTTGCTTTGGAGGGCTCTATTTTTATTGCAGGAGCGGGCATACAATGGTTAAGAGATAAATTAAAAATTATTAAATATGCTTATGAAACTGAAAAAATTTCTTTAAATATTAAAAATAATAATAATGTTTACTTTGTTCCAGCTTTTACTGGGCTGGGGGCTCCTTATTGGAAATCAGATGCAAGAGGCACCCTTACAGGATTAACAAGAGATACCGGTAGAAATGAAATAATAAGAGCAACACTTGAGTCAGTAGCTTACCAAACACTAGACTTAATAAACTCTATGAAAAACGACGGAATTAATCCAAGCTTAATGAAAGTTGATGGGGGAATGGTTAAAAATAATTGGTTTCTTCAATTTTTATCTAATATTACAAAACTTGATATAATAAGACCAAAAGTGATTGAGACTACCGCATTAGGTGCTGCTTTAATTGCCGGTTATGGCAGAGGTGTTTATAAATCTTTACCTAATATTTCAAAAAAACTGAAAATTAGTAAAAAATTTTATCCAAAAATGGCAGATAAACACAGATTAAAGTTGTTGAATGGTTGGACCCAAGCAATTAGAAAAACTCTAAAATAATATGAAAAATATTTTAATAATAGGCGCAGGAGCGATGGGGTCTGCTTTTTCACTGCCATGCACAGAAAATAATAATAAAGTTACATTAATTGGTACACAAATAGAGAGTAAACTGATAAAAAAATTAAAAAAAAATAGATATCACCCTTTACTTAAATCTCACTTGCCAAAAAAATTAAAAATACTAGATTGTAAATTTTTAAAAACTGAATTAAAAAAAAATTATAATTATGTTGTTATAGCTGTAAGCTCTAAAGGAATAGATTGGGTTAGCCAGGAACTTGTAAACAACTATGTTAAAAAATATTATTTAATAATATTGACCAAAGGACTATCCGTTTATAAAAATAAGATAATAACAATTTCAAATAAAATAAATAATGCATTCAGAATAAGAGGTTTACCAAAACAGAACATAACGTCTATTAAAGGTCCATGCCTCGCAGCAGGTTTAATTAATAAAGTTCGAACTAGCACTGTAATTGCTAATCAAAACATTTCTATCGCAAATCAAGTAAGCAAATCAATATCAACTGACTATTATAATACTGAGGTCACGAAAGATGTTATAGGTGTTGAAATTTTGGGTGCTGTTAAAAATATATATGCAATGTTAATCGGGGCTTCGATAGGCTTAAGTGGTTATAAACTAGACGAGAATATTAGACGTAAATACTTTCATAACACTTCATCTGCATTATTCACAAAATCTCTGAATGAAATGGAAATCTTTACCAAAAAAATGAATGGTCGTCCAGAAACAGTTTACGGGTTAGCAGGGTTAGGCGATTTATATGTTAGTATTGCGGGTGGCAGAAATAGTAAAATGGGATACTACCTCGGTAATGGCAAAAAATATTTAAATATAAAAAAACTTGAGATGAAAAATATAACCACAGAAGGATGTGACTTAGCTATCGAGGTTGGACCTGCTATACAAAAAAAATTTAAAAGAGATAAATTCCCAATAATGTTTGCTTTAATAGACTCTATTTGCAAAAATAAAAAATTAGAGATTAAATGGTAAAAAAAATTCTTATAGTTGAGGGTAATACCAGAGAAGAGAATAGTGAATTTACTAATGTAGGTATAAACACCCACACTGAAAGTCTTATTGAAAGTATAAATTTTTATAAAAAAGAATTAAATATAGATATTGCAAATCCATCATCTGACACAAATTTAAAAAGTTCAATAGATGAATTAGAAAAATATGATGGATTAATATGGGGTGGAAGTAGTTTAAACATCTATGATAATACCGAGGAAATTAGAAGGCAAATTGATTTTATGAGAGAATGTCAAAAGAAAATAAAAAAAATTCTAGCCATTTGTTGGGGTCTACAAGTAGCAGTGACAGTAGCTGGTGGAGAAGTCAAAAAATCAATAAGAGGCGCACATAGAGGAATAGCTCATAAAATTAAAATAAATAAAGACGGACTTAATCATCGCATTTATCAAAAAAAACAAAATAAATTTAATTCTCCTGCATTTAATTTTGATGAGGTTGTTAAGATACCAAGTAATGCAGTTCTTTTATCATCAAATAATTTGAATAAAGTAATGGCACTAAATTTTAAAACAAGTGTCTCAGACATTTGGGGTATACAATATCATCCAGAGATAACCTATGAGAAAATGGTAAGTTTAATACATTTTAGAAAAGAGCGATTATTAAATAAAGGAGCTTTTAAGGATCAGGATGAAATTGATACACACGTAAAAATGATAGAAAAAGAAATAAAAAATACTGAAAAAGTTTCAAGAATGAGGGAATTAGAAAATTGGATTAGTTATTTAAATGAAAATTGAAACTATAGAAGACATAATAAATCATTTTGTTGCAGGCAATAAAGATGAAAAAAATATTGGGATTGAAAATGAGAAATTTATTTTTGATAAAAAAACAAATAATAGATCAAACTATAAAAAAATTTCTAGTGTTTTACAATTTTTACACGAAAATTTTGGATGGAATAAAGTAAAAGAAAATGAAAATTTAATTGGTTTAGAATTAAATGGAAAACAAGTAACATTGGAGCCAGGTAATCAAATAGAGTTAGCTGGAGAAAAGTTAAAAAATATTCACGAAGCGTGTGCGGAGTCTTTTCAATTTCAAGAACAATTAATTCAAGCTTGTAAAAAACTAGATTTAGATCTTATGTCGATTGGGTACGATCCACTCACAAAATTAAAAGATGTTCCATCAAACCCCAAAAAAAGATATCATGTTATGACTAAAGAAATGCCTAAAGATGGAAGATTAAGTTTAGAGATGATGTATCAAACTGCGGGTACTCAAATAAATCTAGATTATTCAAACGAAAAAAATTTTTCAGATATTTTTAAATTGTGTAGTTATTTATCTCCTTTATCAATCTCTTTATTTGCCAATTCATCAATAAGAGAAAAAGTTTTTAGTCAATTTTTATCCTATAGAGCTTATGTTTGGCAAAACACTTCAAGGGGAGGATTACCAAAAATTTTTCTAGAAAATATGAACTTTGAAAAATATGCAGACTTTTGTTTAAATTATCCATTATTATTTATAATAAAAAATTCTAATTATTTATTTCCAAAAAAATACACATTTAAAGACTATATGGAAAACAATATAAATGAGATAGACAGGGAGTCTCCAACAAAAAAAGATTTAGAAACACACTTGAGCACTATATTTACTGAAATAAGGTTAAAACAATATTTAGAGATCAGATCAATAGATGCGTGCGAGTGGGATTGTCATTGTGCTGCACCAGCATTTTTTACAGGTTTAATTTATGGAAATCTTGAAGAAGCACTGGACACTTTAAGTAAGTGGAAACCAAATGAAGTTTTAAATGCATACTTTGAAGCACCAAAAAAAGGTCTTAAAACAGAAATTAATGGTAAAGATATTGTAGAGTGGGGTAATATTTTTTTAGATATAAGTAGAAAAGGTTTGATTAAAAGAAATTATATTAATACCAAAAAAAATAATGAAACTATTTACTTAAAAAATATTGAAAACATGTTGTTAGAAAAAAAGACAAAAGCTGAAAAATCACTTAAAATCGCATAAATTGGAAAAAATAAAAAAAATAATTGCTGTACAAGCTGATAATATTAAATCAATTAATATTTATACAGATACTACATACTTACTTTGTTTAGAAGCACAAAGAAGAGGCTTTAAAATATTTTGGTATCAGACAGCTGAACTTACTTTAACTAATAAAAAAGTTTCAGCCAAAGGGTATTTTGTAAAATTTTTTGACAGAAAAAAAAATTTTTTCTTAAAAAGTGGTAAAAAAGATTTAAATTTAGTAAAATCGAAATTTCTTTTAATCAGACAAAATCCTCCCTTTAATATTGAGTACATAAATTCAACTTTGTATCTTGAAAAAATAATCTCAAAAGTAAAAGTTATTAATGACCCCTTGTCTATTAGAAATATATCAGAAAAATTTTACTCATCTAAATTTTTTAAATATATGCCCCCAACTATATTTACCAAAGACATGAACGAAATTTATAAATTTCATAATAAATACAAGAAAATTGTAATCAAACCTATTCATGGTTACGCAGGTAAAGATGTCCAATTAATAAAAAATAAATTAAATAAAAACAAATTATCGTTATATTTATCTAAAAACGGGCATGTAATGGTTCAAAAATTTCTACCAGCAGTAAGCAAGGGAGATAAAAGGGTATTTATAATTAATGGTAAAGTTTGTGGAGCAATTAGAAGAGTTCCACCAAAAGGCTCAATTCTTTCTAATATATCTCAAGGAGGGTCGGCGATTAAAACAACTTTAAATTATAAAGAAAAAAAAATATCGACAATTATTGCAAAAGATTTATTAAAAAATAATGTTTATTTTGCTGGTATAGATTTTGTATCAAATTTCATAATCGGTGATATCAACATTACATCCCCTACTGGATTAGCTCAATACAAACAACTTACAGGTAACGATTTATCAAAAGTCTTTTGGGATGGTTTGATTTATTAAAATAAACCCTCAGTTTCACCTTTATTATTTAATTTTATTTTGTCAGCGGCTGGTTTTTTTGGAAGTCCTGGCATTGTCATTATAGATCCGCATACAACCACAATAAAGTTTGCTCCTGACGAAAGTCTAACTTCTCTAATCGGTATTTCATGATCATAGGGAGCTCCTACCAACTTAGGATCAACTGAAAAACTATATTGAGTTTTAGCTATACATACTGGTAAATTTTTATATCCGTTTATCTCAAATTTTTTTAAATTTCTTTTAACATCATCCGATGCAATAATTTTGTTTGCTCCATATATTTCTTTTGCAATTTTTTCAATTTTATCCCACAGAGGAAGTTTCTCATTATATAAATAATTAAATTTTTTTGTTTTCGATTTCTTACAAATTTTAATAACTTTTTTTGCTAAATCCTTCGCACCTTTTCCACCATTAGCCCAATGGGAGCAAACGCTAACCTGAGTACAAACTCCTTTACAAAATTTTTTTATTACGTCTATCTCTTTAATTGTATCATATATAAAATTATTTATAGCAACTATCGGCTCTAAACCAAATTTTTTTATATTTTCGATATGCCTCTCTAAGTTGACTAAACCTTTTTTCAAAGCATCCAAATTTTCTTCTTTTAAATTATTTTTTTCAAGTCCGCCATGCATTTTTAATGCTCTCACTGTTGCTACTATTACAACACAACTTGGTATAATTTTTGATTTTCTACATTTAATATTTAAAAATTTTTCAGCACCAAGATCTGCACCAAACCCAGCTTCGGTAACAACATAATCAGATAATTTTAATGCTGTTTTAGTAGCAATTACGGAGTTACAACCATGAGCTATATTTGCAAAAGGTCCACCATGAATAATCGCAGGATTATGTTCAAGTGTTTGAGTAACATTCGGTCTTAGAGCCTCTTTTAATAAAACTGTCATAGGACCCTGAGCGTTTAGATCTTTAGCAAAAATTGCTTTATTATTTTTGTTATACGCTATCGTAATATTACCTATTCTTTGCTCAAGATCTTTCAAATCATTTGCTAAACAAAATATTGCCATCACCTCAGATGCAACAGTAATATCAAATCCATCTTCTCTAATAAAATCTTTAGAAACTCCTTTTGTATTAATATTTACAAATCTTAATGCTCTATCATTCATATCCATTACTCTTTTCCATACAATTTTATTTTCATCGAAGTTTAGTTTATTTCCCCAATAAATATGATTATCAATCAATGCAGACAATAGATTATGTGCAGATGTAATAGCGTGAAAATCTCCAGTGAAATGTAAATTTATTTGTTCCATTGGAACGACTTGTGAATATCCTCCACCTGCCGCACCTCCCTTCATACCAAATGATGGTCCTAAACTTGGTTCTCTTAGACATACTGTGCTGTTATAACCAATTTTATTAATTCCGTCTGATAGCCCAACAGACGTGGTTGTTTTTCCTTCACCAGCCGGCGTTGGAGATATAGCAGTTACTAAAATTAATTTTCCGTCTTTTTTTTTATTTATTTTTTTTAAATATTCAAAATTAATTTTCGCTATATGTCTTCCCATTGGACTAAATGCTTCAGGTTTATCAGGAACTTTTAATCTTTTTAAAATATCTTTAATAGGTCTCAATCTTGCTTTTCTTGCAATCTCAATATCAGATTTTATTTTGCTCATTTATCAACAAATTAGAGAGTTATTTAATATACTTTATTCTTTCATTTTTAAAGAATTAATTTAAATTATACATTTTAATTTTCTAGCGTAAAATCACTTATGAAAAAAAATTTTAGATTTTTTGATAATAGACAAAAATATTTGTTATTTGTTACTACAACAAACGAAAAAAATAAGATTGCCGATAACTTAAAGCTAATTATACAAAGTACAAAACCAAAATATCCAGCTTTAAAATTATTTGACGCAGGTATGGGTGATGGATCTTTGTTGATGAGCGTAATGAGACAATGTCATCAAAAAATGCCAAATATCCCTTTATTGGTAACTACTAAAGAAATTAGCATGGAGGATGTAAGATTGGGGCTAGAAAAACTTCCTGATAGATTTGTAGAACATAAAAATACTGTATTTGTAATATCAAATTTAAATTACATTGAATCTACAAACTTAAAATCAAATAACAGGTTTAAACAAAAAAAAATGAACTGGAAGGTAGTAAAATTAACTGGAAATTCCTCACTAGATTTTTCCGCTCAATTAAGAAAACTCAATCAAGATTTTTTAGCCAAGAAATGGCAAGTAGAAAGAAATCCAAAGACAGGAAATCCTACCTATAAAGAACCATCGGTAATTGTTATCTACAGAAAAGATCAAGAATTTACCCTCAAGGAGGTAATACCAAAAAAAAATAATGGAAAAAACTATTATGATATAATAATTGCATCACAACCCTATAGATCAAGAGTTACAGCTGAAAAGAAGGTAAAATTTGTTATTGAACCAATGATTAAGTCGCTTGAAAAAAATGGAAAATTAATAGTTGTTCATGCTTGTGGGGGAGACCCTGCAAATAAAATTATTAAGCAGGTATGGCCTAAGGAAAACCCCTTTCCATCTTTATACCCCTCGATAGTAAAGTATATTAAATCAAATTTAGATAAGGATATATTAAAAGAGATAAAGTTCCATAAATCAAAAAAGTTTAAATACATGTTACGAGCATTACCAAACGAAATATCAGGAGGTATTGCAACTTCGGTAATTTTTTCTGCGTGGAATGCTGCAGTGTATGTAAATCAAATGACAGATGAACAAATTTTTAAAGCAGAAAAATCTAAAAATTACCAGAAAACTGTAAAAAAAATTGTAAATAAATATAAAGGACTCTATTTTAATAATGAGTTGTTTGTTATACAAAGAAAATAGTTCATATTAGTAATAATTTTTAATTTCTGTCTTGTATCAAGATAAAATCTTAGTACAGTAAAACTGTGATAATAAAAAATAAAATAATTACAATCGTATTTATTACAATTTTTTTAAATAGTTGTGTTCAATCTACAGCAATGATTGCTCCCACTATGACACTTGTGTCAACTGGAAATGTTTATCACGCTGGTGCTAGTTATGGTGCAAATAAAGCTGTTGAAAAAGAGACTGGTGTACCAACAACTAAATATATAATTGATAAAATAGAAAATAGAAAAATTAAGAAAAAAAATAATTTAGAGATTGATTTGTATGAGAGCTTATCAATTCTCTTAGAATTAAATATTGAAAAAACGAAAAAAATAATTAATTAATTAATTAAATTATTAAATCAAAGTAGCATGAATTTGGATCATCTTTGTAATGCGCGAAAGGTTTACAAGGTTTGAAGCCACAACTAATAAAAAGTTTCCTAGCTGGTACAAAAAAATTTCCTGCTCCAGTCTCAACACTTAATTTTTTTATACCCATTTTTTGAGACTCAGAAATAAGATGATAGATAATTTTCTTTCCATACCCCTTTTTTCTAAAATTATCTGAAACTCTTATTGATTTAAATTCTCCATGATATGTGTCTAAAAATTTTAACGCCCCACAACCAATAAGTTTACTTTCATCCCATAAACTCCAGAATTTAATACTTTTATTTTTTAATCCCTCAATACTTAAAACATGAGTACTACCCTCAGGGGAAACCGATCGAAGTTCAATAAAATGATTTTGTAAAAGTTTATTTACTTCTGTATCTTCAAAATTATTTTGTATTGATTTCATATATTTGTAAAATCATATAATTTATTAAGAATTAATACCAAGAAAATATGTGTGGAAGATATGTAATTACAAACCCGATCAATAAAACCATAAAAATTGTAAAGAAGTCAATTAATGTAAATAATACTGACAACTACAATGCTCACCCTCAACAAAATTTACCGGTCATAAAAAGATATTTAAACGGAAATACTCTTGAAATTCATAAATGGGGTATTGTTCCATCATGGGCAAAAAAAAAAGAATTTAGACCTTTGATAAACGCAAGAATTGAGACAATAAATGAAAAAATTTCTTTTAAGAAATTAATAAAAACTAATAGGTGTATTGCTGTTGCAGATGGTTTCTATGAGTGGAAAAAAGAAGGCAGCACTAAGACACCATACTTTTTTTTCAGAGAGGACAGGAAAACAATATTTTTTGCTGGCATCTTTTCTAACAATGAGTTTTGTCTTATTACAGAAAATGCCAATACAAATGTTTCTAAAATACATGATAGACAACCAATTATTTTAAATGAGAAAGATATAGAGTTATATTTAAATATTGATAATAATGGTTCAAAAGAATTGGAAAATAGAAAAAAACCGAATTTAGAATTTTATAAAATTACGAGAAATGTAAACAAACCTACAAATAATTATTCCTCCTTATTAAAAAGAATTTAATCTATTTCTTTAAAATTGTTAGGTGACCCATTTTTCTGTTGCTTTTAATATCTTTTTTAAGATAATCATAAAAATATTCATTTTCATTTAATTTTTTTCCTTTATAGAGATTTATATCTTTTCCAATTAAGTTTATCATTTTTGCATCAAAAAATTTGATTAATTTAATTTTTTCCATGCCACAAACTGCACGTATGTGATTTTCAAATTGACTTACATTATAAGCATTTATTGTAAGATGTCCTGAGTTATGAACTCTAGGAGCAATTTCATTAACATATAAATTGTCATTTCTGTCTATGAAAAACTCTACGCACATTGTTCCAATATAGTCTAGTTCTTCAGCAAGAATGCTTGCCCATTCTTTAGATTTATCTAAAATATCGCTTTGTATTTTTGCTGGAATTTCTGAATATCTTAAAATTTGCTCTTCATGTTTGTTTTCTATGGGTTCATAAATACTGCACTTTTGATGTCCATACCTAGTTAAAACAACTGAAATTTCTGTTTTTAGGTTTATAAATTTTTCTAATATATACTCTTTATCGGTTTCTATTTCAAAATTAGATAATTGATCAGAATTTTCTATTTTATATTGACCTTTTCCATCGTAACCCAATGTACAAGTTTTTAATAGACCAGGAACATATTCATCACTAGCTTGCAAATCTTTTTGATTTTTAATATGCACATACTTAGTTGTTCTAAGATTACATTTATTTATAAAATCTTTTTCAAAAAGTCTATTCTGAATTATTTTATTAATATTTGGACAAGGATTAACTTTTTTCTCATTATTTAAATTTTGTAAAGTTTCATAAGGTATATTTTCGAATTCGTAAGTTATAATATCTACTTTATAACAAAATTCTTTTAATTTATTAAAATTATCATATTTACCGAACACAAATTCATCTGAGAAATGTTGTGCTGGTGCATTTTCATCATCACAATATATAACTGTTCTAATATCCAATTTTTTTGCAGCCTGTGCCAACATACTTCCCAGTTGACCTCCTCCGATAATTCCAAGAACAGGCTTAAACATTTATATTGGTTTTTTTTTTACAGATTTAGTTTGTTTAATTCTCCACTTATCTAAATTTCTACTTATTTTTAAATTATATCGAGAAATTATCGATGCTGCTAGTAAAGCAGCATTTATAGCACCATCTTTCCCAATCGCTACTGTTGCAACTGGTATTCCTTTAGGCATTTGAGCAATTGATAATAAACTGTCTAAACCTTTTAATTTTTGGCTTTCAATTGGAACACCTATAACTGGAATTTTAGTTAGGGAGGCCACCATTCCAGGTAGATGTGCAGAACCACCTGCTCCAGCAATTATCAATGAAATATTATTCTTTTCAGCTTCAGAGGCAAAGCTAAACATCCTTTTTGGAGTTCTATGAGCAGAAACAATTTTTTTTTCAAACTTTATACCCAATATTCTTAAGACTTTTTCTGTATACTTCATTGTAGAATAATCTGACTGGCTACCCATTATTATAGAAACTTTAGGTTTTAGACTTTTTTTCATACAATTTATTGTTTTGATAGTTTATTATATAACTAATTTAACAATTTGATGACAAAAAAAAAAACACAATATTTAAGTGAAGAACATGCGGAAGAATTAGACGACATATGTGAAAATTGCAGAAAAAAAGACGAAACAGTCAGTCAAAACCTTATATTAACGGGATTTAAATTTTGCGAGTCCTGTAGGATTTCAAGAACTTTTTTTCCTATTTAAATTGTAGTACTCACAGGTAATGCATCCATTCTACTCATTACAAAAGTTACAGATAAAAAAGCTATTATTAAAAAAGATAAAAACACTATACCAAAGGATTTAAAGTTTGACTTAAGATTTAAAACTTGTTTTGTTGCGATAATTAATGATGCAAATATCCAAAATTGTGTCAAAAAAATTATAAGAATTACCAGTTCAGGAGTTACTGCAAAAAATCTTATAAGACCTGGTGCGTGAGCATAGCCAACAGAAATTAATACTTTTCTAAAAGGGATTTTAGCTTCCTTATCTGGAAATATTTTTACACCAATTACAAATATAAATAACGCCCATATTAGCCAAGCCAATATAGCTGTTAACCCTGACAATCCAATTGAAGTTTTAACGATTGTATTTGCGGCAAAAGCTCCGGCTATACCGTCTAAGATCATTATCAAACCTGCAAAATATATACCCGCTTCTCCAAAATATTTATTTTCTTTATATAAAGATTTATCGAGCTTTAAAGATCTAAAAACTATGTTTAAAAACTCGGCTAACATGATTTTTAACTAAAAAGTTAATTACCCTTTTACAACTTCTCTTGTATTTGCGTTATAAGATTCGGTAAAAGGTATATCTACGACTATTGCATCAACAGGAATTCCTGGTTTATCTGAATATTTTTCTGGTAAATGAACCTTATACTTAGTTCCTGGTTTACCTTTTGGAAAACCGTTCGCATTTAATGTGCCATCATATGGAATATAACCCATTGCTATATTAATTTTTTTTTCTGGATGGTACCAAGGAGACGTTATAAATCCAATAGGTTCTCCTCCTCCTTCACCAGATATCAACCAAAAATCTGGTGCATACTCCTCAATTGGTTTACCACCTAATTCTAATCCAACTAGTTGAAGTTTATATGGTTTTTTACCAGCCCTTAAATCATCTCTCATTTGTTCTAAAGCCTTTTTTCCAATATAATCTGCTTTTTTATTCCATTCACCTTTTCCTGATAACGAGACTTGGTAACCAAGGTTACATTGAAATGCATTATGTTGATAATCCATATCCTGACCCCAAGATAAAATTCCAGCTTGTATTCTTCTATGGTGGGCTGGAGCTATAACCATTAATTTATGTTTTTTACCTGCTTCGAGTACTGCATTCCACATATCCTCTGCATACAAAGTACTTTCTCTTAAATATATTTCATAACCTGCTTCTCCAGAGAAGCCAGTTTGAGATATCACACAACTTCTTCCACCAACTTTTGCTTCAGCAAGTCCATAAAACGGCATATTGTCAAAATCAACATGATCCCCACATAAATCTTGCATTAGCAATTTGGATTTTGGACCTTGTACTTGCACAGGGGAAACATCAATTTCTTCAATATCACAATTAAACCTACCATCACAATTTACACCTTGTAAATATAACGATATATCGCTATCTGACAGACTAAACCAGAATTCGTTCTTTGATATTCTTAATAAGATAGGATCATTTAACACTCCACCATACGAATTACATAAAATTACATATCTAGCTCTCATAGGAGAAATTTTTGTTGCATCTCTTGTTATTACATAATCTACAAATTTTTCAGCATCTGGACCTTTAACTCTTATTTGTCTTTCAACTGCTACGTTCCACATCGTAACATGATTTTTTATGGCATCGTACTCCACCATAGCTCCACCATCTTCAGGTTTTACGTATCCTCTTGGATGGTAAATTCTATTGTAGACAGTCGCTCTCCAACATCCAGCCTGCATAGATAAGTGCCAATATGGTGATTTTCTTACTCTAGTTGAAATTAACATTTCAACCTTGGTAGGTCCGCTTTGCCTTAAATTATAAGGAACTTTTCTATCAGATTGATCTACTGATGTTACGTGCCTTATTTTGTTGTAATCAAATTCTTTAGACATAATTGTTCTCCATCAACCAATTGTTTGTTTCTTTAAGTCCACCAAAAGTATAAATGTGAAAATTATCAGTATGATCTTTTAATTTTCCAATTATATCATTAGGGTCCTTAGGTCTCATTAAATCTAAAGCCTTAGTAAAATTAGATTTAAGGAAGTTTATGGAATTTTTTGCACCAACAATATTAGCAAACTTTATCAAGCTTGTAATTTTTAGCGGCCCAGTAATTCCTACATGAACTGGTACTGACTGCTTAGAAATAAAATCTATAATTGGTTGTGGATCTAACAACCATTGTGTTACAATATAATCAGCATAGGGCTTTTTATCTTGCATAGCTTTTTCTAATTCTGAATCGGATATATCAGGACTCCCCTCTGGATGTCCAGCAATTCCTATCTTTAACCCATCAAAAAAACCTGTCTCTAAAAGTTGTATCGAACTTTCAAATTTACCAACAGGCTCTCTACTCCCACCTATAACCAGACACTGTTTTACTCCTAAGTCCTTACACATATCAACATACTCTTTAAGATGATTATCATTCTCAATAGATCGGGCTGGTATGTGAGGTATTGGATTACAACCTTTCTTCACCAGCTCCCCAGCTTTACCAGCAGTTTCTTTATGATCTCCACCTGGTAAAAATGTTATGTAAACGTCCTCTAAAGCTGGAATAGTATCTAAATCTGTTTTGGGACCAATTTCTAAAGAAAAATTCATAATCTAATTCTTATTTATTTTATAAAGACTGTCTATAAAAATCGTTTAAGATGACAAGTGAACTATTTTTTCTGACCTCTGTGTTTTTGAATTCTTTGTCCATATTGTTGAGTGACCCTGTCAAAGATGATCGCCAATGCGACAATAGCTAATCCGTTCATTAGACCAGAAGCTAAATATTGATTAGAAATAGCCTGTAATATTGGTATGCCTAGTCCTTTAACTCCAATCATTGAAGCTATTACAACCATGGCTAAGGCCATCATTATAGTTTGATTAACCCCTGCAAAAATAGTGGGCAAAGACAAAGGTATTTGGACAGTTCTTAATTTCTGCATCGTAGTAGCACCAAAAGCCTCGCTTGCTTCTAATGTTTCTTTATCAACTTCTCGTATACCTAAATTTGTTAATCTTACTATAGGTGGTAAAGCATATACACATACTGCAAGTAGTCCAGGGACCTTACCAATTCCAAGTAGCATAATTATTGGAATTAAATAAACAAAACTTGGTATTGTTTGCATCATGTCCAAAATCGGTAAAATAGCTTTTTCTGTCCTGTTAGATTTAGACATCAAAATTCCAATTGGGATTCCAATTGCAACACAAACTAAAGTTGCAACAGATATTATAGCTACTGTTGCCATACAGTTTTTCCACATACCAAAATACCCTATAATCAAAAAACTAATTATTGTTCCAATTGCTAATTTATAACTTCTAGACCCTATCCAAGCCAAAAAACCAAAAGCAAATATTACGATTGGCCAAGGCGCACCTATTAATAACTTTTCTAACCAAATTAAAAAAGTTAAAAGTGGATCAAAAAAACTCTCAATCGCATCACCATACTCTCTCGAAAATTCTTTAAAATTTTGATCAATCCCCTTTTTTAAATCTCTTAAGGATTGCCTATCCATTACAGGAATTTTATTAAAATCCATAAAAAAATAATACTATAAACGAGCCTGAATTTACAGGCTCGTTTAAGAAGTTTATTGTTATAAACCTATACCTTTTCTAATTTTATCAGCAGTAGATTTAGGAACCCATTTTGACCATACTTCTGGGTATCTAACTAAAAACTCAACTGCAGCATCTGATCCATCTGCTTGTTGTTCAGCCATATAAACTAACATTCCATTCATTACTTCACCTGGATAAGTTCTTTTTTTAAAGTAGTTCATGCCCGCTTTACCAGCTGTATTTTTGTAATTATCAGACACTACTGTAAATACCTCTGATTTTACCCAAGAAGATTTTTTTGGATTAGCACATTCTTGTTCTGGTTTTGATAAACAGTTATCCCAGTTATCTTTTCCTGCATATTCTCCCATATCTACAGCTTGTAAATTATATTTACCAACTAGAGACGTAGGTGACCAATAGTAACCAAACCAATTTTCTCCTCTTTCAGCAGCCTTTGCAATTGAACCATCTAAACCTGCCGCTGAACCAGTTTCGACAATTGCCCATCCTTTAGACTCCATTTCCCAAGCTCTAAAATGATTTCTATTACTTAATTCACAATTCCATCCTGGAGGACAAATATGGAAACCACCTTTAGACGAATCCTCTGGATGTGGAAAAAGATCTGGTCTTTTTAATATTTCATCCGCTGAGGTTAGCTCTGGATGTTTTTCTAGAGTTGCTGGTAGTACCCACCAACCTTCTCCTAAACCAGTAATAGGTGCTTTGTTTATTGAATGTAACTTGCCTTCTTTGACAGCAGCCTCTAACTCAACAATCGCTGCATTAGCCCAAAACTCAGGAGCTACATCTGGTTCGCCTTTTTCTTGCATCGAGGTAAAAGTAGGCATTGTTGCACCAGGTATAAGCTCAACATTACAACCAAACCCTTTTTCAAGAATAACTTTATCAACCTCAGCCATAAAATTTGCAGAAGCCCAGTTCATATTTGCAATGGTAATATCCCCACATTCTGCGTTTGCAGAAACATTGTACGAATTAAAACCAAGAACAAACACAACTGAAATCATTATTTTTTTGATTAATTTCATTATTTTTTCTCCTTTAAGATTAAAAACTGAGTCTCAACATAATATTAAAAAAAATGCAAATTTGTTTCAACTGCAAGTAGTGTTATTATTGTCCATATGCTTGGAATAAAAAAAAAATTAACATAAACCTTAAATATGGCCCAAAAAGATATAGGAAATAAAAAACCTCTCCATGAATTAAAGACCACTAATGAAGTTATGCACTATTATGATGAGTGGAGCAAAAACAATAAATATAACAAAGATATGAATGATTGGGATTACTCTGGGCCCAAAGAGACAGTCAAAGTTTTAGCTAAGCATCAAAAGAATAAAAAAGCAAATATTTATGATGCAGGATGTGGTAGCGGGTTAGTGGGGGTGGAGTTAAAAAAAATTGGTTTTTCTAACTTCGACGGCGCTGACATATCTAAGAAACTATTAAATCAAGTGCCTAATGGATTATATAATGAATTGAATCATTCAGACTTAAATAAAAAAATATTAAAAAATGATAATTTTTATGATGTAGTCATGTGTGTTGGTACATTTACATTTGCTCACGTAAAAGCTCATGCAATTGATGAATTTGTGCGTATTACTAAGATAAATGGATTGATTTGCTTTACAATTAATGAAGCAATATATATTGACCATGGTTTTAAAAGTAAGATTGATAATCTAATAAATGACAATAAAATTAAAGAAATCGAATTTTTTAAATCAAATTATTTAGCAAGCAAAGATGTAAATGCTTGGTTAGGATTATACAAAGTTTTATGAAAATAATATTAATAATGGGACTTCCAGGAGCGGGCAAAACTACTTTAGCTGACGAATTAGCTCCAATGATTAACGCAAAAAGATTAAATGCAGATGAAGTTAGAAAGATTGCTAATGATTGGGATTTTTCTGAAGAGGGTAGAAAAAGACAAGCTAAGAGAATGGCAGACTTTGCGCTTAAGCTTAAAAATGAAGGAAATAATGTGATTGCAGATTTTATTTGTCCAACACCAGAAGCCAGAAAACTTTTTCCAGCCGATTATGTTGTATGGGTAGATACAATAAAAGCAGGTAGGTTTGATGATACTAATAAAATGTTTGTTAAACCTGAAAAATTTGATTTTCAAGTTACATCACAAGATGCTAAAACCTGGGCACCAAAAATACTAGAGGATTTAAAAAATGAATTATAAATGGGATAACAAGAAACCCACAGCTCAAATGTTAGGGAGATGGCAACCCTTCCATGAAGGTCATTACGCTTTATTTGAAGAAATAGTAAAAAAAACTGGACAGGTGTGTATTCAAATAAGAGATGTTCAAGGAGTTGATGATAATCCATTTGATTTTGATACTATTAAGAAGAATATAGAAAATAAATTAAAACCCAAATACGATGGAAGATTTAAGATAATGCTTGTACCAAATATTACAAATATTTCTTATGGAAGGGGAGTTGGATATAAAATAGAGGAAGTAGTTCTTCCAGAAGAAATACAAAAAATCTCAGCAACTAATATAAGAGCTAAAATGCGGGAAGAAGGTGAATTAGAATAAATATGAATGTTGTTTCAAAAGATCTTGGCTTTGGTATCAAATTAATAACACTTAATGACCCTAAATCATATAACTCTTTATCTTTTAACACACTTAATGAATTATCTAAGTTATTAAAAAAATTTAATATCGATAACAAGACAAGAGTAATTATAATAAGTGGTAATGGAAAAGGTTTTAGTGCCGGTCATAATTTAAAAGAAGTTAAGAGTTTAAAAGTTAGATCAAAATATTTAAAATTATTTAATTTATGCTCAAAAGTTATGATGCAAATTGTTGATGGAAGAAAACCAGTTATTGCTAAAGTTCATGGTGCTGCTTTCGCTGCTGGTTGCCAGTTAGCAGCTAGTTGTGATTTAGTATATAGCACTAACGATGCAATATTTGCTACACCAGGTGTAAACATTGGATTATTTTGTAGTACACCAATGGTAGCTGTGAGTAGAAAGATTAATCGAAAACAAATGATGAAAATGTTATTGACTGGAGAACCAATTAAAGCAAATTACGCAAAACAAATTGGTCTTATTAATGATCACTTCACAAAACAGAAATTAAATAAAGAGGTATTAAATATTGCAAAAAAGATTTCATCTAAATCAAATTTAACTATAAAGATTGGCAAGCGAGCTTTTTATAAACAATTAGAAATGCCATTGAGTAAAGCTTATAAGTATACAAGTGAGATGATGACGCTGAACATGATGGCTAAAGATGCAAAAGAGGGCATTACCGCTTTTTTAGAAAAAAGACCTGCAAAGTGGAGACATAAATAATGGATGATCAGGAAATCAAAAGTATTTTAGAGAATGCTAAAACAATCGCTATGATTGGAATTAGTTCAGAAAAAAAAAAGGAAGATCCAAAAAACATTAAAAGGAAACCAGCAAATGTTGTAATGAAATATATGCAAGATTTCGGATACAAAGTAATTCCAATAAACCCATTTGCTGAGGGAGAAATTATAAATGGAGAAAAAGTAGTTTCAGGTTTAGACAAAGTTAACGAGAAGATTGATATAGTAGATGTTTTTAGACCTTCGAAGGAAGCACCAGATATTGCTGAGCAAGCAGTGAAAATAGGAACAAAAGTTTTGTGGTTACAATACGGAATACATCATAAAAACGCAGAGGAAACAGCTAATAAACAAAATATAAAGTATGTTTCGAATAGATGTATAAAACAAGAATATCAGAAGATATTTCAAAAATCTAATCCAGTTTTTCCAGCATTAAAAAATTAAATATTACCTTTGATACTCAATAAACTTTTTTAAAGATTTATTTAAAAAAGTTTTGTACATCACTCCATTTTTTTTATTATAATTCTCATTAAGAAATGATTTATTCATGATAAAATCAAACGATGGTTCAAAAAAAAAAGGAATAGACATTCTTTTTTTCTTGTTCCAGAGTACTCTATGATTGGTTGCTTTGTATTTGCCTTTGCTTAAAAATTCCATAGCTCTTCCAGTATTTACAACAAAAGCTTTATTATTAAATGGTACATTATACCATTTTTTGCTTTTTCTATTTTGAACTTGTAGTCCGCCAGTTTTGTCTTGATATAATACAGTAAATACCCCGCTATCAACATGTGTTTCGCAACCTAAAGCAACACCATCTTGTCTGGAAATTTCTACTGGTTTATTTTGATTTGGATAAAAATTAAATCTTAATGTGCTTAAAGTTTTGTATCTTGTAAATGCTTTTTTAGAAATTATAGGGTCTTTACCGTATAGTTTTATTATACCTTTAAATAATAACTCACTTAATTTAAAAATATCGTCAAAGTAATTAGATAAAATTTTAATAGATTTTCTTTTAAAACACTTATTCAACTCAATAAATTCTATATATTTAGTATTAATTTTCTTTGAGTAAGCTTTAGTAATTTTTAAATCTCCAATATCTAAACCTTCTTTACCATTAATATCATTTGGAAAATAACCTCTATATAAATTTTTATTTTTTTTATTCCATTTTCTTGGAGCTAATTTAAATTTTTTATCACTTTTTAAATTAAAAAAAAAATTTCCGACTTTAGTAATTTTTTTAATATCCTTTTGTTTAATACCATGACCTATTATTTGAAAAAAACCAACTTTAGTACAAGCTTGTTCTATTTCTTTTAATATCTTTAAAGATTTTTTATTATCCAATCCATATTTATAAATAAAGGAAATGTCGATTGTCGGGATATAATTTTTTTTTATCATCTATTAACAGTTGGTGTATCTGTTACAATCATTTGACCTTTTACTTTTTCTCTATAATAAATATAAACACCAGCAGCTATAATAATTGCAGCACCAAAAAAAGTTCTTGGCAGAGGAATTGTTTCAAATAAAATATACCCAGCAAGCATTGCCCAAATAATATATGAGTATTCAAACAAAGAAATGATAGATGGTGATGCAATACTATACGCTGAGAAGACGCACAAAAATGATATAAAAGCAACGATACCCATCACAACTACATAAGGCCATGCCTCTGAAGGATTTGTAAACCACTCTCTTGTAATGAATTGAAAAGTCGGATCAGAAAAAGTGTTAAATTTACCGTCACCACTAACTAAAAAAATTATTATTCCTGCAGAAATAGCGAATACATACAACCAAGACATTTGTGTATAAATATCATCCTTGTCAGATGTATATTTAGTTATAGTCATCGAAATTGCATAACAAATTGCGCAAGCTACTGGTGCCAATTTAAGAAAATTAAATTCCTCAAGTGCTGGATTTAAAACCACAATTACACCGATAAAACCAACAACAATTGCTGACCATCTTCTAATACCAATTTGCTCTTTCAGAAAGAATTTTGCAAACATTGACATAAAAAATGGGCAAGAGAAAAACAAGGCACTTGTCATTGCAAGTGTCATAAAGGTCAAAGAGATATAAAAAAAACTAAAACCAAAAAAGAAACATACAACTCTTAAAAGGGTTAAAAAAGGGTAGTGTGTTTTAAAAGTAACATTACGCTTTGTTATTAAAACTAAAGATAAAAGTAGACTTGCTTGTATTATTGTTCTTATTAAGTATAGCTCAAATAACGCAATATCGTTATATATAAATTTTATTAAAGAATCTTGAATGGAAAAAAAAGCCATTCCAGTCATTATGTATAAAATACCTTTTGTATTTTGATCTTTAACCATTGGCGACATATACCAAAGTTTTTTTGAATTTTATATTAATTTAAAATGACGTCTGAAGCTTTTTCTGCAACCATAATTACAGGTGCATTTAAATTCCCACTAGTAATTTCAGGAAGAACTGATGCATCAGCTACTCTTATGCCTTCAAGCCCATGAATTTTTAGCTTTTGATCTACAACCGCTGATTTATCTATACCCATTTTAAGTGTACATGAGGGATGATAGGCTGTCTCAGCTTTTGATCTTATATACTCAACAATATTTTCATCAGATTTAGCATCATCACCAGGCCCAATCTCTCTTCCCGCATATTCTTTAAGAGAATTTTGTTTAAGTATATTTCTTGCAACTTTCACACATTCAATTGTCTGCCTCAAATCATCTTCATGCTCTAAATAATTAAATTTAATTATTGGAGAGTCAAAAATATTTGAGCTTCTTAATTTTATATTACCTCGACTTTTTGGATGATTTGGACTTGCATGTAGTTGAAAACCGTGTCTATCAGGATCAACTAAACCATGATCAATTACAAATGCAGGAAAAAAATGGAATTGAATATTAGGATATTCTTGTTCTGGAGAGGATTTACAAAAACCTCCTGCTTCTAAAAATGAATAAGAACAAGGTCCTTTTTTAGATAAGAACCATTGAATTCCAATTTTAATCATATTAATTTTATTAACATAAGAGTAAAGTGTTAAAGGTTTTTTACATTCTTGTTGTATATAAACCTCAAGGTGATCTTGAAGATTAGCACCAACACCTTCTAAATTATGAATAACATTTATCCCATTTTCTCTTAAATGATCTCCTGGACCTATTCCAGATAACATCAGTATTTGTGGAGAATTAATTGCACCCGCGCTTAAAATAATTTCTTTATTTGAGTAAATTTTTTCAACTTTTTTGTTTTTGCTTAAAATTTCTATACCAATAGCTTTTTTTCCATCGAATATTATTCTTTTTACGTATTTTTCAGTTAGGATTTTTAAATTTTTTCTAGATTTAGCTGGTTTTAAATAATACTTAGAAACACTTGCTCTCTCACCTTTATGTATAGTTACGTCATACATTCCAAAACCCTCTTGATCTTTACCGTTCATATCTGAATTTATTTTGTACCCAGCTTCCCCGGCAGAATTTACAAATGCTTTGAAAAGAGGATTTGAGTTTTTTGACTGGTTAACTGGCAAAATACCACTGCCACCTCTATATTCATTTCCACCTTCAGACCATGTTTCAATTTTCTTGAAATAAGGTAAAACTTTTTCATAAGACCACTCATCAAGTCCCATTCTAGCCCATCTTGAATAATCGTTAGGATTTCCTCTAACATAAACCATTCCATTATGTGCAGAGCAACCACCAATCATTTTTCCTCGTGGACAAAAAATTTTTCTATTATTTAAGTGTGGTTCAGGCTCAGAGTAATATTTATAATTATACTTAGGATCATGCATAGCATAAAGTATTGCCAATGGCATATTAACTTTCCAAATATCGCTATCCTTACCTGCTTCTATAAGTGCTACATTATTTTTTGAATTTTCACTTAGCCTGTTGGCTAATACACAACCAGCAGATCCCCCGCCAATTATTATATAATCAAAATTCATAATTTATTTTGGTTCATCACCTTCAATAGCTATTCTATCCATAACCCTTGCATAACCTAAGCCACGACCAGGAAAAAAGTCACTTAATCCTTGATGAAGGAGTGATCTGTTATCCCAAATAGCTACAGCGTTTTCTGTCCATTTAATCCTACAAGTAAAATCTAATCTTTCTTGATGTTTAAAAATTTTTTTTAATATTTCATCGCTCTCTCTTTCACTTAAATCTAAAATTTTTTTGGTGTACATAGAATTAACAAATAAAATTTTATTTCCAGTTTCTGGGTGAACTCTTACTATAGGGTGAATATTTGAATATTCTTGTAAATTTCCATTTCCTTGCATTTCTTTATAATTTTCAGTAAACGCGGCTGCGCCTAAAGAACTATGAACTGCCTTTTTTCTTTTAATTTTATTCTTAATGTCATTATCTAAAGTCTCGTATGCTAACTCCATGTTAGAAAACATTGTATCTCCACCCACAGGTGGGATTTTATGAGATCTTAATATTATAACTTTAGTTGGTTTGGGATTGTAGCTTACATCTGTATGCCAACCTTCGCCCCATTGATGTTTTTCATCTGGTGCTTTAATAATTCTTAAAATTTCTGGATAGTTATTTCTAGCTTTGACATATACATGTTTTTCAAGCGGTCCAAAGTGCCTTGCTAACTTCATCTGTTCATCCGATGAAATATCCTGATCTCTAAAGAAAACTACCTTGTGTTCTAACATTAAAGAATTAATCTTTTCCCAATTTTCTTTTGAGGTATCTTTTAAGCTAATACCTTTAATTTCAGCACCTAAAGCGCCTGAAAGTAAATTAATTTTCATTATTAAAGAATATATATTGCCTTTAAATTTGTCACTAAGAATTTTAAAATTATTTTTTTAATTTTGATAAAAATTTTAAATTATCAATTTTAAAATTATCTTTATGTTTTGATATATAGTCATCCATTATTTGAACTTTCTCTTTTTCAAATTCTGCAACTTTTCTTTCAGCTAAATCTACATATAGAGATAATGCCTCA
The DNA here is from genome assembly GCA_902562875.1 of uncultured Pelagibacteraceae bacterium. Lineage (GTDB taxonomy): Bacteria > Pseudomonadota > Alphaproteobacteria > Pelagibacterales > Pelagibacteraceae > Pelagibacter. The sequence goes on along the minus strand of CACEVB010000002.1, from coordinate 75,261 downwards.
ATTGTTGATGCAACATATTTTTTCTCACTATGGACCATTTCAAGCTTATATAGAATTCTTTTTTTATCATGGTCGCAAAAAATTAGATTAACGTCCACCTCATCACCTTCTTGAACTTCCTGATTGTATGTTATGTGCGACTCGACGACCATAGTACTTTTTTTTGTTGTTTTTGCAGACTCTTCACCCATTTTAAATAATGTCATTAACTCCTCTGAACCATATTGATCAAATATTAATACATAATAAGCAACGTTCATATGACCATTATAATCGGTCCACTCTTTTTTAATTTTTTGTTTTGTTAAAAAGATACTCATTTACTTATTTTCTCAGCTACCAATATTCTTCTTTGCATTTCTCTAAGAACAGGTTTCTCGATTAACTTACCCTCAATAACAACAAGTCCTGTATCAGATGCGTTAAATTGATCTATTATTTTTTTTGCTTTAGTTATTTCTTCATCAGACGGAGTAAAAACTTTATTTAAAATATTTATTTGTTTAGGATGAATAGACCCTTTGCCAGTGAATCCTAAATTTCTAACAAGTTCTGCTTCTTTTTTCATTCCATCCATATCTTCTAGATCCAGATAAGGAACATCTATAACATCAACCCCAACACTAGCACCGGCGTGTACCAATTTAGATCTTGCATAAATTAGATTTTCATAACTATTTGGAACTCTTAGCTCTGCAGCCATATCAACACCTCCAAAATACAATGCTACAATTCTTTTACTTGCATGAGCAATATTATATATATTTTCAAGGGCCTCATTTGTTTCCATTATAACATGAAGATCAGTATCCAAGTTACAATCAGTTAATAAATCATCAATGAAAGTTATCTCATCTGGAGTTTTAACTTTTGGTAGCATCAAAGCTTTAACTTTTAGTTTACTTGAAACAAAAGCTTCTAAATCTAAAAGACCCGGTTTAGTTCTTTGGCAATTTACTCTAACAACTAACTCTACATCATTTTTTACCTCTAATGTTTTTAATGCATTAATTGTATTCTTCCGTGCTTCATCCTTATCTTTAATTGCAATTCCATCTTCTAATTCAATACATACCATGTCTGCACCTGAAGCTAGAGCTTTAGGGAACATTTCAGGATTTAGACCAGGTGTAAAAATAAAGCTACGTCTTACTTTTATTTTATTTAATTCCATTAAATTATTATATCCTATAATCTTAGTTGATATGATATTATACTTCTAACTAATAAAAATGAATAATAAAGTATTTATCTCTTGTGCGGTAACAGGATCTGGCGATACAGCTAGCAAACATCCAGATTTACCAAAAACTCCAGAACAAATTGCAAAAGCCTCAATAGAGGCAGCAAAAGCTGGGGCCGCAATCGCTCATATTCATGTAAGAGAGGATGATGGAACTCCTAGTAGACGATTAGAACTTTATAAAGAAGTTGTTGATAGGGTAAGATCTTCAGATACAGATGTTGTTCTTAATTTAACAACAGGCATGGGAGGAGACCTTGATATTGGAGAAAAAAAACCTTTAGAGTTCGGACCATTAACTGACATGATTAATGTGATGGAAAGAATTGCAAATGCAGAACAATTTCTTCCAGAAATATGCACATTAGATTGTGGAACACTAAACTTTGGAGACGGATCTGTGATAACTGTAAATACACCAAGAGACTTAAGAAAAGCTGCAAAAAAATTGCAGGAAATAAAAGTAAAACCAGAAATAGAGGCTTTCGATCTTGGCAATATGTGGTTTGGTGCTCAACTTTATAAGGAAGGTTTGTTGAGCGATCCTCCAATGTTTCAAATGTGTTTAGGTATACCATGGGGAGCACCTGCAACTCCTTTAGCAATGCAAGCAATGAAAGATATTATGCCAAAAGAGGCCGTTTGGTCTGGTTTTGCAATTTCAAGAAATGAAATGCCTTATGTAGCTCAAACTGTTGTCATGGGAGGTAATCCAAGAGTAGGATTAGAGGATAATCTATATATATCTAAAGGTAAGCTAGCTACAAATCCTCAATTAGTTGAGAAGGCTAGACGAATAGTTGAAGATTTAGGTGCATCTATTATGACACCTCAAGAAACGAGAGAGAAATTAAAACTTGTAAAACACAAGTAATGTCTATTTTTAAAAATGTTGCTGTGATAGGAACTGGAGTAATAGGAACAGGTTGGGTGATTAGGTGTTTAGCCCACGGTAAAAAAGTAAGAGCTTACGACATTAATTTTAAACATAAAAATAATTTAATTAAAGAAATCAAAAGGACTTGGCCATTTGTAAAAAAAATGTTCAAAAAAAATAAATTAAATTTACATAATCTATCCTTTTACACAAATTTACATGATGCTTTAACAAATGCAGAATTTATTTTTGAATGTGCTCCTGAAAATTATACTATAAAAACTAAACTTTTAAAAAAAATTGGTTTATACTCAAAACCAAGTAGTATTATATCCTCTAGTTCCTCTGGTTTACTTCCATCCAAAATATACTCAAAATGTAAACATCCCGAGAGGGGCTTGATAGGCCATCCTTTCAATCCGGTATATTTATTACCAGGCATTGAAATTGTGCCAGGTAAAAAAACCAAAAAATTATTTTTAACAAAAGCTAAGAAATTTTATGAATCAATTTCAATGAGTCCAATTATGGTTAAGAAAGAATTACCTGGTTACTTAGCGGACAGGCTACAAGAGGCCTTATGGAGAGAAGGTTTGCACATAATTAACGAAAATTATGCAACTACAAAGGAACTGGATAGAGCTATTGAAGATGGACCAGGGTTAAGATATTCACTTATGGGAACATTTTTAACTTTTCACCTTGCGGGTGGAAATCAAGGAATGAAACATATGTTAAGACAATTCGGACCAGCTTTAAAATTACCTTGGACCAAGTTAAAAGCTCCAAAACTTACAAAAAAGCTATCTGATAGAATTATTAAAGGTACTAAGAGTCAGGCCAGAGGTAAATCTGTGACGAAATTAGCTGATATAAGAGATGATTATCTGATTAATCTACAAATTTTAAGAAACAAATACTTAAAGAAAGTTAGAAATTAATGGAAAAAAAGTTTGTAAATAAAAAAGGTGGTTGTATTTGCGGTGCTATTAAATTTAATGTTACATTAGACGAGCTTCCAAGAGTATTTAGTTGTCATTGTGTAGACTGTAGAAAAAAAATAGGAGGCATGATGTCAATCATTGAACTTCGTGAAAAAGCATTAGATTTAGACAAATCTTTATTGTCTACCTTCGATCATATAGGAGGTAGTGGTAATAAAATAACCAAGTATTTTTGTGGCAAATGTGCAGCACCAGTATTAACTTTTGTTGATAGATGGAAAAAATTTTACCTTTATGCAGGTTTACTTGATGATATTAGTATCTTGAAAAAAGCCAAAAATATTTATTTTGAAGACTCACATTTTCCATTTATGGAGATATCGGAAAAAGATTTAAAACTTTAAATCATGTGGCAACATGTACCAAAAATCTTTATTGATTGATCAAAAATTAAGAATATATAGGCCTCATGAAATCAGTGTCAAAAATAATCTTTTACGTCCTTTTAAGCTCACTTTTTACACTGAAAGCTTTTTCTGAGACCTTAGTAATAGAAATGCTTAATAAATCAGGAAATGAAATGATGGTTTACTCGCAAAAAATTGCCAAAATTAATACTGGAGACACTATTATTTGGAAATCAACAACTAAGGGTCATAACGTAGAATTTATAAGAAATGGAACACCAGATGGTGTTGATAAGTTTAAATCAAAAATGAATGTGGATGTAGAATACACTTTTACTATTCCTGGAATTTATGCTTATCAGTGTACACCACATAAAGCTATGGGCATGATAGGTTTTGTTGTAGTCGATGGAGATAAGTCTAACCTTGATAAAATAAATTCTTTAAGATTTGTTGGAAAATCTAAAAAAATTGCTCCTGAATTAATTGGACAACTTTAATTTAATCAAGTCTAAGTTCATTACCATTAACACCTATTACCTGACCTGAAATTCTTTCGGAATCTTTAGATACTAAAAACGCACACATATTAGCAACGTCATCACCATATATCCAACTTTTCATTGATGACATTTTTAGAAAATCATTTTCAACTTTTTTTTTAGAAACCTTAAGAAACTTAGCTTTATCTTCTATTACTTTTGACATTCTATTTCCTTTAATGGTGCCTGGACAAATAGCATTCACTCTAATTTTATATCTTCCTAGCTCCATAGCTAAAGTTTTTGTAATTCCTATTACTGCCCATTTACTCGCTGCATATGGAGATCTTAAAGGAAAACCTAACACTCCAGCCCCTGAAGAAATATTTATTATTGAACTACTTTTATTCTTTTTTAATAAAGGTATTGCAAGTTTAGTAAAATAAAAATGACTTATAACATTTATTTTTAAAGTTTGTTCCCAATCTTTAGATGTGAGCTTCTCTAATGTTCCAGTTGGCCCAGCTATACCAACATTATTAATTAGACAATCAATTTTTTTAAATTTTAATGAAATAGATTTAAAAAAATTACTAACATCATTCTCATCAGCAGCATCAAAATTATATAAAAATAAACTTTTTTTATAACTAGAATTTCTTTTTAGCCTATTTATGAATTTTTTATCTATATCTGTAACTAGTACAGTTGCACCTCTCTTTAAACAGGTTTTGGTTATTGCTAAACCTATTCCAGATGCACCACCTGAAATAACTATTTTTTTATTCTTTAATGATTTATTTTGCATACCTAAGACTTGGTGAGTGTCTTCTGTAGTTCTTTCTTTGTAATATAACCTTTAATTTTTCCGCTTTTATCTACAACTTCACAACTAGTATTTGTACCAACAACCTGAGGAAGAAACTCTTCTACAAACTGTTCTTCTTTTACTTTTATAAGATTATTTTTGTCAATTCCATTTATATTCTCTCCAGACCTCATAATTGTTTTTGCTTTTATAACTTTAGTTCTGTTAACATCTTTTACAAAAGCTTTTACATAATTATCAGCAGGATTCATTATAATATCAAAAGGAGTTCCTACCTGTACTAGCTTTCCATGATTTAAAATTCCAATATGGTCTCCAAGTCTTAAAGACTCATCTAAGTCATGTGTAATAAAAACTATAGTTTTTTTTAATTCTGATTGAAGATCTATTAATTGTTTTTGCATATCACTTCTAATTAAAGGGTCTAATGCTGAAAAGGCTTCATCCATTAGCATAATGTCTGTGTCATTTGCTAATGCCCTAGCTAGTCCAACTCTTTGTTGCATACCACCTGATAATTGTGCTGGATATTGATTTTCAAATCCACTTAGGCCTACAGCTTCAATTTTTTCCATAGCTGTTTTTTTTCTTTCGGTATCGGCAACCCCTTGCATTTCTAGTCCATAACCGACATTATCCATTACTGTCCTGTGTGGAAACAAACCAAATCTTTGAAAGACCATGCTCATTTTGTGTCTTCTAAACTCTATCAATTGTTTTTTGTTTAAACTCATTACATTAGTACCTTCCACTATTATTTCTCCGTCAGTTGGATCGATAAGTCTGTTAAGATGTCTTATTAGAGTTGATTTTCCTGATCCAGATAAGCCCATGCACACAAACGTTTCTCCTTCTTCAATTTTTAATGAAACATTATCTAAACCAACTGTATGTCCAGTTTTATCAAGTATTTCTTCTTTAGTTGCTCCTTCTTTGACCATAGGGAGGATTGACTTGGGATTACTACCAAAAATTTTGTAAACGTTATTTATTTCTATTTTGGTCATTTAAATAACTTTGTAACAGTTGATTTTGTTTCTTGCAAATTTTAGTATTTTAAATAATTATTGATTTATGGCTGAAATTAAGAAGCTAGAAAAAAATAGTACATATTTAAAAGTCCTTTGGGCAGACGGAGAGGAAAGTAAGTTTAATTATTTATGGCTTAGAGATAATTGCCCGACTGCACATGACAAAGACTCTAACCACAGAATGTTTAATATACTTAATGTAAGTAAAGAAATTAATCCAAAAAATTATAATATTAACAAAGACGGTAAATTGGAGATTGAGTGGAGTGAGGGCAATCATATAAGCTATTTTGACTTAAATTGGTTAAGAGAAAATTGTTACACAATTAAAAATAAAAAAAAATATATTTCACCTTATAAATTATGGGATAGTTCACTGAGGGATGAGTTTAAATCAATATGTGTTGAACATGATGAAATAATTGAAAGTAATGATGGATTGATTAAATGGCTTGAATTACTACATCACACAGGTATTGCAATTGTTAAAAATGCACCAGTTGAAGAGAAATCTGGATTTGCAGTATTAAATAGAATTAGTCATACTAGAGAAACTTTTTTTAAAACTCCATTTGAGGTTATAAATATTCCAAAGCCTAACAATTCAGCATACACAGCTCATGCTTTGAGAAATCACATGGACTTACCTTGGTTTGAAAACCCACCTGGTTATCAATTTTTACATTGTCTAATAAATTCTGCTAAAGGAGGAGAGTCTTCGGCAGTAGATGGTTTTGCTGTTGCAGAGTATTTAAAACACAATAATAAAGAGATCTTTAATACCTTAACCGAAGTTTATTTAAAATTTAGAGACAAAGACTACACTCAAGAAAATCACAGAGGTTACCATGCCCCGGCTATAGGATTAACTAAAGATAACGATTATCACGATATAAGATTTAGTGTTGCTACTATGGACGCGTTAGACTGTCATCCGGACATTATGGATAAAGTTTATAAAGCTCATCATGAATTTGGTAATTTATTGCATAGCGATAAGTTTCAAATTAATTTTAGAATGGAGCCAGGTGATATATTTTCTTTTAATAATAGAAGAGTTTTGCATGGTCGAACTGAGTTTGACCCAAACTCTGGTCATAGACATTTACAAGGATATTATATGGACAGAGATGAAATTATTGGAAGATTAAATTACTTGAAAAAATTAAGGTGATAAATTTTCAAATATAAGATTATAATTCCTATTATATTTCAAAAATTCTTTTTTTTTCTTAATGGTATAGAAATATTTGTTTTTTTTAACTTTTTGTATGGATTTATTATTTATGAAGAATTTATCTAAAATTAGTAAATCATAATTTTTATTAGAAGATATTTTTATAATATCTGAAATTTTGGAGCTCTTTGAGAATGAAAAACCAATTTTTACTTTTTTGTTAATTTTACGAATTTTAAATAAGTTTACGTGTTTGAAAGATATAATTATACAATTTTTGTAGTTTTTAACTTCATTCAATAATATTTTAATTTTCTTCAAGTTTAGCATAGGTTTAATCTCTATAAAAATTAAATATTTTTTTTTAGAAAGCTTTAATACATTTTTTAATAATGGTACTAAAATTTTAGATTTCGTTTTATTTTTAATCTCATGGTAATTAAGGTTTTTAATACTTTTGTTTATCTTAAATAATCTATTTAATGTAAAATCGTGAAAACATATTATTTGATTATCTTTAGTAAAATGAATATCTGTTTCAACACCGTACTTTTTATCAAATGTTGCTTTAAACGATTTTAAGCAATTTTCTTTAAGTTTTTTATGAGCTATTCCTCGGTGAATTATATTCATGCAAAAAAAAAGGGCCTTGTAAACAAGGCCCTTTAATATTTTATAAAGTTATAAAATTATGGAAGCCAACTTTTCCATTTATTTGGATTGTTTTTCTTCCACTCTGCTACAACTTCTTTTAGATCTCTGTTTTTTTGTTTAACTTCAACTAACATTACAGCTTGATCAGCGTTATCGAATTTCATTTTTGTGAAAAATTTTGCTGCATCAGCATGTTCAGCTTTAGCAAATGTTGCAGGATTACCGTAGTTCATTGTATAGTCCTTAGCCCAACCAGTTGCCGGCCATGCTGCAGTACCACAATCTTTCCAGTTATTCGCTTCTGTAAAAGAGTCACAAGTTTTGTGTTCTGGAAGTCCTACACCTACCATGTCATAAGCACCAAAGAACCAATGAGGTTGCCATAGATATAATAAGAATGGCTCTTTTCTCTCATATGCTGCAACAGCCTCTGCAATGGCAGCAGCCTCTGTTCCTAACTCATCTGCTTGAAAGTCAATTCCTAAAAGATCTAATCTTTTTTGGTCATGACAGTTCCAACCAGCTACAGGACATCCAATTAGTCTACCTCTTTTCCCTGACTCAATTGTTGCAAACTTATCTTTGTGTTTGTTTAAATCTTTCCAAGTTTTGATGCCAAATTTATCTGCAGCATATTTTGGAATAAAATAGTCAGACAAACCAATTATACCAGTTGTTCCAAGAAGTTTTACACTTCCATCACCTTCATAATTAAACATTGTCTTACCATCATAAATTAGCGGACCTTTCATCATTACAGTGTCAGCCTCCGCATAACTTGGCCAACTTTCGCATGCAAAGTCTATTTCACCAGCTGCGATAGCTTCCCAAAGTCCAGTTCCTGATGGGAATACTACTCTTTTTATTTTGTATCCTAATTCATCTTCTAGGACACTAACAGCAACTTGACACGTTATCTCTCCTCCTGTCCAGTCTGCTACTGCAGCTGTTAATCTTTTAGCAGCATTTGCAGTTCCAAAACTAGAAATAACAAGGACTAAAGAAAGTATCATTGCTGATAATTTTTTAGATATATTCATTATTATTTTCCCCTTAATTAATTAATAAGTTATTTTAAATCAAAATAACACATGATGTAAAGTTTTTAAATGTAACGTTATTATACGTTATTTTATAAGGCTTATAGACCTAAAGCCTCTCTTTGTTTCTTAGTCCAAGCTAATGAAATTCTGTCAATGATAATTGCCATAAGCACAATTCCTATACCAGCAGCCAATCCTCTTCCAGTATCTGATCGTGCAAGTCCGTTAAATACTTCTAATCCAAGACCCTTTCCGCCAATCAAAGGTGTAACAATTTGCATCGCAAAAGCCATAATAACTGTTTGATTAAATCCTATAACTAAACTCGGAACTGCTAAGGGAAATTTTACTTTATTTAAAGTTTGTAAAGTAGTTCCACCAAATGATCTTGAAACTTCTGAAAACGTACCAGATACCTGCGTTAAACCAAGAGATGTTAATCTAATTATAGGAGGAATAGAATAAATCACAGTTGCAAGAACTGCTGAAACTATTCCACCTCCAAAAAACATTAAAACTGGTATTAGATAACAAAAGTAAGGAAGAGTTTGCATCGCATCTAGTACAACATTTTGGATATTTTTAAATCTTGGATTATATGATGCAATAATTCCTAATGGCACTCCTATGGCAAAACATAAAGCAACCGAAACTAAAACAGAAGATAGTGTTATCATTGATTGAGGCCAAATTCCGCAAGCGCCTATAAAAAGGAGAAGTAATACAGTTATAAAAGCAAATCTTAATCCCACTGTAAAATATCCAATTAATGCAAATACTGCGGTTGTGTACCACCATGGTGTATGTGTTAAAAAAGTATCAAGAGGATTTAAAAGATTTAGATAAACGAATGCTCTTAAACCTTTTGTAAATGCAATAAATCCAGGATTTACTGTAAGTGATTTTACAGTGTCAGCAATTGGTTGTCTTATTGAGAGTTTCCATTCTTCTGGAAATGTTCCGATGCTGAAAATATTTGAGTCTATAAAACTAATAATAAAAAAAACAATAAATGAGGGAATAATATAGTATCTATTACCAACAAATTCTCCAATATCTCTTCCTAAAGGCTTGTTAAACAAAGAAGTAATAAATTCTGCTACATATGAAATTAAATTTGTAATTTTCTTACAAACTAAATTTATTATTGCGTGTGAATAACTTAAAGGTTTTTCAAAAATTCTGGCAATTTGAAATTTTTCCCAATTTTGTGGTAAAAGATAAAATTTTTGAACATCTAAAGGTAGTCTTTCTTCCTCTTTGCTAAAAGACATACTAAATCTATCAAACATAATCGCCATAAACAAAATACACAAACCACCTTCCATAGCCCAACCAACATCTAAATTTCTAATAGCCAACCATACCTGTCCACCAATTCCTTCAGCCCCTATAAAACAGGCTAAAACTACAAGGGCCAAAGCCATCATTATAACTTGATTAATTCCCATCATTATACTTGGTAATGATAGAGGAATTTTAATTTTAAATAGCAACTGCAATTTACTTGAACCAAATGAAGTTGCAGACTCAATAATCTGTTCAGAAACTTGTCTAATACCAGCGTTAGTTAATCTAATGACAGGTGGCATTGCATAGATCATTGTTGCTAAAATTGCTGGTGCTCCTCCAATCCCAAAAAAAAATAGCGCAGGAAAAAGATATACAAATGCTGGCATCACCTGCATTGTATCTAAAATAGGCTTCATAAAATTTTCAAACCTATCACTTTGTGAACAGAGAACACCTAGTAAAACACCAAAGAAAACGCAAAGTACAACCGAAAGACCCATTAATGCTAGAGTCTGTAAGGACTCGTCCCACATGCCTACTCCTCCCCAGAAATAAATAACAAACAAAGAGTATAAACCTAATCTTAAACCGCCGGCAATTAGGCAGGGTAAAAATAAAATTGATGCAATAAGTAACCAAGGAGACTCTATTAAAAAATCTTCTAAAAAGTAATAACCAGATTTAATATAACCTGCTATGATCTTAGTTATCCATCTATAATTTTTTTTTAAGTAATCTTCTCCATCATTAACCCATGCAGTAAACGTAAACTCATCTGTAACAGATTTCGGAAATTTAGACTGTCCTTCACTTTGAATGGATAATACTAGTGCTCCCAAAAATATCAGTAAAACTGCAATATATTTAATAATATTCTTATTAGTTTTAGATTTATCTAATATTTCTGCTGACATTATTACATTAAATTAAAACAAACTGTTTTACATTTAAAGAAAAATATTGTCTATTTTATTCATATAAATTTAGCATGCCCAGTGAACAAAAAATAACATGCTCAAATATATGGAAGTTATTTGGGCCAGATGAAAAGAGAATCATAAAGGATTTAGACAAAAGTTTAACGATTAAAGAGGTTCAGGAAAAAACTGGCCATGTAGTTGCGGTTAAGGATGTAAGTTTTTCAATTCAAAAAGGTGAAACATTTGTAGTAATGGGTCTGTCAGGTAGCGGCAAGTCTACGTTAGTTAGATGTATTTCTAGGTTAATAGAGCCTACAACAGGCACGGTAAAGATGGATGATGTTGAGGTCACAAAGATGAGTAGCAGTCAATTGCTTGATCTAAGACGAAATAAAATGAGCATGGTATTCCAACATTTTGGTTTATTTCCACATAGGACAGTCCTTGAAAATATTGGATATGGTTTAGAAATTAGAGGTAACAAAAAACAAGATAGAATTGATAAATCAATGGAGGTCTTAAAAATGGTTGGTTTAGAGGGTTGGCACAAAAATTATCCAAGAGAATTGTCAGGAGGTATGCAGCAAAGAGTAGGGTTGGCAAGAGCTCTAGCTGTTGATCCTGAAATTTTAATTTTCGACGAGCCATTTTCTGCTTTAGATCCATTGATCAGAAGAGAAATGCAGGATGAATTATTAAAAATCCAAGAGAAGTTACAAAAAACTATGGTTTTTATTACTCACGATTTTTTAGAGGCAATTAAAATGGGGGATCACATTGCAATTATGAAAGATGGAGAAGTGTCTCAAGTGGGAACTCCTGAAGAAATAGTGGCAAATCCAAAAGATCAATACGTTAAAGATTTTTGTGAGGATGTACCTAAATATAAAGTTTTAAGTGCTGGAAAAGTAATGAGAACAGATTGTTGCGATGAAACAAAAAATTTATTTTCAAAAAAAACGGATTGTATAATGGATAATTTAAAAATTGAAACTTTGATCGATAAATTAGTAGACTCGGACAAAAGTTATCCAGTTGTATGTAATGAAACTGGTGATCTATTAGGTGAAATAGATAGGTCCATTGTTATGAAATCAATGAAATCTAAGTCTTAAATTAATAAAATTTTTTATTACCTTTAAACGGTTTATTTTTTTGAGCATCTCTCCAAATAATAATAAATCCTGCTGATACTATCAATAATACACCAGGAAATAGCTGAGACCATGGAGCTTCATTAAAAAATAACCACCCTAATAAAAATGATGAGGGAATACCAAAATATTCAAATGATGCTAACTTACTTACTGATATAAGTCTGTAAGCATAAACAAATAGAATTGCTGCTGATCCTCCAAGAATACCTGTTAATATCATAAGCATTAGGTCTCTTGTACTATTTATATTAAAATCACTTGATAAAATAATAAACAATATTAGAGCGCCAATTACATTAAACAGTAATGTATAAAATTGAATTTTTGAAGTTGAGTAACCTTTTGGAATAAACTTTAAAATTATAACTGAGAAAGCCCAGGCGACAGCAGTAAATATTGAGAATATTGAATAAAAATTGAAAATATCACTATTTGGTTTTAGTATTAAGACAACACCAATAAAGCCGACTATAATTGCAGACCATCTATAAATACCAACTTTATCATTTAAGAAGAAAATTGACAAAATCACTATAAAAAAAGGAGATGAAAATGTTAAAGTCATGGCAGTTGCAAATTCAACATTAATAACTGAGATAAAAATAAACAAATTCATAGCGAGAAAACTTAATCCTCTTAAACAACTAAGAACTATAAATTTATTACTAACTTTTTTAAAAAGAGATGAGTACTCTTGAGTAAATAGCAGTAATATTAATAGTGGAATGATTGCAAAAAAATTTCTAAACACAGCTAATTTAAATACTGAATAATCATTACCGATAAGTCTTATAACAACAAGATATAGGTCAACGCACACAACCCCAAGTAACATTGTAAAGATTGCAAGAAATGTTTTTTTTAAATCTGTCTTTTCTGAAATAATTTTCATGTATAATATGTTATTTTAGTATAGATTTTTAATTAAATATGCAAAATTTTAAATTAAACGAACAAGATTTGTTAAGTAATCAAGATTGGACATTTCCCACATTCACAGCCTACGGGCCTGGAAGATTTAAAGAAATTGGAAAGTTTTGTAAAAATTTTAAAATTACTAATCCATTAATTGTAATAGACAGTGGAAGTACAAAATTACCTTTTATAAATGACCTGCAAAATTTACTTTCAGATGCAAAAATAAAATCTAATATTTACTCAAATATATCGCCTAATCCTAGAGATCATGAAATTGATGGTGGCTGCAAAGTTTTTAAGGAAGGTAATCACGATGCAATTATAGCAATAGGTGGAGGTAGTGCCATGGATGGTGGTAAAGCAATTTCCTTAACAGTCAACAGCGGAATTCCACTATGGGACTTTGAGTTTTTAGACAAAGTACCAAGGGATCTCAAAGGTACAAATCCTTTTCCAAAATTAATTACAATACCAACAACTGCTGGAACTGGAGCAGAAACAGAGATTACTGCAATGGTTACTGATACAAAAAAAGGAATGAAATTTTGTTTGTGGCACCCCGAAGCTAGACCTTGTCTTGCTTTAGTTGATCCAGAACTAACTATAAAATTACCAGCAAATTTAACTGCGTGGACAGGTATTGATGCGATGATACATGCTATTGAAGGGTACAGTGTTCCATTATTTCATCCATTATGTGATGGCTCTGCTTTAGAAAGTTTAAATTTAATTTCTAAGTCTTTATATCTTGCAGTTGAGGAGCCAGACAACCTAGTAGCTAGAGGAGGCATGATTGTTGGATCTTATTTAGGAGGAGTTGCATTTTTAAAAGGTCTTGGACTTGTTCATGCAATATCACATATGGTTGGAGCCGAATATAATACACACCACGGTTTAACAAATGCAATTATTCTTCCAGCAGTAATGGAATATAATTTACCTGGCTTGGAAGAAAAAGTTAAACGAATGTCTGAAGCAATGCAATTCACAGATCATTCGGTTGATAGTTTCAAAAATAATTTAAATCAAATGTTAGATAGATTAAAAATACCAAATGGATTAAATGAAATTGGCGTACCTGAAGATTGTTATGAGAGGATAGCGAAAAAATCTATGTTAGATCAAGCTTATGGTCAAAATCCCAAGAAAGCTACACTAGACGAAGTTAAAGAATTAACTTTAAAGAGTATTAAAAAAGCTAGATAGCATTAAATGCTAGAGACAAAAACAGTTTCAGAGATCATTAATCATATAAAATCTAAAGATTTATCCATTAAAGAGGTGATTGAATATTATTTAAATATTATAGAAAAATTAAATCCTAAATTAAATTCAATTATTTCAATCAAAAATAAAAATGAAATTTTTGAGGAGGCAAAAAAAAAAAATAATACGAAATTCTGTGGTTTGCCCATAGCAATAAAAGATCTATCCGATGTAGTTGGCTTTCCGACAACTTATGGGTATCCTGGTACAAAAAATTATAATCCTAAAAAAAATTCTTTATTTGTAGATAAATTATTAGAAGCAGGGATAACAATTATTGGAAAAACCAATACTGCAGAACTTGGAGTAGGTGGGCAGACGATTAATAGATTATTCGGTCCTACTTCAAATGTTTACGATATTTCGAAATGTGCAGCCGGATCTAGTGGCGGAGCAAGTACTGCTGTTGCATCAGGAATGCTGCCTTTTGCAGACGGAACAGATCAAATGGGGTCTTGTCGAGCACCTGCAGCTTTTGCTAACATATATGGATTTAGGCCAACGACTGGACTAATAGCCTCTGACAGATCTTTTCAGGATCCAAAAATTCCAGTTTTAACTACACCAGGGTGTTTTGCAAAAACACCAGAAGACATGTCATTGCTTTTAGATTCAATTGTAGGATCAAATAATAACGATCCACTTTCATTTGATTTAGAAAATAAATTTGAATTTAGCAATTTAACAGATAAAGAATTCTCAAACATTAAATTAGTTTTGTTAGAAGATGTAATTGAAAAATACCATTTTGAAAAAGGTATAATTGAAATGTGTAAGAATAAACTTAATAAAATTAAAGATCATGTGAAAGTTGAGTCTATAAACTCTAAATTAAAAACATCTGATATTTGGGATAGCTGGACTTGTTTTCGAGCTAAAGGAATTTTTAACGATACAAAAAATATGCAAATTCAAAACATTAATGATATGACCGAACAAGCAGTTTGGGAATATAATAAAGGATCTAAAATTAATGATGATGATATCAAAATTGCATTTGATAAAAAAAACAAAACTCTTACTCAGATAGAGGAAATATTCAAAAAATTTGACTTTATAATACTTCCTTCATCTCAAGTTTTTCCATTTAATAAAAATATTCAATATCCAAAAAAAATAAATGATCAAGAACTTGATACCTACCATAGATGGTTGGAGGTATTTATTATTTCAAGTTTGTTGGATTTACCAACTTTAACAGTCCCAATTGGATTTAACGAAAATGGTAACCCAATGGGTTTGCAGATTATAGCTAAAAAGGGGGATGATATAAAACTTATATCTTTTGCAAAAACGTATGAGAAAATTTATAAATACTCTAATATAAAGGCCAAATTTAAATAATGAAAAGACACAAACATCATTTTAAAATTGCACTAGCTCTGGCTGTATCAGCGGGTGCTTGGGGAATTTACTGGTTACCTCAGAGATATTTGGAAGCTGGAGGTTTAACAGGTGGATGGGGAACAATAGCTCAAATGATAATTGGTGTTCTTTTATTACTACCTATTGCAATATGGAGAGGTTTAAAAAAAAAAGACACAGGTTTTGAACTTCCAGTGACAGGGTTTTTAGTTGGTGGTGGTTTTATATGTTACGCGCTTAGTTTTCTTCTAACTGATGTAATAAGAGCACTAATATTATTTTATATGACACCTATATGGACAACAATTTTCGAAATATTATTTTTAAAAAAAAAACCTGGTTGGCAAAGAGCGGTAACGCTAGCTTTAGCTTTAGCAGGTTTATGGATTGTATTTAGTAAGAATACAATTCTACCCTTACCAGAAAATGCAGGAGATTGGATTGCATTAATTGGCGGCGCTATGTTTGCGGGTGGAATGATAAGACTTGAAATAGTTAAAACAGATGGTGTATTTCCGATTATCTTTTCATTCTTCTTTTATGGTGCTTTATTTAATATAGCTGCAGGATTTATTTTATCAGAATATTTAGGACCTATGCCTAATGTAGATGCTTTTATCTCAATGTCGTTATTTCTAATTTGTCTTTCCATTTTTTATTTTATTCCAACTGGTATAGTAATTTTGTGGGCTCCTAGCAAATTGGGTGCAGGCTTATGTTCAATATTATTTTTAACCGAAATAGTCGTTGGAGTAATAAGTTCTAGTATTTTGACGGATGAACCGTTTGGCTGGAGAGAAATTGTTGGAAGCTCAATGATTATTTTAGGTGGTATTTTAGCAGTTGTTCTATCTCCCAAAGACGATAAAGCTGCTTAATATTTACTATCAACTATTTCTATCAACATATTAATCATGTCCTTTTTGTAACTTTCTTTAGTAGCTGATTTGGTTTCAAGGACTGAAAAAAAGGCTGCTACGTTACCTGTTTTAAGATTGATTGCTAAATACTGACCACCATAACCAGAATGACCAATGACATTTCCTGAAGTCATAGTTGAATTGGAATAGTATAAATATTTATTTTTTGATAGCTCCATATATTTTGGACAAATGTTTTTAACAGTTTGATTTATAAACTTTGCAGATCCAATTTGTCTTGTTCCAACTCCTTTGCCTTTTCTTGCAAATAAAAGACCCATTCTTAAAAAGTCTCTTGTGATTAAACATCCGCCACCTGATAACCATGGCATTCCATATCTATCCGAGGCAATATAAAGACCATCTTCAAATCCTGCTGACTCCACCACTGTTAAGATCCAATCTCTCAAAGGTATTCCACTAATTTTTTCAATTAATAATCCAATGACATCTGTATTTGCTGATTTATAAAGTGCGAATTCAGTATTATTTTTTAAGTCTCTGTTTTTAATATTTTTTATAGTATTTAAATATTGTTCTTGGCTTAGTTTAATTTGTCCAGATTTTGGTAGCCTCCAACCACCAACAGGTTCATGCATAAATGATGAGGAATAAGCTTTCGTATAATCCTCTGTATATGCATTTACAATATTCATATTTAAAACATCTTGAATTTTTGCATTTGCATACCCGCTCCCAATTTTAGGAAGATAGTGTGAAACTTTTTTATTTAAATTAATTTTCTTATTCTTTAACAGCTCACCTACAAATAAATTTGCAAACATTTTAGTAATCGACATTATTGTTTGAGGTTGATTGTACGAAAAATCTTTTGCATACTTTTCAAATAAGATATTTTGACCATTTCCGACAATCAAAGAGCAGAAAGATTTGTTCTTTGTTAATATTTTAACAAGTGGCTTTACTCCAATTTCTTTTTTGTAATTTTTTTTAAGTTTTAAAACCAAGTCTGACCTTAAAAAAAGTCCGTATCTATTTATTTTGTGAAGGTTTCTGTAACCAAATCTTCTTGTTCTAGGAAGATTCCATAAAGCTTTATTATCTTTGATAGTAGCTAGCTCCGGATTTTTATATGATATTATTTTAGCCAAACTTTAAAGACTTATTTTTTTCATACTTTTGATGGTAACCTTCAGCTTTACAATAATTTTTTTCTTTTGAAACCTTTGTTGAAACTTTTCCATCTAGTTTTTTATTCATTTCATCTAGTACTTTTTCAGCAATCTTTTTTTCTTCATCATTTGCATAAAAAATTTCTGATCTATATTGAATCCCAACATACGTACCTTGTCGATTAACTTGTGTAGAGTCGTGAAGCTCAAAAAATAATCTAACCATATCCTCATATGATTTTGTTTTTTCATCATACTGAACTTTTACAACTTCTATATGACCAGTATCACCACCACATACAGCTTTATATGTTACATTCGGTTCATCCCCGCCACAATATCCACATTCAGTAGATATTATTCCATCAATACCGTCGTATTTTTTTTCGTCCCAAAAACAACCTATTCCGCCAATGAATGTTTTCATAAGTTTATAATATATTAATTTTTTAGAATTGATATTGCTTTTATTTCTTCTAATCCAATACCACAGCATCCACCAATTATCTGAGCACCGTTATTTTTCCAACTTTTTGCTTTATTCAAATAGTCTTTTGGTTGAATGTTGTCTGAAAATTTCCACTCAGGTTTTTCAAAATACCCTCTATTTGGATATGCACCAATTGTCTTTTTATAGTTATCTTTTAAAATCTTTATAGCTTCTTCAGTAACACTCATATTTGAATGTGCTACTAAGATTGGTCCAGAGTGTATTTTTTTAATTTTATGCAACGTATCTTTAAAATTTTCATAAATCTGAGGCTTGTCATTTTTTACGTCATCGTCATATCCCAGATAAATTTCCTTATTTCTATCAAATACACACGATATAGAAAGCCATATGGGTATATTTATTTTCTTGGAACATTTTAAGAGAGTTTCAACGATGTCATATTGAGATGACATTGCTTCTAGTATTATTAGATCAACACCTGAGTTAGATAAAATTTTTAAATGGTCGTTAAAACTGGGCAACATGTTTTCTACACCATCTTTTAAAAAATAACCATAAGTGGATACTGATCCTGCAACAGCTACATTTTTTCCATCAGCAGCTTCTTTTGCAATTTCAACACTTTTTAAATTACATTCCTCGATTAAGTTTTCATAACCATATTTTTTCATAGATATAGGTGTTGAGGCATAAGTATTTGTTGTGATTACATCGGCACCTGCGTTTATATAATTATTATGTACTTTTAATAATTTATCAGGACTATCTAGCGAACATCTTCCACACCATAAACCTTTATCCATTTTTGCCCCAACCTTTTGTAACTCTCCTCCAATACCCCCGTCTAGAATGATTGTCTTACCTTGTTTTAATCTTTCATCTATTAATGAGTAGGTCATTGAAGCTATTTGTTATTTGTAAAAGCGCAGATTTTATTTCCATCTAGATCGCGAATATATGAATAGTAAACACCTGAACCCTCAGGTCTTTCACCACCACTTCCTTCACTAGTTCCACCAGCTTTTAAGCCAATTTCATGAAACTTATCCACAATTTCTCTTGATGAAACTAAAAATGAAACCTGTGTTCCATTGCCAAATGTTGCTGTTTTCATGTTTGCAGGTTTGGTTACGTAAAATTCTATATTGCCATCTCCATTATTTTGAGTGTAGCCTGCACAGACTTCGTCAGTGTCTTTTCTAGTAAGATTTATAATTCTTAGAACTTCGTCGTAAAAAATAATCGCTTTTTCTAGATTGTTGGTGCCAACCATCACATAACCAATCATATTAATTTTTCCATTCAGTTATTGTTTTGACCTCTAAATATTCATGAAGACCCCAAGTGCCTCCTTCACGTCCATTACCTGACTGTCTATATCCTCCAAAAGGTGTTCCAGAGTCTGCAGGTTTATGATTTACATAAACAATTCCTGATCTTAACTTTTTTGATACTCTTTTAGCTTTTTCCTTATCCTCTGTTTGCAGATAATTTCCAAGTCCATATTCTGTATCATTTGTTATTTTAATTGCATCTTCTTCGTTTTCAAATGGTATGATAGATAAAACTGGACCAAAAATTTCCTCTTTTGCTATTCTCATTTCATTATTAACATCAGTAAATACAGTAGGTTTTATAAAGTAACCTTTTTTAAAGTTCTCAGGTTTATCTGGTCCCCCAGCAACTAAGGTTGCACCTTCATCTATGCCACTTTTAATAAGACTTTGGATTTTATTAAATTGAGTTTTAGATATCACAGGACCAATATGCTCACCCGCTTTAGATGCTAAATCTACTTTGATTTTATTTGCTTCATCAGCAGCTTCTTCAACTGCTCTCTTATAAATGGATTTTTCAACCAACATTCTTGTTGGAGCATCACAAGATTGTCCTGAATTACTCATTACGTTTCTAATACCATCTCTCACTGCATCTGGATATGAATCTGCAAAAACAATATTTCCACCCTTGCCACCTAACTCCAAACAAACTCTTTTAATTGTATCAGCTGCATTTTTAGTTATTAATTTTCCTGCCCTAGTAGAACCTGTAAAAGAAACCATATCAACATCAGGATGTCCTGATAAATCCGTTCCTACACCAGGACCATCTCCATTAACTAAATTAAAAACACCTGCAGGGAAACCTGCTTCATGTATCATTTCTGCAAATAACATTCCCGAAAGTGGAGCGATCTCTGAAGGTTTTAATATCATTGTACATCCGGTTGCAAACGCAGGAATTACTTTTAGCGCAATCTGATTTATCGGCCAGTTCCAGGGAGTTATTAAACCACAAACTCCAATTGGTTCATACACAATATGATTAACTGAGCCTTTATCAAACCCAGGTTCAAAATTAAATTCTTTTAATCTTTTTATAAAATCCTCTATATGACCTGCTCCTGATGAGGTTTGATTTGCAGAACACCAATCTTTTGGACAACCTAATTCAGTTGTAATTGCATCTGTCATATCATCCCATCTAGCCTTGTATATTGTTAGAAGTTTCTCTAACAATTTTAATCTTTCATCTTTAGTTGTTTCTTTCCATGTTTCAAAAGCTTTTTTTGCAGCCTTAACTGCAGAATTAGTATCATCTGAACTTCCTAAATTTATAACAGCGCACACTTCTTCAGTAGAGGGATTTATTACCTCAAAATTATTTGGGTTTTTTGGATCTACCCATTCACCATTTATATAGAACTTTTTTTTATCTAACATAAATTATTGTAGCATAATTGTTATATTTCATAACCTTTTTTTTGCTTTTCAAAATCTTTTAATTCTTTTGGAAAACCTGGTGCTCTAAATTTTAATTTGTACTTATCTTCTAATCTTTTAACGACCATCGATGACCAAGCTTTAGATCCATATTTTTTTTGAGCTTTATTAAATATGTTAAGTACAAAGGGTGATATTTCTAAAGGTGTTTTAAGTCTTTTAGAAAGATCATTAAATAACTTCAAATCCTTTTTTACCAAATCCATTGTAAAATTAATATTATATGAACCATTTAATATTACCTGACTTTCTGACTCATGAACAAATGAATTACCAGAGGAAGCAGCAATACCTTTATAAGTTTTATTTAAATTTAATTTTGATTTTTTTGCTACTGTCCATGCTTCTCCAAGTGCTGCTAAATGAACAGATGCCAAATAATTTGTGATAACTTTTAAAATTGATGCTGTTCCTAATTCTCCTGTGTATAAAATTTTTCTACCCATACACTTTAAAATTGGTAAAACTTTTTTGAAAACTTTTTTTTCGCCTCCTGCAAATATCGAAATATTTCCAGTTGCCGCTCTATGACAACCACCACTCACTGGCACATCTAGTGCATAAGAACCCTTTTTCTTGATCATTGTTCCTATTCTTTTTACCTCTGATTGATCAGTAGTGCTCATTTCAAGCCAAATTTTATTTTTTTTTAAACCTTTAAGCACACCGTCTTTTGCAGTCATAACTCTAGAACACGATTTTGGTGATGGTAGACAGGTAATAATTACGTCACTCTTTTCAGCTAAATCTTTTGGAGAAGTAGCAATAACTGCCCCCCTTTTTTTAAATTTCTTTAATAATTTTGGATCTAAATCTCTAACAATTAATCTATATCTGCTTTTAAGCAAGTTATTTGCTAATTTTCCACCTACATTGCCTAAGCCAATAAATCCTATTTTCATTTTTTTATCAATCGTTAAAAGTTATATTTTAATAATATAATTAAATTATAAATATGTATTTAAAAAGATTAAGTTTAATTCTAATAATAATTTTCTATAATTTACCAGCTTTTGGCGAGTTAATAAAACCAAATAATGGAATAGAGCCGATACAAGTTGTAAAAATTCAATTAAGAGGTTTGATGAATAATGACGAACCAAAAAAAG
Source organism: uncultured Pelagibacteraceae bacterium (assembly GCA_902562875.1). Lineage (GTDB taxonomy): Bacteria > Pseudomonadota > Alphaproteobacteria > Pelagibacterales > Pelagibacteraceae > Pelagibacter. Next base: position 53,256 of record CACEVB010000002.1, on the reverse strand, counting down.
ATAGTGGTATAGAACAAACATGGGAATTTGCACACCCAAATAACCAAAGATATACTGGTCCGTTAGCTAAGTTTAAATCAATGTTGAAAGGCGCATCCTACTCAATGCTTTTAAACCACAAAGAGCATAAAGTAGATCAGGTATATATAACAAATGAAGTTGCAATGTACGAAGTAACAATTATGGATGATGATAAAAAATATTATAAATTTCAGTGGAAGGTTGAAAAATATAAATCCTCGGGTCCTTTAAAAGATTGTTGGCTAACTACCTCAGTCTCTCAACCTTTAGATATGGGTTCATCAATATAATGGATAAATGGCCTTTTTATAAAAAGATACCAGTCTTGATGGCAATTTTATGTATACCTCCTATTGGAGCTACACAAATTGGATGGTATTTTTTCGGTAAAGTTGTAGGGCTTAACTGCGGCATGGTAGCTGGAGCAATTAGTGTAAGTGTTGCGGCGTATTTGATGTATATTAAAGGTTGGAGAGATTCTGATGATGATTATTAAATTTTTGTTTCGTAAAATATGAAAAATCTAGTAGAAATCAATTAATGAAAAATAAAGCTAAAGTTGTTGTTGTTGGAGGTGGAGTAGTAGGAGTAAGTGCTTTATATCATTTAGCCAAAAAGGGCTGGTCCGATGTTGTTTTGGTCGAAAGAAAAGAACTTACATCGGGGTCTACCTGGCATGCTGCAGGATTACTACCACTCTTCAATATGAGTTACTCTGTGGGACAACTTCATAAATATGCAGTAAATTTATATAAAAATTTAGAGGAGGAAACTGGAAAAAATGTAGGGTTCAGTGTTGTGTCAAACATTAGATTAGCTAGCAATAATGATAGGATGGATGAGTATTATCAATATGCAGGAGTTGCTCAAACAATTGGTGTGAAGGTTAATTTTTTAAAACCAGAACAAGTCAAAGAAATTTGGCCTTTATGTCATACAGATGATTTAGTTGGCGCAATACAACATCCTGAAGACGGATATATTCAGCCAGCAGATTTAACACAAGCATTAGCAACAGGTGCTAGAAATAGAGGTGCAGAAATTTATAGAAATACTGCAGTCACAAGTATTAAACAAACAAAGACTGGCTGGATAGTGGAAACAGATAAGGGATCAATTGAATGTGAACATGTAATTTCCTGTTCAGGTAATTTTGCCCGTCAAACGGGTAAGATGGTAGGTTTAGATATACCAGTAATTCCAGTAGAACACCAATATATTGTTACTGAACCGCATCCAGAAATTCAAAAAAGAAAAAAAGACGGTCTACCTGAAATGGGAGTACTAAGAGATAGTGACAGTAGATGGTACATGAGAGAAGAAGCGGGTGGACTTATATTAGGCCCATACGAAGATGGTGCTCCAGCATGTTACGTTAATGGTCCATCAAAAGATTCTGAATACGAATTATTTCAAGAAGATCTAGAAAGACTTGCGCCACACATAGAAGGTGCAATTCATCGTGTACCAGCTTTTGGAGAAGTTGGAGTAAAAAAAGTTTATAACGGTGCAATTTGTTATACACCTGACGGTAATCCAATAGTAGGACCTGCTTGGGGTTTAAAAAATTTTTGGATTAATGAAGGTCATAGTTTTGGAATAACAGCCGCAGGTGGTGCAGGCTGGCAATTAGCAGAGTGGATAATTGATGGAGAACCAACAATTGACATGCTTGGAGTAGAACCAAGAAGATATGGGGATTATTGCTCTAAATCTTATTTAAAAGAAAAAAATGAGGAGGCGTATAGCCATGTATTTATAACTCATTTTCCCGATGAAGAGAGACCAGCTGCAAGACCACTTAGAACAGCACCATGTTATGATCGAATGAAAAACCTTGGAGCTGTTTTTGGTCAAAAATTTGGATGGGAAAGACCAAATTTCTTCGCAACTGATGGAATGGAACAAAAAGATCATTGGTCATTTAGAAGATCTAAATGGTTTGATGCAATTAAGAAAGAATGCAAAAATGTAAGAGAAAATGTTGGTCTATTAGATATGACGGCTTTTGCAAAATGCAGAATTAAAGGACCAAAGGCTGAGGAGTTTTTAGATAATCTTGTGGCGAATAAATTACCAAAGAAAATTGGAAGAATTAATTTATGTCACGCATTGAATACAAAAGGTGGTGTTCACTCTGAATTTACAGTAATGCGAGAGTCAGAGAATAGTTTTTACCTTGTTTCGGCTGGAGCATATCAAAGATTAGACCATGACTGGATATTAAAATGGATGCCACAAGATGGCTCAGTTCAATTTGAAAATTTAACTAATAGCACTGGCGTTCTAGTTGTATCAGGCCCTAAAGCAAGGGAGCTAATGACAAGAGTTTCTAAAGATGATTTTTCAAATGATAATTTCAAATGGCTCAGTGCTAAGAATGTAGACGTAGGTTATGCTCCTGTTAATGCTATGAGAGTAAATTTTGTTGGAGAACTAGGTTGGGAACTTCATCATCCAATTGAATATCAAAATCATATATTTGATAAATTAATGGATGCTGGAAAAGATCTAGGATTAAAACCATTTGGAATTAGAGCTATGAATAGTTTAAGAGTTGAAAAATCATATAAATTGGTAGGTACTGAATTATCTATAGAATACTCTCCTTATGAAAGTGGTTTAGATAGATTTATACATCCTAATAAGGGAAGATTTATTGGTCTTGATGCGCTGAACAAATGGAGAGAAAAAGGATTTGATAATAAGCTAGTTACACTCGAAGTACACAATGTTGATAATGCTGATGTTTTGGGAAATAATCCAATTTATGAAAATGGTAGCGTTATAGGAAGAGCAACCGGTGGAGATTACGGATTTAGATTAGGAAAATCAATAGCGTTAGGAATGGTAAAACCACAGTTAGCTAACGTAGGCCAAAAACTAAAGATTGAAATATTGGGGATGAAACATGAAGCGACTATTTTAGAGGATAGTCCTTATGATCCTAAAAATAAATTATTGAGAGCATAATGAAAATATTAGTAGCTGTTAAAAGAGTAATTGATTACAATGTTCAAATTAGAGTTAAGGAAGACAACAGTGGAATAGTGACTGATAATGTTAAAATGTCTACAAATCCACCAGATGATAATGCAATTGAGGAGGCAGTAAGAATAAAAGAATCTGGAAAAGCAAAAGAGATTGTTGCAATTACAATAGGTGAAGACAAAGCTCAAGAAACTGTCAGAAAGGCTCTAGCAGTAGGAGCTGATAGAGGAATTCATGTCAAAACAGAGGGAATAGTTGAGCCGCTAGCTGTCTCTAAAATTTTAAAAGCTATAGTAGAAAAAGAAAAACCAGATTTAGTATTTATGGGTAAACAAGCAATTGATGATGATTGTAATCAAACAGGTCAAATGTTAGCAGCGTTACTCAATTGGCCTCAAGCGACCTTTGCATCAAAAATTGAAGTAAAAGATAAAAGTTTGGAAGTAACAAGAGAAGTTGATGAAGGATTAGAAACTATTGAGGTGAAAATACCTGCAATTGTTACGTGTGATTTAAGATTAAATGAACCCAGGTATGCTTCATTGCCTAACATAATGAAAGCAAAAAAAAAACCTTTAGATCAAATGAGTGCTACAGATTTGGGGGTTGATACAAAACCTAGAATCGAACAAATTAAAGTTGAAGAGCCACCAAAAAGAAAAGCAGGTATCAAAGTTGCTAATGTGGCTGAATTAGTAAATAAATTAAAAAATGAGGCAAAAGTAATCTAATGTCAGTTCTATTGATAGCGGAGCACAGCAATAAAGAATTAAAACCATTTACTCTTAATGTAATAAATGCTGCAACAAAAATTGATGAAGATGTTCATGTATTGATTATGGGACATAATTCTGATCCTGTTGCCAAATCATTATCGGAAGTTTCCGGCGTGAAAAAAGTAATACATGTTGATAATTTGATATATGAAAACTATGTTGCGGAAAATTATGTCCCTGTAATTTTAAAATATGCGGATAAATATTCACACATTGTAAGCGCTGCGAATACCTTCGGTAAAAATTTAATGCCGAGAGTTGCTGCTAAACTAGATATATCTCAGGTTAGCGATATTATAAAAGTTATTTCGTCAGATACTTTTTTAAGACCAATTTATGCAGGAAATGCATTTGCAACTGTTAAAAGTAATGATCCAAAAAAATGTGTTACAGTAAGACCCACTTCTTTTGAACCAGCACCTTCTTCTGGTGGGTCAGCAGAAATAGAAAAGGGAGATACTGGCGAGGAGTACTCTTCAACAAAATTTGTAAAAAAAGAGGAGATCAAGTCAGACAGACCTGAACTTGGAACTGCGAGAATTGTAATATCTGGCGGAAGAGGTTTGCAAAGTGGAGATAATTTTAAATTAATTACAGCTGTTGCGGATAAACTTAACGCAGCAATTGGAGCTTCAAGAGCTGCTGTAGATGCAGGATATATAACAAACGATCATCAAGTTGGGCAAACGGGTAAGGTGGTTGTGCCAGATTTATATATTGCAGTTGGAATTTCAGGAGCAATTCAACATTTGGCTGGAATGAAAGAGAGCAAAGTAATTGTCGCAATCAATAAAGATGGAGAGGCACCAATATTCAGTATTGCTGATTATGGTTTAGAAGCTGATCTTTTTGAAGCTCTACCTCAATTTCTAGAAGAGCTGAACAAATTAAACACTATACAAAAATAGTAAATACTGTAAAAAAATTACATGACTAAAGAAGTTATGGAATATGATGTGGTTATTGTCGGTGGTGGCCCCTCAGGGTTATCCTCCGCTATAAAATTAAAACAACTAAATCCAGAAATTAATGTTTGTGTATTAGAAAAAGCCTCAGAAATTGGTGCGCATATTTTATCTGGAAATGTTTTTGAAACTAGAGCATTAGATGAGCTAATTCCTAATTGGAAAGAATTAGAAAACCCAATCAAAACAAAAGTTACTAAGGAAAAATTTTTATTTCTAGGAAAAAATAAGTCAATAAGTTGGCCAACATGGCTTTTACCTAAAGTTCAGCAAAATCATAACAACTATATTATTAGTCTTGCAAATTTATGTAGATGGTTGGCAGAGCAAGCAGAAAAATTAGGGGTTGAAATTTTCCCAGGATTTCCAGCAAGTGAAATTCTTTATGATAATGACGGCTCAGTCAAAGGTGTTGCTACTCAAGACATGGGTATAGATAAAGATGGAAATAAAAAAGATAGTTTTGAGTCTGGAATAGAATTACATGCAAAAGTTACAATTTTTGCCGAGGGCTGCAGGGGTCACTTAGGAAAACAACTAATTAATAAATTCGAATTAGATAAAGGAAAAAATCCTCAACAGTACGGTATAGGGCTTAAAGAAATATGGGAGATTGATGAAAAACATCATGAAGAAGGACTTGTAATGCACACTGCAGGATGGCCATTAGATAACAATACCTATGGTGGAAGTTTTATGTACCATGCAGAGAATAAACAAATTTTTTTAGGTTATGTAATTGGTCTTGATTATAAAAACCCTCATTTGTCACCATTTGACGAATTTCAAAGATTTAAAACACATCCATCTATAAAAAAATATATTAAAGGAGGAAAGAGAATCTCGTATGGCGCAAGAGCATTAATAGAAGGAGGTATCCAAAGTTTACCTAAAATGTATATGCCCGGAGCTTTATTAATTGGTTGTGATGCAGGCACTTTGAACATGCCAAAAATAAAAGGATCACACACAGCAATGAAGAGTGGAATGATTGCTGCTGAAACAATTGTCGAGCATTTTAGGGATAATAAAAGTTTATCTATTTATGAGGAAAAATTTAATAAAAGCTGGGTTCATAAAGAATTACATCAAGCAAGAAATGTTAAACCTAGTTTCAATTGGGGTTTAATTTTAGGAATTATTTTTACTGGAATAGATCAAATACTTTTTAGAGGAAAATTACCTTTCACTTTAAAGCATAAGCATGCAGACCATGAGGCGCTTATGCCAGCCGAAAAAATGCCTAAAATTGACTATCCAAAACCAGACAATATTATTACATTTGATAAAACAAGTTCAGTTTATTTAACAGGAACAAATCATACAGATAATCAGCCTGTTCATTTACATCTTAAAGACCCAGAATTGCCTATTAAATATAACCTTGAAAAATATGATGAAGCCGCTCAAAGATATTGCCCAGCAGGAGTTTACGAAGTTCAAATGGAGAATAATATAAATAAATTTGTCATAAATTCACAAAATTGTATTCATTGTAAAACTTGCGATATTAAAGAACCTTCTCAGAATATTAATTGGGTAACTCCAGAGGGTGGAGGAGGACCAAAATATGGAAATATGTAAATTAAGATAAATCTAAAGCGTACTTTTTTAAAATTTCAATAGGAACAAGTTTTAGAGTATTTCGATGAGTTTTTTTTAAAAAAATTGGACATCCTTTACCTGCATCAACCGCTTTAGCGTACCAACTTGCACAAATGCACCATTTATCGCCATCCTTCAACCCTGGAAAACCATACTCAGGATGAGGTGTTATTAAATCATTACCTGCATTTTTACACCACTCTAAAAATTCGTTATTTACTTTTGCACAAACAGTATGTACGCCCTTATCATTTTCATCAGTATTACAACAGCCGTCTCTAAACCAACCAGTCAAGGGGTTTTTTGAGCATTCTTCCAAGTCTTCACCTAAAACATTTTTTTGACTATTATTTACCATAAACATTATAAATATTTTCATCTATATTAGCATTAAATGAAATCGATCTTCTTTCTTCGTCAGAACCTTTAAAAGGAAAAACGCTATGCATCATATAATTCGGGAAAAAATAAAAATCTCCTACTTTTGGTATAATGTTTAAAGTAGAATGACATAAAAACATTTTTGATCCATGTATCAATTGCAAATTTCCACCTCTATAATCTTTCGTCTGTTTTTTTTGAACATGTGTTCCCAAATTTGATGGAACTTTTAAAAAACCCGCACCGGATATATGACCACTATGCCAATGAGTTGGATTATATTCATTTTTAAATTGTCTTACAATCCAGGAGTCCAACATTTGAAATTTTGATATTTTTTTTTCAGTCTCTATTTCTATCCATTTTTGAGCACAGTCAGCTAAAAATCTTGCCCATCCACTTTCCTCCATCATTTTATTTTCGATTTTAAACTCTTGTGTGACATCACCTACTAAGCTTTCTCCCTTATCGAGAGATGTAGATTTTTCTTTATCATCTATTATTCCATCAATATAATTATTTAGATTCACAACAAGTTTGTCTGGCATTTTGACCTTGAATACAGAGGGACCAAATCGTCTTATTAATTCAAAATTAATCTTTTCCATAAAATATTATAATTTAATTCCATTAAATTATTCTTATACTTTCGTAGGGTTTGGTTCTCCCTTGTAAACTTTATCTGGGTCAAATTTTTTTTTTTTTTCTTCAAAATTCATTTTAATATTTCTTCCATTTTTAATTTTACCTAAAGGTATTGACCTATAAAAACAAGATCTATATCCAACATGACAACTAGATCCTTTTCCAATATCGACTTTCATCCAGATAGTGTCTTGATCATCGTCAATTCTTAACTCAGATACCTGTTGTTTAAAACCACTAATTTTTCCTTTGTGCCATACTTGTTTTCTCGATCTACTCCAATAATGAGCCTCCCCAGTCTCTATGGTAAGTTTTAATGACTCCACATTCATGTAGCCATGCATCAATACCTCTTTTGTTTTTGCGCAAGTTGTCACAACTGGAATCAATCCATTATTATCAAATTTTGGAGAAAGTAGGTTTCCCTCCTCTATTTCAACAACATTTTCTCTTTTTTTAAACATAAGTTATTTTATTAGCATATTTGGAAATATATTAAATATTTTAAAATTAATAATTTATATATATAACGATTTTGATGAAATTTGAAAAAAATAAAATTGTTGAATTTAAAGATAGTAATAAAATTTCTGACAAAGAGGCAGAAGAGGCATTTATCAAAATATTAAAATGGATCGGAGAGGATCCGACAAGAGAAGGTTTAATTGAAACACCTAAAAGAGTAACAAAAGCATTCAAAGAATATTTTAAAGGATATAAAGAAGATCCAAACAAAATTTTAGATAAAACTTTTGGAGATGTTAACGGTTACGATGATATGGTTGTGCAAAAAAATATTTCTGTACAAAGTCATTGTGAACACCATATGGCACCAATTATAGGTATAGCGCACGTTGCTTATATACCAAACGAAAGAGTGGTGGGGCTTAGCAAACTTGCAAGAGTTGTTGAAGTGTTTTCAAAGAGACTTCAAACCCAAGAAAGATTAACAATGCAAATAGCAACTACTTTAATGAAAACATTAGACGCAAAAGGTGTGGCAGTTACAATTGACTCAACTCACCAGTGCATGACAATGCGAGGAATTAAAAAAGAACAAGCTACAACAGTTACAAATTATTACCTAGGTCAATTTAAGGAAGACTTAAGTTATCAAAATAGATATTTGCGATTCATTAGTAAATAATATTTAATATTCATTTTAAAATGTCCGAAAAATTCAAAGCCATAGTTATAGATAATCAAAATGAGGAATTTTCAAGAGAGGTAAAAGAATTAGATAGAAGCTTTCTTAAAGAGGGAGATGTTTTAGTAAAAGTTGACTATTCAGATTTAAATTTTAAAGATGCAATGATTTTAAAAAATGGGGGTAAACTTGTTAAGGAATTTCCAAGAATTCCAGGTATTGATTTTTCAGGAACCGTTGCTGAAACCAATAATGCTGAATTTAAAGAGGGAGATAAAGTGATTTTGACAGGTTGTAGAGTAGGTGAGCTTTTTCATGGAGGATACTCACAATATGCAAAAATTAAGAAAGATTTCTTAATTAAATGTCCGGCAGGAATAAACACAAAACAGGCAATGATTTTAGGTACTGCTGGATTAACTGCTTTGCTTTGTGCGTTTTCAGTAAAAGCGAGAGAAGAACTTCTTTTACAAAGCAAAGTTGAGGATGTTTTAGTGACTGGATCCACAGGTGGAGTTGGAATGGTTGCAGTAATGGTCTTATCGAAGATGGGTATAAATGTTACTGCTATAACAGGTAAACCAGATAAGGAAAATTATTTAAAAGAACTTGGTGCAAAAAACGTTATAAATCGTAAAGAATTTGAGGGTGAACCTAAGCTTTTGGATAAAGGTACTTGGGACGGAGTTGTAGATACTGTTGGTGGAAACATTTTATCAAACGCAATATCACAAACTAAACCTAAAGGTATTGTCGCTTTGTGTGGTAATGCGAGTAGCAACAAACTTAATACAAATGTTTTACCATTTATTCTAAGAGCGGTTAAGCTTTGGGGTGTTGATTCAGTTAATATTAGCAAAAAAAGAAAAGAGTTTATTTGGGGAGAGTTTCCAGGATTAGTTGATTTTAAAATTTTAGAAAAATCGATAAAAGAATTAAATTTAGAGGAATTATTAGAAACGTTTCCAAATATGTTAGAGGGTAAATTAACAAATAAAATTTTGGTAAATGTGAATAAATAAATGGATTGGGATAAATTAAAAATTTTTCATGCAGTTGCTGAAGCAGGTAGTTTCACTAGCGCTACTGTCTTATTAAATTTAAGTCAATCTGCAATCAGTAGACAGATTCAATCACTTGAAGAAGACCTAAAAGTCAAATTATTTGAGAGACATGCAAGAGGTTTAACATTAACAGAAAATGGCGAATATGTATTTAAAACCGCTCATGAGGTAATAAGTAAATTAAAAGAGGTTGAGACAACTTTAAGTGATAAAAAAGATAAACCTAGCGGCAAACTAGTAGTAACCACTGTGCTTAGCTTTGGGACCACATGGTTAACTCCCAGAATTCAAGAATTTATGGATTTAAATCCAGAAATTGAAGTAGAGCTAGTTTTTGATAATAAAGAGCTAGATTTAAGTACAAGACAGGCAGATATTGGTATTTTCATGAGAAGACCAAAACAACTAAATTATATTCAAAAAAAGTTAGTTGATATTAATTACCATATTTATGGATCACCAAAATATTTAGAAAAATACGGATATCCTAAAACACTAAATGATTTAAATAAACATAAGTTTATATCTTTCGGGAAAGGTGCACCTTCACCAGTTTTTAACCCTGACTGGGCTCTAAAATTGGGCATGAAAGAGAATAAAAAGAGAAAAACTTGTATGAGAGTTAACAGTGTTTATGGACTTCTACTAGCAGTGCAAAGTGGGGTGGGTTTAGCTGCGCTACCAGATTATATCACTATGAAACAACCAAATATTGTAAAAGTGCTTCCGACTGTTGAAGGACCAATAACAGAGGCTCACTTCGTATATCCAGCATCATTAAAAAATGTTGCAAGAGTTACATCATTTAGAAACTTTCTATATAGTAAAATTCAAGAATGGGAATTTTAGAAAAAAGGTAAAAATACAAGGAAATAGACCTTTTTACCTGCTACAATATGATAATAATTATCATTTGCATTGATAATAATAATCAATTACAAGATGCTCATTTAAGGATTCATTTAACTAAATTAAGGAGAGAATAAATGAGATTGTTAAGTTCGATAGCAATAATATTTTCATTATTGTTAGGTCCAGCACTTGCAGATGGCCACGGTGTTGTTAACGTTTATAGCGCAAGACACTATGATAGTGATATTCAACTATATGAAAAGTTTACTGCAAATTCTGGAATTAAAGTAAATGTTGTTTCTGGGAAATCAGGGGCTTTAGAAAAAAGGATAATTGAAGAGGGCGGCGGAACCGCAGATCTTTACATTACTGCTGATGCAGGAAGATGTGGAGCATTTAAATCCAAAGGAATGTTGCAAGCAGGATTATCCTCTGATGCAATAAAATCAGCAGTTCCAAAAAACTTTAGAACATCAAGCTGGGTTGGGATAGCTAAAAGAGCAAGAATAGTTTACTTTGCACCAGAGAGAGTAACTGGAGCTGAATTAGCTGGTTTAACTTATGAAAGTTTAGCCGATCCAAAATGGAAAGGTAGATTAGTAATTAGAAAATCAAACAACATCTATAACCAATCATTAGTAGCTTCACTAATTAAAAATAATGGAAAAAAAGCAACAGAAGCTTGGGCAGAGGGAGTCGTGTCTAACATGGCAAGGACTCCAAAAGGTAACGACAGGGCACAAATTATGGCTGTTGCAGCTGGTGAAGCAGATATTGCTGTAGCTAATACTTACTATTTGGCTTTAATGTTATCGGGAAAAAAAGGAGCGGAGCAACAAGAAGCTGCTAAAAAAGTTAAACCATTTTTCCCTAATCAGGATGGCAGAGGAACACATATGAATATTAGTTGTGCAGGTTTAGTGAAAGGTGCTCCAAATAAATCTAATGCAATTGCTCTAGTAGAATTTTTACTTAGCAAAGAAGCTCAGGAACATATTGTAAATAATACTTTTGAGTATCCAATGATTGCAGGTGTTTCACCTCATGAATTAGTTGTAAACATGGGATTAGATTTTAAACAAGATCTAAAAACTAAAGTTGTTAATTATGGAAAAAATCAAGCAGCGGCCGTTACAGCAATGACAGGAGCTGGTTGGAAATAATATGTCAACTAGAGATAAAGAATTTATTCAAGAGATTGATCTAAATAAATCTTCCGAAGCATGCCCTACGTGTGCTTCGGAGTGTGAAAAGATCAATAGAAGAATAAATGGGAGAGAAATATCTAAAATAGAAACTAAGGAATTTCCGCAAATCCTAAAAGTTTTTAATAAATAGATTTTTCAATTTAGTGTCCACGATAAAGTCTCCTTTATTGTGGACACACCTAATTTTTCATGGTTAAAAATTAGTTAAATGAAAAATTTTAACATTTGGTATATAAGCACTTTTTTAATATCACTTATTGTAATTTTACCTGTTATTACTGTTTTCTTTAGTTTCTTTGAAAACACAAGCAATTATTTTGAAATTTTAAAAGATACATTTTTATTCGAATATATATCAAATTCATTTATACTTTTATTGGGAGTTTTATTTTTAACATTAATATTTGGTGTTAGCTCAGCTTACTTAGTATCATTTTACTCATTTCCTTTTGTAAATTTTTTCAAATGGTCATTAATATTAGGTTTTGCTGTGCCACCATATATTTATGCATATTCGTTAACAGCTTTTTTTGAAAACTATGGAACGGCATTTACAATTCTAAAGTCACTATTTGGTGAGGGAAATTATAATTCATATATTCCAAAATTTGACGGTATGATTGGAGCCATATTATCTATTTCATTTTCGATTTATGCTTATGTATATATATTAACTAGAGCATCATTTTTTTACCAATCATATAATTTAATAGAGCTAGGTAGAAATTTAGGTTTTACAAAATTTAGATCATTATTTAAGATTATAATACCGTCAGCTAGACCTGCGATTGTAGCCGGATTGGCTCTGGTCGCAATGGAAACCTTGTCTGATTTTGGGGCAGTTGATTTTTTTAGCATTAATACACTAACAACAGCAATCTATAATTCTTGGTTATCTTTTGATGATTTAGTTTTTTCTAATCAATTATCATTTTATTTGTTACTTTTTATTTTTACTTTTTTTATAGTTGAAAACTTTTCTAGAAATAAAGCTAAATATCATTCACCATTACAAGGTGGATTTAAAAAAATAGAAAGAATAAAACTATATGGTTTAAATTCTTTTTTAGCTTTTTTAATTTGCTTTATTATATTTTTTTTAAGTTTTATATTCCCTATAGCTCAAATGTTATATTGGACAATCTTATATCCAAAAAATTATTTTGACTTAAATATTGGAGAATTAATTTTAAACACACTTTTGTTAGTTTCTTTATCATCTTTAATTTTGATTATTTTCTCTTTTATTTCAAATTACGGGAGCAGAGTAAGCAATAGCAAGTTTTTAAATTTTCTAACAACAATATCGATATCTGGATATGCTTTACCTGGAGTTATTTTAGCAGTTGCATATATTACTTTTGTTGCATGGTTTGATGATACAATAATAAATTTCTTTGAAATAAATTCTATAAAAAAAATGTTTATCGGTTCTATATTTGGATTAATAATTGCATATTTTGTTAGATTTTATTCTTTATCATGCAATGGGATAAAATCCAGCTATGACAAATTAAGTAAATCTTTAGACGAAAGTGCTTACTTAGCAGGTTACTCAAAATTTAAGACTTTTTTAAATATTCATATTCCTTACCTAAAAAGCTCGATTTTTTTTGTTTCAATACTAATTTCTCTAGAAATAATAAGAGAGTTACCAATAACATTAATTTTAAGACCTTTTAATTTTGAAACATTTGCAACAACCGCCTATATTTATGCATCACAGGATTTACTGGAGGCGGCTGCGGTACCATCTTTATTTTTGGTATTAATTGCAAGTTTGTTTATTATACTAATATCTAAATATATTCTTAAAGAGAGTAATGACTAAAAACTATTTAGAAATTAAAAATGTTGATTTTCAAGTTGATGGAAATGTTAAGATTAAAAACCTGTCACTAAATATTAGGAAAGCTGGAGAAATTATTTGCTTATTAGGCCCATCAGGTATAGGAAAAACAACAATTCTAAGATCAATTGCTGGCCTTCAAAAAATTGAGAAAGGATCAATTAAACTTAAATCAAAAGTTTTATCTTCTAGTTCAAATCATATTGATCCAGAAAATAGAAATATTTCCATGTCATTTCAAGAAAATGCTTTATTTCCTCATTATACAATTGAGAAAAATATTAAATTTGGAGCAAATAGAAACAATGCTGCATATAAAAAAAAAATAGACCAAAAAAAAATTGTTAAAATATTGAACATAGAAAAAATCTTAAATAAATACCCACATCAAATAAGTGCGGGCGAAGCTCAAAGAGCTTCATTAACCAGGGCACTAGTTTCAAATCCAGATTTATTATTATTGGATGAACCTCTTTCTAACATAGATGAAAATTTTAAGGAAGAAATTCAGGTTAAATTAAAAAAAATTTTAAAAGAATTTAAAATTACAACTATAATTGTCACACATGACTCTAATGAGGCATTTTATTTAGGTGATAAATGTGGTGTTATCCTTGACAAAAAATTAAAACAATTTGATGAGCCATATAATGTTTATCATTATCCTAATTCTGTGAAAGTGGTCAATTTTTTGAATAGGGGTGTTCTAGTCCCAGCTATAGTAACTGGACAGTATACTTTAGAGAATGAAGACCTTGGGATTATAAAAGGTAATTTTGTAAATGAACATAAAATAGGCACACAAGTAAAATTACTCTTACAACCAGAAGATTTAGAACACGATGATAAAAGTAACTTACAACTTTATGTAGTTGATAAAAAATTTAAAGGGACTAACTTTATTTATACTCTTAGAACAAAAAGCAATAAAAATATATCAGTATTCGTACATTCTCACCATGTTCATCAACATCAAATAGATGATACATTTGGAATTAAAAAACCAATACACATAAAACATTTAGTTTGCTTTTAAAATAAATAATTGTATATTTTTAGAGGGGTGTCGCAAGACTGAGATTAAACCCAATGAACCTGTCCGGTAATTCAGAAAGGGATAAATGAATAAAATAAATCTACTAAGCCAATCTTTTTCAATAACTATAACTATAATTATTTGTTCACTATTTGCTATAATTGGAATTGTTTATTCAAAAAGGTTCAAAGGAATTAATAATTATTTAGTAGCCAATAGAAGTATTGAAACATTCTCACTAACGACTAGCCTAGTTGCTTCAGCATTAGGGGCCTGGATATTGTTTGGACCTGCGTCAGCCGCCACCTGGGGAGGCGTTGGAGCAGTAATAGGCTACGCGTTAGGAACAGCTTTTCCATTATTTGCTTTGATTTATTTAGGAGAAAAATTCAGAAAATCTTTTCCAAATAGTAAATCTCTAATCGAAGTAATTAGATTACATTTTGGTCATAAACTTTTTAAATTAATTTTAATTTTATCAATATTCTACATGACTATATTCTTGATTGCTGAGGTTACAGCTGTTTCTATTTTACTAAATTATATTTCAGGAACTGATTTATGGATTACAGCTATAATAGTTATTGTAAGTTCACTTGCATATACATTATATGGTGGTTTACGTGCATCAATATTTACGGACAATATTCAATTTATTATTTTTGGGATATTAATTGTAATTGCCTACTCATATTTAACATCGTTTAATGAAGGAATATTTAGTTTTGATTTTATTAGAAATAATAAACCTAATCTTTTGAGCTCAAACTATTTACCTAATTTTACAGCTGGAATAACTTTTTTTATTGCAGTTGCTGCAACAAATCTTTTCCATCAAGGAAACTGGCAAAGAGTATATGCAGCAAAAAATAATAAAATGCTTAAAAAAAGTTTAATTATTTCTTTTATAATAATAATACCTATAGTATTTTTAATGGGTTTCAGCGGACTTATAGCCGTTTCTCAAAATTCAGATGTTGTTCCTGACCTTGCATTTTTTTCATTGTTGTTTCAAGATCAAGTAGAAATTTTGTCTATAATAATAATTTTTTTGGCAATCTCTTTAACAGTAAGTAGTATAGATACGTTGATAAATGGTATTTCTAGCTTGATAATTGTAGACGGAAAAAAAGCGATAAAATTTAAAAGTAACTATCAAAAATTGTCCAATAAAATCATTTTGTTTCTCTCGTTAATAACTTTTTTTATTGCATCAAAAGGATTAAGTATTTTATATTTATTTTTATTAGCTGATCTATTTTGTTGTGCTGCTGTATTAAGTGTATTTTATGGATTTTATTCTAAATCATTTAACGAAAAAAAAGCATATATTTCTATTATATTTGGCTTAACTTTAGGGATTCTACTATTTCCATTTCCAGATTTTTCTAAATCATTACTTGTAGGAATAATATTTCCAGTAGATTTTTTTCCAGCATTTGTATCTCAATCTTTATTGTTTTTGTCTTTTTTATTTGCAACATTTGCACCTATTGTCACTTGGAAATTAAGGTAAAATGACTAATATAATAACATGTTTAATTTTTTAATACCTTTTCTTGTTTTGATTTTGGTAGTAGTGTTTGTTCATGAATATGGTCATTATTACTTTGCAAAAAAATACGGTGTCGGTGTAACTGATTTTTCAATTGGATTCGGTAAAGAATTATACGGATGGAATGATAGATCTGGCACTAGATGGAAAATATGTCTCTTACCATTAGGTGGTTATGTAAAGTTTTTTGGTGATAGAAATGTATTTTCACAAGCAGATCATGAAGAAATTTTAAAAAAATATAGCGAAGTAGATCAAAAAAAATTATTTACTTTAAAACCGCTATATCAACGATCTTTAATTGTTTTCGGTGGTCCACTCGCAAACTTCATACTAGCCATTTTAATTTTTGCTTCAATTTATATGATTGTAGGAAAAGATTTTACTCCAGCTGTGATTAATGAAGTCCAAAAAGATAGTCCTGCTGAGGTTGCTGGAATTAAAAACAATGATATTATTTTAGAAATCGATAATAAGAAAGTTAGGAGTATTTTAGATGTTTCTAAATTGATTAGTTTATCTACTTCTAAAGTTATTACATTAAAAGTAAATAGATCCGGAGAAGAAAAAATTTATGATGTTGAGCCAAAAACTATTGATGCAGATGATGGTTTAGGTAACAAAGTAAAAAAAAGAATTGTTGGTATAAAACTTTCTCCATTTAATAACGAAATTAAACACGTGAAATTAGGTCCGATAAAAGCTTTTACCTATGCGATTTATGAAGTGTATTTTGTGACTACCTCTACTTTAAAATATATGGGATCAATTATTTCAGGATCTGGCGACAGTTCGCAATTAGGAGGTCCCATAAGAATTGCTAAAATTACCGGACAAGTGGCTGAATTTGGTATTGTTCCTTTTTTGAGCATAATGGCTTATATTTCAATTAGTCTTGGTTTAATTAATTTATTTCCCATACCTTTATTGGATGGAGGACATTTAATGTTTTATGCAATTGAAAAAATTTTAGGAAGACCCTTAAGCCAGAAAACACAGGAAGGGTTTTTTCGAATCGGAATGTTTTTGTTGCTTTTCCTTATGTTTTTTGCAACTTTCAACGACTTAAAAGATTTAGGTCTGTTTTAAATAATTTTTTTTATTGCAAAAAAGCCTTTAAAATAGAGCTTTATTTAATATACTATATATTGTGCTAATAAGTGTGTTTAATACTAAAAAAAAACTTGAATTATCAATGATTTTGTTAAGTATGTAAATTAACCTTATAAACCGGAGCTAAAATGAACAAAAAACAACTAGTGGCTAAATTAGCTGGCTCATTAAATCAGAGCAAAGCTGATGCTGAGCGTACTTTTGACACTATTACCAACACTATACTGGATGCTTTAAAAAACGATGATTCAGTGAAAATTGCTGGTTTTGGCACATATAAAGTAGCTAAGAGAAAAGCGAGAATTGGAAGAAATCCAAGAACTGGAGAACAGATCCAAATTGCTGCCTCTCAAAAGGTAAAATTTTTACCAGCAAAAGCACTTAAAGAAATCTTTAACAAGTAAGCAAAATAACAACCTCAATTAAATAAATTATTATTAATTGGGGTTGTTACTATATGCATATACCGCATAGCTATTTTTCATAAAAAACGATTCCACTCAATTTTTTTTAAAATTATAACCTCCTCTTTAACAACGGAGGTTAAATGGGGAAATTTATAAAAAAATTTATCACACCCGCAATTAGTTTCATGTTTCTAATGAGCATGACTAACGTGGGTATGGCAGAGTCAACAGTTTCTGCAGAAGTGGGGTTTATTTTTAATACTCTACTTTTTTTAATGTGTGGGTTCCTGGTCTTTTTTATGGCTTGCGGATTTGCAATGTTAGAGTCAGGTATGGTTACATCAAAAAGTGTATCTGTTATCTGTGCAAAAAATATAGGTTTAGTATCTATTGGAGCAATAATGTTCTGGTTAGTTGGATACAACCTAGCATATGGTATCCCAGAAGGAGGGTACATTGGAAAATTCGTACCATGGAGCGACGCTAGTAAAATCGATACTGGTTATGCAGATGGATCAGATTGGTATTTCCAAATGGTATTTTGTGTAACAACAGTTTCAATCGTGTCAGGAACATTGGCTGAAAGAATTAAGCTTTGGCCGTTCTTTTTATTCGCTGCAATTTTAGCAGGAATTATTTATCCAATTGTTATGGGTTGGCAATGGGGTGGTGGTTGGTTAGCAAAGGCTGGTTTTTCAGATTTTGCAGGCTCAACACTTGTTCACTCGACAGGAGGAGCAGCAGCTTTAGCAGGAGCATTGCTACTAGGACCTAGGTTAGGTAGATTTACCAAAGCCGGTGCAGCTCCTATCAAGCCTTTTGCAGCTTCATCAATACCACTCGTAACACTAGGAGTATTTATACTATGGTTAGGATGGTTTGGATTTAATGGTGGTTCTCAATTAGCAATTGGAACAGCACCAGATGCTATAGCAGTATCTAAAATCTTTATAAACACATTATTAGCGGGTGCAGGTGGTGTAATGGCCGCTGCAGCAGTCACTAGATTAACTGGAAAAACAGATGTAGTGCAAATGCTTAATGGATGTATTGGTGGCTTGGTTGCGATCACTGCTGAACCATTAATGCCGTCTCCAATCGCTGCGATTTTAATTGGTGGTGTTGGTGGTATTATAGTTGTTTATGGAACTAAACTACTATTCAGTCTAAAAATTGATGATGTTGTTGGAGCTATTCCTGCACACTTGTTTGCAGGTATCTGGGGAACATTAGCAGTGCCGATAACTAATTCAGGAGTTACATTTGGTGCTCAACTTCTTGGAGTTGTTTCAATTAATGCATTCGTATTTGTGGTTTCATTAATTGTATGGTCAGGTATGAAAGCAACTATGGGTATCAGATTGAGTAAAGAAGCTGAAATGAAAGGTACAGATGTATCTGAAACTGGAGTTATAGCTTACGCAATAAGAGACTAAAATAATTTTTCTCTCCCTCAAAGGCCCCTTTAATCAGGGGCCTTTTTTTTTATTCTAATTTTCTTCCCAAATTTTTTTATAATTAATGAATGGAGACAAACCATAACTAGAGTTAATGTTTGCCATATGTGTTGAAAGACTTTTTAAAGGAGAAATACAAATTTCTTTTTCATATATTTCGTTTAAATATTTTTCAAAAGGGTCATGTCTATCCTCACAATTTTTTTCAAAATTAGTCCAATATTCTTCGATTAGATTTTTAGTAGTCATAAATGTGCATAATGTTTTATTTATAGTTCTCCAATGTCTATCGCTTCCTATCAAAACATTAGTTTTTTCATTATTCATATACAAATATGGGTAATCGCTGGGACAAATAAATATATCTTTATCCAATTGAGACGCTATTCTTTCAAACGTTTTTATAGCCTCAATTATCATCTTTTCTGAATGAATATAGTCATCTTCGATAAAATAAATTAAATCTTTCCCAATATCTTTTCCTATATTAAATGAGGTCAATAAAGTAGATAAATTAGAAAATGTGTCCTCTGTTTTTTGTTTTTTAATAAAATCTTTAAATTTATCTCTATCATGATTAATTAATTCATAATCTAAATTACTATCTTCACATATTTTCTTTATAATGTTTAAGTTTTCTAGTTTAGAATTATCGTCTAGAATTTTTAGATTTATATCAAATTTAGGTAAAATTTTTTTATTATATTTTATACTTTTTATAAGAGAATTTAATGATTTTTTTATATAATTTATTTTTTTTTCTTCAAAAACTCTTTTTTTATTTTGATCCCATATTTCTATATTGCTGTTAGTTCTAAATATAATAAGTAACGATTTTGCTTTTCTTTTTATTTTGACTTCTCCAAGAGGGATTACTATCGATTTCTCATTAAAGATACTTAATTCTTGGTTAATTTCTTTATTTAAAGTCGGAGAAACAAATTTATTTTGATCTAAAATTTCAAAACCTAACATTCTTGAAATTTTAACAAAAAATTTTTTTATGGTATTTTTTAACATAGTATTTAATATAATATTTATATTAAAATGAGCATTAAATCACCACAAACTCTTATTGTTGAGGCTAACAAAGAAATTAAAACTATATCAGCAGATGAGGCATTAAATTTATCTAAAAATAACGAGTGTAATTTAATAGATATAAGAGAGGAAGGCGAATTAAGAAATACAGGGGTTATTGAAAATTCTACGCATATTCCAAGAGGTCTTTTAGAATTTTCATTAAATGCTAATAGCCCTTTGGTGCAAAACAATCTAATAGATACAAAAAAAGATATTGTATTATTTTGTGCAGCAGGCGGAAGATCAGCTTTAGCTGCAAAGACCCTAAAAGAAATGGGATTTAAGAATGTATCTCATGTAGAGGGTGGTTTTGGAGCCATGGAACAAAAAGGTTTTAAAATAAAAAAATAATTAGTCTATAAGATTAATTCTTTTTGCAGATACTATTCTAATTAACCAATAAATAAATAAACCTACTGGCCCAATAAAGTAAGTAATGATCAAGGGCAAGAAATTTAAATATTTCGAAATGTTAAATTTTTGACTATCTTTTACTATCCAACAACCACAAAATAGATTCATAGCCAAAAAGTGTATCCAGAATAACACTAAGAAAGAATTTTCTGTAAATAACTCTCTTAAATTACTTAAACTTAAATACAAAGAAAAGTTTTGATTAAAATTGTACCCACTTATATAAAATAGGTATAGTAGATATGAATATATTAATGATAATAAGAAAAAAGGTATAATGGATGTTACAATATAATTACAGAATTTTGATTGTGGAAAAAAAACCAGTGTTATCCAAAATGGTATTACTCCAAAGTTCAACCACAAATATATCATTTCTGTATTAAAAAATGCCGAAATTTGTTCGATCATAATAAAAAGTAATATATTACATTTTTAATGATTCCTAATAAAAATAAAAAAAAATCTTTTGAGGATATTGTTGAAGAGATGCGTAGTCTTTCTTATGGTTATGTGGAGAAATTTGCCCCATCTAAACAACAATTAAGAACCTACTTATTAAAGAAATACCTTAGGTTTAACTCATCAAATATTAACAAAAATAATTTGAAAGATCTGATTGATACTGTACTAGAAGATTTAGAAAAAAATAAATTTTTAAATGATAAGTTTTATTCAAGTTCAAAAGCGAAAAGCTTAATTCAGCGCGGTAGCTCAATAAATAAAATAAGATATTATTTATTCAATAAGGGAATTAAAGATAAATATATCAAAGAGACTATAGAAACTATTAAAGATAATAACGAGGATCAAGATTTTTTTTCAGCAATTAAAATTTGTAAAAAAAAGAGAATAGGGCCGGCAAGAGAGGAAAATAATAGACAACTGTTTTATAAAAAAGATTTAGGAATATTGGCAAGATCTGGTTTTGATTTCGATACTTCTAAACGTGTAATAGATATAGATAAAAATGAATATTTGAAAATAATTAATCTTTTGTAAAATTCTTTTTATTTTTTTCCTCTAGGTAATAGTCAATTTTTCTTTTTATATAATTTTTTACCCAAACAAAAACAATCAAACCAAAAATACTTACTGAAATCACTATTATTAAAATTATTCTAACAGTCTCGTTCATTTTATAAATTATAACTCCTTCTTAAAATTAAACTTGAATTTTTAAAATCTTTTTTTCCATACGTAATTTGATTATTTTCAAAATCAGTCACAATACCACCAGCATTCTGTAATATTGCATGTCCTGCAGCTATATCCCACTCTGATGCCCTAGGTTCTGAAATATAAATATCATATTCACTTGAAGCTATAACACAAAATTTTAAAGAACTTTTCATTCTGTGATGTTCTGTTACTCCATATTTTTGATGCAGTTTAAATATTTCAGGTTTTAATTTATCGGAATAATGCACAGCTTTAATTTGGTCTATTTTTGTTTTTTTTTTGCAGTTCAATTTTACTTCATTATTATTTATTATTTCAAAACTATGACCCTCATTATAAGTATAGAACATCCTTTTTTTTGCTGGTGCATATATTAGACCAACAATAGGTAATTTATTTACTATTAAAGCAGCGTTAATAGTAAACTCATCTCTATTGTTAACATAATCATATGTTCCATCTATTGGATCTATTAACCAAAATGTTGTTAAATTATTATTTGTTTTGTTTGATGTGCTTTCTTCTGACACCAAAGGAACATTTGGTGTTGTTTTATTTAACTTATTAATTAAAATTCTGTTTACCTCAATATCACCGTTTGTTACTGGTGTATTGTCTTCTTTATATTCAGTTTTAAGACCTTCATCTCTAATGTCTAAGCATTTTTTTCCTGCAAAAAGAAAAGTATCAATTAAGCTGTAGCATATTTCTTTATAATCCAATTTATTCATTATTTATCTTTTCAAGATTAATATTTTTTGAATTTATTACAATTTTGCCAATATTTTCAAAATTTACTGTAACTTTTTCATTAATTATTGACTGAACTTGGCCTATCCCCCAATCTTTTCTTAAAGGATTAACCACTCTGTCACCTGGCTCAAAATCTAAAATCATTTAATTTAATTTATAATAGAAATAAGTATAAATACCATAAATATGAAAAGAGAATTAAACTTATTAGGTTTAGATAAAGACCCTAAAGATACCAAAGTAGTAGTAGCTATGTCCGGCGGAGTGGACTCTTCTACAGCAGCAGCTTTGATGAAAAAACAAGGGTATAATGTTGTTGGTGTAACACTTAAATTATATGATAATAACAAGGAAGTAGCGCATTCCAAGGTTTGTTGTTCAGGCCAGGATATACTAGATGCAAAGAGAGTTGCTCATAAGTTAGATATAAAACACAAGGTGTTTTATTATCAAAGCAAATTTAAAGAGGGTGTTATAAATAATTTTGTAGATAGTTATTTAAAAGGCGAAACACCAATTCCGTGTGTTCAATGTAATAAAACAGTTAAATTTAATGATTTATTTGAGGAGTCAAAAAATCTAAAAGCAGATGCGCTTATCACGGGACATTATGTAAAAAGTGTGACTAAAAATAATGTAACCGAAATGTACAGGGGAATTGATGAAAATAGAGATCAAAGTTATTTTTTATTTAACACTACAAGAGAGCAACTAAATTTTTTAAGATTTCCTCTTGGAAATTTACTTAAAGAAGAAACGAGAAAAATAGCGAAAAATTTAGATTTAAATGTAGCTGATAAACCAGATAGTCAAGATATATGTTTTGTTCCAAATGGAGATTATGTTTCAGTTATAAAAAAATTAAGGCCAGACTCATTTAGAAAAGGAAATATTAAAGATATATCAGGAAAAGTTTTAGGAGCACATGATGGAATAATTAATTTTACTATTGGACAAAGAAAAGGAATAAAAATCCCTTATAAAGAGCCGTTGTACGTAATAGACATTATTGCGGATAAAAATGAAATAATTGTTGGATCAAAAAAAGATTTATTAACTAAAGAAATTTTACTAAAAGAATTAAATTTTTTAGTAGATAAAAAATTTTTTAAAAATGAAATTTTTGTAAAAGTAAGATCTACAGGTAAATTGCTAAGATCAAAATTAAATCTTAATAATGGTTCCACAAAATTAACCCTATTAGAAGATGAGTATGGAATATCTCCTGGTCAAGCATGTGTATTTTATAAAAAAGATGATTTAGGTTATAAAGTCTTAGGTGGAGGCTGGATTACAAAAAATTAATTTTTTTTTTCCACATAAAATGCGTAAGCAAGTAAAAAATAATTACTCCTACAAAATAATTCCACTCTAATGCATGTTTTAAAAATTTATTTCCTGGAACACTTACTAACGGTATAGAAATTATTGCAACAATTATTAAAGTAGAGACTAATAGGATTTTTAATTTTAAAAATATATAATTAATATTTTTTGAAATTAAATTTTTAATTTTAAAAAGACTTAGAACTAGATATAGTTGTGCTACTATTTCAAAAATTATAAATAATAACATAACAAGTCTTCTAAATAATTTATATATGTCGTAATCAAACTTAATACCTAAAAAAATTGAATGAATAGTTAAAAGTATTGCAGAACCAACTCCAAAGAATACAAATTTTTTAACATGTTTAATATTTTCGTCGTATTTATAAATAATAATTTTATTATTTAACCAATATTTTATTAATAAAAATGAGGTTAAAAACATTGCAGGTTTAAATATTAAGTAAGTCGGAAATACTCTAGCAGTTCTACTTATTGAAGTTCCTCCATCAAAATAAGGTATCGTATTAAGTAGAACATCCTCTTGGTTAGGAAAAATTCCATGAAATTTAGTTATTAATACCAAACATATATTTATTGCAAAAAAAGGTATTATAAAAATCCAAAGGCTAATGGATTTAACTTTAGAAATATTGTCCATTATGAGAATAACTATTTTTTTTTATTTTTTTTTCTTGCTCTTCTTTTTTTCGAGCCCATTTTTCTTCGGCCTCTATGTTTTTTGGGGTATCCCATAATCTCCTTAATTTTAAAATTTTATTGACTTATTCGTGGGATATAGCATTGTCAAACTTACTTATCAAATTTATTTATGGCTGAATCATTTAAAACCTTTTTAAAACATACTTATAAGGACTTTAAAACTCGATCTGTAAACCCTCCATTAGTTAGAACATCCACAATGGTTTTCAAATCGATGTTTGATTTAAGAAAAGTTCAAAAAAAAAATTTTAAAAATCCAAGAGGAGGCCACTTTGAATATGGACGTCAAGGAACAACAACTACATTCGAGCTAGAGAAAATTTTGACAAAGCTTGAGGATTCCTATTATACATTCCTGACCCCCACTGGTTTTGGATCTGTTTTCTTATGTCTTTTCAGTATTTTAAGACCTGGCGATGAAATTATTATAGCAGATCCTATATACAGTCCGACGCGCTTATTAACTGAAAATTATTTAAAAGAATTTAATATTAGCACAAAATTTTATGATCCAAATAATTTGAACACTATTAAAGATAACTTTACATCAAAAACTAAATTGATTTATGTTGAAAATCCTGGAAGTAATACATTCGAGTTTCAAGATTTAACTAAAATTATCTTATTTGCAAAAAAAAAAAGTATTTTAACTGCTATAGATAATACATGGGCTACACCTTATTTTTTAAAACCAATTAAAATTGGATTTGATTTTTCAATAGTATCAGCAACAAAATATTATTCGGGACATTCTGATGTAATGGGCGGTAGTCTTGCGGTGAGTAAAAGAGTTTTTAATAAAGTTATGAAAGCTCAAAATATGACCGGTTTGAGATTAAGTCCAGATGACGCTTATCTAATAATGCGAGGTATCAGAACATTGGACATTAGACTAGATAAACATCAAGATAATGCAATAAAGATAGCAAAGTTTTTATCAAAAAAGAAGAACATAAAAGTTTTATATCCTTATAAAAAAAATACTAAAAATTATAAATTTTGGAAAAAATACTATTCAGGTTCATCTGGATTAATGGGTATAAAAATAAAAGCTGAAAATAAAAAATCAGTGGATAAATTTGTTAATTCTCTAAAACTATTTGGCCATGGTTATAGTTGGGGTGGATATGAAAGTTTGGCTTTACACCAAGAGATAAATGAACAAGGAAATAGAAAATATTTAAAATTAAATAAAAACGAGTATATAGTAAGACTACACATTGGTTTAGAAGACTCAAAAGATTTAATAAAAGATATTAATAAATCGTTAAGATTTTTAAGATGACAACTGATAAATTTATAACAAATAAATTAGCCTTAACAACCTTGATAGCAGCCTGCCTTGTTGTGCTTATATCTCTAAGTGTAAGACAGGTATTTGGAATGTTTTTTATGGATTTTAATGTTGATCTTGGTATTTCAAATACCGAATTTGGTTTAGCAATAGGAATTCAAATGCTTGGATGGGGTTTATCAGGTCCAATTTTTGGAGCAATTGCAGATAAATATGGAGGACACAAAGCAATAATGCTTGCCTTTTTATTTTACATACTTGGGGTATATTTTCTATATGCAGGTCCAAATACAGGTCTATACTTTCAAATAAGTTTGGGCGTATTAATTGGTATAGGTTGCGGTGGTACAGCAATAAGTATTCCAATGTCAATAGTTGGAAAACATTTTCCTCTATCTAATAGAACTATAGCAATGAGCCTAGTTACGGCGACGGGATCATTTGGGTATTTTATTTCACCATTATTTACTAACTATTCATTAGATAATAACGGTTGGGTTAATACACTATTGTATTTTATGATATTCTTAAGTATTGGTTTTTTTATCGCTTATTTTGTGAGATCTCCTAATGAAAATGATATTTCAATTAACTCAAAGTCAAACTTAAAACAAACTACATTTCAGGCATTATGCGAAGCATTTAACAATAAAAGTTATTTACTATTAATATCAGGTTTTTTTGTTTGTGGATTTCACATTACATTAGTTGGGACTCATGTGCCCAAATATGTAATTGATAGAGGACTAGGTGATTGGACAGCAGCGATGATTTTATCTTTGATCGGTTTATTTAATATTTTTGGCTCCCTGCTAAGTGGTTATTTATCATCTAAAATGAGTAAGAAAATTATTTTAAGTGTTATTTATTTTTTAAGAGGTATTTCAATAATTGCATTTATTTTTTTACCACCTAGCAACATATCATCTATAATTTTTGGGGCAAGTTTTGGACTTTTATGGCTTTCAACAGTGCCTGCAACCAGTGGAATTGTAGCCCATATATTTGGAACAAGGTATCTAGGATTACTCTATGGATTAGTTTTTTTAAGTCATCAAATTGGTTCTTTCTTTGGAGCATATCTTGGAGGATTATTCTATGATATATATGGCTCTTATGACTATGCGTGGTATTTAGCAATTGCATTATCTGTATTTGCAGGTTTAATACACTTACCAATTAAAGAAAAAGCAGTTGAAAGATTACAAAAAGCATAAATTTAGGTTTAACCCATATTTAGAAAAGCTTTATCAATCAGATGAGCCTTTAATAATTTATAAGGTTAATGAAGGTTATAATATTTATACTCACTTTTCTAAGAAAACTATTTTAACAAATAAAAATATAAAAAAATTTTTTAAAATTTTTAATAAAAAACAATTTAAACACGAAACTGATATGATGATTGGTTTTTTTGGTTACGAATTATTGTGTAATTTGATAGGTCTTAAAACCTCAAATCAAAAAAAAAGTAAGTTTTATAAGGGAATATTTTATAAACCAGAAACGATTATTAAAATTAGGGAAAATATTAAAATAATCTCTAAACACAAGGATAAGCAATTAAAAACTAGCTTTCAAAAAACTCAAGTATCGAGTCCTTTTAAAATGAATATAAAATTTCCTAAGTATCAGAGAATATTTAAATATTTTTCAAAAAAAATAAGAGAGGGAGAAACTTACCAGATTAAGATCTGCACCAAATATAGAAATAGATCTAAAATAAACCCTATTAATTTTTTCTGGAAGTTGATGAAAGTCAATTCTTCTCCTGAAGCATTTATGATTAAAGATAAAGACTATTCAATAGTAAGTTGTTCTCCAGAAACATTAATTGATAAGAGAGGATCAAACATTTTTACAAAACCAATCGCTGGAACTCTTAAGAAGTCAAATGGCCTAAATAAGTATAAAGCTTTAAAATTTTTTAAAAACAACATTAAAGAGACAAAAGAGCATAATATGATTGTAGATATGGAGAGGAGTGACCTATCTAAAATTTGTAAACCAGGCAGTGTAAAAATATATAAAAAAAAGTTTGTTGAGGAGTATAAACATCTTTACCACTATGTTACGCTAATAAAGGGATCCTTAATTAAAAAAATAGATTTACAAGAAATAATTAAATCGATGATGCCAGGAGGATCTGTTATTGGATGCCCGAAAATTAGGACTTTAGAGCTCTTAAATAATCAAGAAAATGAAGATAGAAATATTTATACAGGAAGCTTTGGCTTTATAAAATACAATAAAGATATGAGATTTAATATTATTATAAGGTCAATTTTAAACTTTAAAAGCTTTTCAGAGATATCAGCAGCTTCTGGGGTAGTTTTGGATAGTACAGCTAAAAAAGAATTTAATGAAAATTATATAAAAGCAAAATCTTTATTAGAGCTATATAAATGATATATATTATCGACCATCAAGACTCTTTTACGTGGAACGTTGTTCATCAATTTAGGAAGTTTGATAAAGTTCATTGTTCAAATTACTTTGATATAAATTATAAAATTTTAAACAACTCTAGTACAATTGTATTATCACCCGGTCCTGGTGCACCAAAAGATTATCCTCAAACATCAAAAATTTATAAAAACTTTAAAGGTAAAAAAAAAATCATTGGTATTTGCTTAGGTTACCAGCAAATACTTTACAATGAAAATGGAAGAATTATTCAACAAAAAAACATATATCATGGATTTCAATCAAAAGTAAAAGTTACTAATAAAAGTAAAATATTTAAGAAAAATAAAACTTTTAAAGTTGGAAGGTATCACTCTTTAAAATTATACGAACCTTTTTATTCAGACTATTTGAATATAACGATGCGTTGTAGTAATACAAATATACCTATGGCTTTTGAGGATACAAAAAATAAAATTTTCGGTTTTCAATTTCATCCGGAATCTTTCTTAACAGAAAATGGCGACTTTATTATTAAAAAAATCTTATCAAATTAATACTTTAAATGAAGTTCCGTTTAAAGACTTATGGGGTAAACATGGTGTCTTTACTACTATACGTTTAATTGGCAAACCATTAAAAATAGTTTTTCTACAAAATCATTTAACCAATCTAATTAGCTCTACAAAAAGTTATAAAATTTTCAAAAGAAACTTAAAATTTAAACTAGATAAAATTTTAAGAATTAATTTAAAAAAGAATAAAAATTATAATCATTTATTACGACTAGCCATTAATAAAAATTTAATTTCAATCTCTATTAGGAATAGAATTACGCCGAGTAAAAATTTTAAATTAAAATTATTGAATTATAAAAGATATAATCCTGAGTATAAAAACCTCAAGTATAAATTTATCTTAAAAAAAATGAAAAATATTGATTTAAAATCCTTTGACTTAGCTTTATGTTTTAACAAACTAATTTACGAAACTGCAACAGCTAATCTTGTTTTTGTGAAAAAGAATAGATTGTTTTCTCCAAAGAAAAATTTTTATAAAGGAATTACAATTAAATTTATTGGTCAAAAATTTGTTTTAAATTATACGAACATCCATTTAAAGAATCTAAATGAGTACGATGAAATAATATTGCTTGGTTCAGGTAAAGGAGTGATTTCTGTAAGCAGCATTCAAAGTATCAATTGGAGAAGAAAAAGCCTAAAATACTACAAAATTCTTAATGATTATTACGAAAAAGCTGTTACTAAGTGTCCAATATATTACGGTTGATCTATTAATTTAACTAGATTAAAAATTTAGAATAGTTATAAATTGCGGAGATCATAAATAATGTTTACTACAAATCCTTTTTTTTTGCTTACTGAAAGTTTTTCACCTATATTTATGCAATTATTTGTCATTTTGATGATTGCATTAATTGTTGTTGGAACAGTAATGGATATGATTCATAAAAAAAATGTTAAATACTTTTTTGATAATGCAAAAAAAGCAAAAAAAAATGCAACTAAAGTCTTATCCACAAGTGAAAGAATAAAAGTTTTATCTAAAACTGTTGTAAGTGATATTGCCACTACATCCGAGCTAGGAGCGGGCAAAAGAAGAGCAGCTCATGTGATGGGAATGTATGGAACGATTTTATTTTGGATTTCTACAGTGGTTATGGTCTTCATGTACACAAATCCATCATCATCTACTCCTAATATTTGGCCGATCCTTTGGCATGCTGGTGCTTTACTAACAGTTATTGGAGGTTGTTGGTTTTGGTTTTTTTTAAGAGTAGATGTTTATTCAGAAGCTCAGCCGTGGTATAGGATAATTAAGGCTGATTTATTTGTTCTGGCATTAATAGCAACATCTTTGTTTGGTTTAATATGGTCTTACTTGCAAAACATGAATCTTGGAGACAGATGGGACGACAAAGTATTTTTAGTTTTTTATATTGTTGCGAATTTGATTCTTTTCGGGGGAGTTTATTGGTCAAAATTTGCCCATATGTTTTATAAACCTGGTGCTGCAATCCAAAAAAATCTTGCTGAGGCTGATGGATCAAGAGATAATTTGCCCCCTGAAGCTGATGGTCCAGAGCAATTTGGCCTAGGTATAAAAAGAGAAGAGCCAAAACACTATTAATATGTTATTAAAAAAGGAGAATTTATAAAATTATGTCAACTTTTGTATACATGACTAGATGCGATGGATGCGGGCACTGCGTAGATATTTGTCCATCAGATATAATGCACATAGATGAAAACATTAGACGAGCAAAGAACATTGAACCTAATTTTTGCTGGGAATGCTATTCTTGTGTTAAAGCATGCCCTAATCACGCAATTGATGTAAGAGGTTACGCTGACTTTGCCCCAATGGGTCACAGTGTTAGAGTTCGAAGAGAAGAAGAAAAGGGAAAAATTTCTTGGAGAATTAAATTTAGAAATGGAACTGAAAAAAATTTCGTTTCACCTATTACTACTAAACCATGGGGGAAACATATACCAAAATTATCTGAAGGGGATACCCCAAACCAAGGTGAAATGCAGTCTCAAATTCTTTATAACGAGCCGAATGGTTTAAATACTAATAAAGACCTACCAACTATTAATAAAGAAACTTTCAAAAAGGGAGTTTATTATTAATGGCAAAACACAAAACTATTTTCGAAGATTGTGATATTTTAGTAGTCGGCGGCGGTATGGCAGGTACAGGTGCAACATTTGAAGCCAGACACTGGGGAAGAGACTTAAAAATAGTCTGTGTAGAAAAAGCGAACATAGACAGAAGTGGTGCTGTTGCCCAAGGTTTATATGCAATTAATTGCTATATGGGTATGCAGTGGAATGAAAATCAACCCGAGGATCATGTAAGATATGCAAGAAATGATCTAATGGGTCTTGTAAGAGAAGATTTAGGTTATGACATGGCAAGACATGTTGATTCAACAGTGCATATGTTTGACGAATGGGGTCTTCCAATGATGAAAAATAAAGATGGAAGATATCAACGTGAGGGAAAATGGCAAATTATGATTCACGGAGAAAGTTATAAACCAATTGTTGCTGAGGCAGCAAAAAAATCAGCTGATAAAGTCTATAACAGAATTATGATTACTCATCTTTTAAAAGATGAAAGTAAAGAAAACAGAATTGGTGGTGCAGTCGGTTTCAATATGAGAACAGGTGATTACCATGTTTTTAGAGCAAAAGCAGTTATAATTTGTGCGGGAGGTGCTTCACACATATTTAAACCAAGAGCAGTTGGAGAAGGAATGGGCAGAACATGGTATGCGCCATGGAGTAATGGGTCAGCTTATGCGTTACCAATAGCAGTTGGTGCTAAAATGACTCAAATGGAAAATAGAATTGTTCTTTGTAGATTCAAAGATGGATATGGACCAGTTGGTGCATATTTTTTACATTTAAAAACTTACACACAAAATGCAAATGGTGAGAACTACGAGAAGAAATGGTACGATCAAACGAAAGGTCTAGTAGGGGAATATATAGATCATCACCCAACACCTACTTGTCTAAGAAATCATGCATTTATTCAGGAGATGGCTGCTGGAGGTGGACCTATTCATATGGTTACTAAGGAAGCATTCCAAGATCCTCATTTAGAAACAGTAGGATGGGAAAATTTCTTAGGAATGACGGTAGGACAAGCAGTTGTTTGGGCCTCGCAGAATATTGATCCTAAATATACGAATCCCGAGCTAACAACATCTGAACCATATGTCATGGGTTCACATGCTACTTGCTCTGGAGCTTGGGTTAGTGGTCCAGAGGATATTGCTCCTGACGAATATTTTTGGGGATATAATAGAATGACTACAGTTGATGGTCTATTTGGAGCAGGTGATACCGTAGGAGGTAGTGCACATAAATTTTCCTCAGGATCTTTTACTGAAGGTAGGTTAGCTGCAAAGGCTGCAGTGAAATATATCCAGGACAAAAAAGCTAATGGAATTGATATTTCTGAAAAACAGTACGATAATCTTAAGGAAATTATCTATAAACCATTAGAAAATTACACAGTAGGTAGAAATGAGATTACAGGTGGAACTGTTTCTCCGAGCTATATTTCTCCAATACAAGGTTTACAAAGATTACAGAAAATAATGGACGAATACTGTGGAGGTTTATCAAATAATTATATGACTAATGAGAATTTACTTAAAAAAGGTCTTGAACTACTTGATTGGCTTCAAGAAGATTTGGAACATGTGGCTGCTGAGGATTACCACCAACTTATGAGAGCTTGGGAGTTAAAACATAGAGCAATTACATCTCAGTGTGTCACAGAGCATACATTATATAGAAAAGAGACTAGATGGCCTGGCTATTATTATAGAGGTGATCATATGAAATTAGATGATGAAAATTGGCATTGCTTGACTGTTTCAAAAAGAGACCAAGAAACAGGCAAATTTGAGTTCGAAAAGAAGCCTGTCTATCATATAATCGACGAAAAAGAAAAAAAGCAAGCATCTTAAATTTAAATTTATGAGTTTACTCGATAACTCTGATGATGAGATCATCAAAATTGCCAACCCTATGTGGACCAACCTAGTAAAATGTTCAAATATTAAGGATTATGGAGGTTTCACAAGAGATTTTTCATCACAAATGCTTTATGGAGCAAACGAAGTTGAGCTTGGTAAACAGTGGGCTAATAATGAGTTGATATCAAATCTTAATGAAGGGTGTAAGGCATTTGGATGTCTAAGAAGGGGGGACTACATAACAGTCCTATACAGACAGACCAGTTCAAAAGTTCCCGGAGAGTTTCTCGGTAGAATTGTACTTGGAGAAGAGGGTGGAGAAGTGAAAGTTTTCGGTGCAACTATTTTTTAAATTTAAAAATATTTACTTGCCAAGTTTCGAATCAGGGTATAGTGAACGAGCATGTTTGAAAGGTTTAAAAAAAATATAAGCTTATTTATCAAACAATTTCCAAATATTTTCTCGTTTATAAATTCAAAATTTCTTGTTTATTTCGGATTAGCCGCATATTGGAGTGTCATGCTTTTTGGAACATTTATAGGAATTTAAAATCTAAATCATTTTATTGACTTTGATTCTGTAGAGGAATAACTATTTCATATGGATTTCTATCTTCCAATAGCAGAAGTTTATGTAAGTCTTCCATTTATATTTTTTTTAAGTTTTATAGTTGGAATTTTATCTGGCCTATTTGGTGTTGGAGGAGGTTTTTTGATGACACCTTTTTTAATTTTTCTAGGCATACCTCCTGCATACGCAGTTCCTAACGAGGCAAATAATATTTTAGGTACATCTATATCTGGATCAACAACTCATTATTTAAAAGGAACCTTAGATTATAAAATGGGTTTTATGATTGTGATTGGTGGAGCAGCTGGAACAATACTTGGTATAATTACATTTACATATTTTAAAGATATTGGCAAAATAAATATAGTTATCTCTTTAGCTTACATGTACATACTTGCAATAATTGGAACATTGATGCTTGTTCAGGGTGTCACAGAAATAGATAGAGCTAGAAGAAAAGTTATAGTTAGAAAAAAGCTACACGCTCACTATTGGATACATGGTCTTCCGTTAAGAATGAGATTTAAAAAGTCAAAATTATATGAGAGTGTATTTACACCTATATTAATGGGTCTTATTGTTGGTTTTATAGCAGCAATAATGGGTATAGGGGGTGCTTTTATTTTGGTACCTGCAATGATTTATATAATTGGGATGCCAACACATTTAATTCCAGGAACATCCCTTTTTGTCACAATTTTTATAAGCGCAATCGTTACAGTTCTTCATGCATTCAATTACGGTTCTATAGATTTAATTTTAGTAACAGTTTTAATTTTAGGTTCAATTTTAGGTGTTCAGTTCGGTCAAAAGATAAGTGAAAGAGTTGACAGTTCAGAATTTAAAGCAATTTTAGCAATACTTTTAATGCTAGTAGGAATTGCGATTGCATATGACACCTTTTTTTCTGATGACTCAATAAATCAATTGACTAAATCTGCACCAGAAAAATTGAATTGGTTATCACAATTTGTTAAAGATTTTCAAACAGATCAACCTATAAGTTATGGATTAGCGTCAATTATTCTAGCTCTTGGCTTAGGAGTTGGTGCGGCTATGGTAAGACATTTTTTTTCAAAAATTAAAAAGAGAGCAGAACAGTCTTAAGCACTTCTGTAAAGTTTTGTCATAACAAATTCTTTGTGACCTAAAGCCTCAGCACAAGTTAATCTTCCATTTGCAACTTTAATAGTCGCTTTAATTAATTCATCTCCAGCTTGATCTAAATTCATTTTTCTTGATAATATTTTTGATACATCAACATCTATATGTTCACTCATTGTTTTTGCAGTTAATGGATTAGCTGTAAGTTTGATTACCGGTTCAATTGGATTACCGATTATATTACCTTGTCCTGTTGGAAATAAATGAATATTAAATCCTCCAGCTGCTTGTAAAGTTACGCATTCTGCGGCAGCTGATGATGTATCCATAAAATATAAACCTTTGCCTTTAGTTGGTTCTTCAGCGGGTTCTAAAACATCAATAAATTTCAAATTGCCAATTTTCTGAAAATTACCAAAAGCCTTCTCTTCAATTGTTGTAAGTCCTCCGGCTATATTTCCAGCGGTAGGTTGGCTTTCAGATAAATCGTTTGTTGCCTCTTTGAGTATAAAATCATTATAGCTATTCCAGGTTTTCATAAATTTTTGCTCTGCTTCAGTTGTTTTACCTCTTTTGGCGCAAACAGTTTCAGCGCCTGTTAACTCTGAAGTTTCTCCAAAACATAAGTGAACACCAAATGGTTCTAACTTTTCCATTAAATTCCCGACCGTTGGATTAGATGCAAGGCCTGATGTAGTATCAGACTCACCACATTTTACTGATATCCATAAATCACTCATAGGACAATCTTCTCTTTGTTTTTCTGATGCCCACATTGAAAATTCTTGAGCTTTTTTTGAGACTTTAGCAATAGTATCTATGTCACCAACTCCTTCGATACTAAAACCTTCAACTGGTTTTCCAGTTTTAGAAATAGCGTCTACAATTCTTTTTGTCCATTTAGGTTCTATACCTATCACAATAACTGCTGCAACATTAGGATTTTTTCCAGTGCCAATCATTGTTCTAAAATGCAATTCCAAATCAGCTCCAAATTGTAGTCTTCCATATGAATGTGGTAAAGCAATAGTTCCTTTAATATTATTAGCAACTGCTTCTGCACATGCATTAGATATATCATCTACTGGTAAAATAATTACATGGTTTCTTGTACCAGCTCTACCGTTTTCTCTTTTGTAACCTAAAAAACTATTTGGAATTTCCATCTTACCACTTTTTTGTTTTTACATTATGAACATGAACGTGTTCACCTTTTTTTATAGATTTAACAACTTTTCCAATATCATGACCATATTTTATTATTGTGTCTCCCTCACTAAGATCTGTCATTGCAATTTTATGACCTAAAGGTATTTCATTTTTTGATTGAATTTTTGTCGAATCGTCATTTTCCATTATCCAACAATTACATTCCTGATTTGGCTTTATCTTTTCGATAACGACAACTCCCACATTGTCTTTTTTGTCATGAATTATAATATCTGTGCCTGTCATTGTGACGATTTCTTTGTTTGAAATTCCTGTAATCTTATATATTAATCCCGTTGTATTAAAATTAAATTTTAAAAAAAGATATTAGATAATGACTAAAATGACAACAGAAGAAGCCTTCATCAAGGTCCTCCAAATGCATGGAATTGAGCACGCGTTTGGTATTATAGGATCTGCGTTTATGCCAATTTCTGATTTATTTCCAAAAGCTGGTATTACTTTTTGGGATGTTGCTCATGAGACTAACGGTGGATTAATTGCAGATGGCTATACAAGATCAACTGGAAAAAATATCGATGGTCATTGCACAAAATGGTCCAGGAATAACTGGACTCGTAACTCCGATTAAAACAGCTTATTGGAACCATACTCCTCTATTACTGGTAACTCCTCAAGCAGCAAACAAAACTATGGGACAGGGTGGATTTCAAGAGGTCGAGCAAATGAATTTATTCAAAGACATGGTTTGTTATCAAGAGGAGGTAAGAGACCCTTCTAGAATGGCAGAAGTCTTAAATAGAGTTATTGAAAAAGCAATAAGAGGGTCTGCACCGGCGCAAATAAATGTTCCAAGAGATTACTGGACACAAATTGTTGATATTGAACTTCCTCCAATTGTTAGATTTGAAAGACAAGGTGGCGGACAAGATGCAATTCAAAAAGCAGCAAAAATGTTGTCAGATGCAAAATTTCCTGTAATTTTATCTGGGGCAGGCGTTGTAATTGGAGGTGCAATAAATGAATGTAAAGCTCTTGCAGAAAAATTAGATGCTCCAGTCTGTAATGGATATCAACATAATGATAGCTTTCCGGGAAGCCATCCTTTAGCTGTAGGTCCCCTTGGTTACAACGGATCAAAAGCTGCTATGCAATTAATTTCTAAAGCAGATGTTGTATTGGCACTGGGAACAAGATTAAATCCATTTTCTACACTACCTGGTTATGGAATTGATTATTGGCCTAAAAATGCAAAAATCATTCAAGTAGATATGAATCCTGACAGAATTGGACTTACAAAAAAAGTAACGGTTGGAATTGCTGGAGATGCAAAACAAGTTGCAAAACAAATTCTTGATAAATTATTATCTAATGCTGGTGATAGTGGAAGAGAAGATAGAAAAAATTTAATACATCAAACAAAATCTGCGTGGCTACAAACTCTTACAAGTCTAGACCATGAAGACGACGATCCAGGAACAGTTTGGAATAAAGATGCAAGAGAAAGAGATAAAGATAGAATGTCTCCAAGACAGGCTTGGAGAGCAATACAAGCTGCAATGCCTGAAGATGCAATCATATCAAGTGACATTGGAAATAATTGTGCAATAGGAAATGCATACCCAACTTTTGAGAAACCAAGAAAATATTTGGCTCCAGGATTATTTGGTCCTTGTGGATATGGTTTTCCCTCAATCCTAGGTGCAAAAATTGGATGTCCCGATACACCAGTAATTGGTTTTGCAGGTGATGGAGCATTCGGAATAAGCATGAATGAAATGAGCTCATGCGCCAGAAAGGAATGGCCAGCTATCACAAT
Organism: uncultured Pelagibacteraceae bacterium; assembly: GCA_902562875.1. Lineage (GTDB taxonomy): Bacteria > Pseudomonadota > Alphaproteobacteria > Pelagibacterales > Pelagibacteraceae > Pelagibacter. The sequence continues at coordinate 15,817 of CACEVB010000002.1, read as the reverse complement.
GGTAATATTTAGAAACTATCAATGGGGTGCAGAAAAAAGAAATTCAATTTTATGGTTCGACGATAATTTTGTAGGAACAGAGCTTGATCCGGAGCTAAGTTATGCAAAAGTAGCAAACGCGTGTGGTTTAAAAGGTGTTACAGTTAAAACGATGGATGAAACCACAAAAGCAATAAAAAAATCTTGCGAAGATCAAAAGAAAGGCATAACAACATTTATTGAGGTAATTTTAAATCAAGAGTTAGGAGAACCTTTCAGAAGAGACGCGATGAAAAAACCAGTTCAAGTAGCAGGCATTAATAAAGATGATATGAAGCCTCAAAAATCTTTATTTTAAATATTTTTAATTTCATCAAGGACTGCTTTTGCATGGTCTTTAACCCTAACATTTGACCATATCTTATGAATTTTACCTTTAGAATTTATTAAAACAGTCGATCTAATTACACCTTTATATTTTTTACCTAAAAAAGATTTCATGCCCCAGGCACCATATTTTTTTATGACTGATATTTTTTCATCTGACAATAAATCAAATTTTAATTTATATTTTTTTTTAAATTTTAAATGACTTTCAATGCTGTCTTTAGAAATTCCATATACTATAGTATTATTATTATTTATAATCGAATTTAATTTACTGAAATCTTTAGATTCTAGAGTACAACCCGGTGTGTCATCTTTAGGATAAAAGTACAGAATAATATTTTTTTTTTTAATTTTGTTTAACTCAAATACGCTTCCATCAGTGCTATCTAATTTAAAATTAGGAGCTACTTGATTTGTTTTTAGCCTCATTAATTAAACTAGCTATTTATTAAATCTAAAGCTTCATTCAGCAACTTTTCAGATTTTGAATGATCTCCATCAGAGTGTGCTTTTTTGCCAGCATCTCTTAATTCCTGAACTTTAGCTTTTAGATTATCATCACTTACATTTGATATTTCTGTGTCGACTTTATTCCATAGCATCGGACATGATCCAGCAAATGAAGCAGAGCTAATTATTATAAACGAAATAGATAATAAGAATTTTTTCATATTAACTAGTTAATAATATTTAACAAAATTAAAAGGTCAACAATGTCACAAGTGTTAAAATATAGTTAAAAAAAGTGAAAAATATTTGTATTTATATCTATGCGTAGAAAATTTATTAAAACTTTGTTTAATACATTATTTGCAATTTTAGTTGCCCCTTATTCTATTTCTTATGCAGTAACCAAAAAAATTATTAATAAAAATTTGACCGAGGAGCAAAAAATAATTTTATTCAACGAAGGAACAGAAAAACCATTTACTAGCGCTCTTCTTCACGAAAAAAGAAAAGGTTTCTACCACTGTGCAAATTGTGGCAATAAGTTATTTAGTTCTGAAGCGAAGTTTGACAGTGGAACCGGATGGCCTTCATTTTCAGAGGCATTACCTGGGGCATTTAAAACTAAAGTCGATTTTTCTTTTGGAATTATGAGAACCGAATATCATTGTTCAAAATGCGGAGCACATCACGGTCATGTATTTAATGATGGTCCTACAAAAACAAAAAAAAGATTTTGTAACAACGGTTTATGTTTAATATTTAAACCTTCATCGTAGATAATTCTCGTTATATTTTTTAATTCTAATTTTTTTAGCTGGTGCACCAAAATAAACTGTATTTTGTTTGCAATTATTTATGATTAATGATTTTGCTCCAATTAAACAATTTTTACGAATTTTAATATCATTTTTAATTACGGATCCAATTCCTAAATGGGATAAACTATCAACAAAAACGTTCCCCCCAGTCGTAACTCTAGGTCCAGTGCTACAAAAATCTTTAAATAGATTGTCGTGTTCAATTGTACTTGAGGTATAAATTATATTATGATCTCCAATAATAGTATTGGTATTGATTATTACTTTTGAAAGTATAACACTACCAGGTCCAATTTTAACATTTGGTTTTAAAATGGCATCTTTTGATATCATTGTGTAAAATTTAAATTTTTTATCTTTTTTTAAAATTTCGTTATAAATTTTGTGTCTTAAAAAATTTAAACCCACTCCAATTATACCTTTAAAGATATTTTTTTTTTTTAAAACTTGGTCAATACTTCCTAGAATACAAAAATTTTTATTTTTGTATTTAGCAATTACTTTACCTTTTCTTTTACTTGCATCTACGAAGCCTAAAAAAGAAATTTTCTTATTTTCAATTATTTCTGAAAAGATTACTTTTGCGTGAGCACCAGATCCAAATATTACTATTTTTTGCATCTAGCATTTATATAATAATTATATTTCAATACAATGTTTAGTCGGGGCGTTCTGTTGCTAGGCGCCCCATACCCCAAATGAATTAAATATTTTTTGACGCTTTCTTTATATGTCCCAAAATCTTTCCAGAATTCTTTCCAGATTTCACAACGTATCCACTTGTCCCGTTGGCATTAGCCTTAACAGTCTTGATGTTTCGAAACATTAGTTGATTTAGCCTAGCGTGCTTTGAGCCTCGGCTAAACGAACTAAGTATTCTGTGCATTCTTTTCATATACACTCCTTTGTTTGTTTTTCCAAAACTCGCTTTTAACCGATGCGATATCGGCCTCTTTTTCACCATGAGATATGGTTACCTAGAATCTATATTTTATTTAAAGAATATACAAATTATTAAATCGTAATCCACACAGTTTGAAATGGTTGTAATTGAAGTTTTTTGTTTACTCTAACCAATTTCTCATTTAATAGATTTTTTCCATTAAACACTTTACTGTTTACGTTTAATAAATGTTTATCTGAAGTCATATTGGTAATACAGGTTATAACTTGCTTTCTATCCAAGCTAGTTCTTTTAATTGCAAAAACTTTTGATCCTAAATCCATCGTTATCCTTTGAGCGTTAGGATGAAACGCCTTTTGTTCGTTCCTAATTTTTAATAAATTAATCATATTTTTATAATATTTATTTTGTTTTGATTTTTTATCTTTTAGATAATTTTCGAGTTTTAGACTATTCCATCTATATCTATTCAAATCCCTCTTGTTTCCAGAAATAATATATTTGCTATTATCATTTGAATTTCCAAAAATAGAATTAAAGTATATCGCTGGTATACCTTCAAAACTCATCATGATACTATGAGCCGCAAAATATCTTTCAAATCCAAATTTACCATTTTTATCGTTATTTGATCTTTTAAAAGCATTAAACAATGTTATGTTAGCCTCATAAACATTTTTGCCCTTACCAAGAATTTTTCTAAATGAAAATTCTCCACCGTTTTGCTTTAATCTTTGGAAAAATTTTTTCTTAGTATTATTATCTAATATTCCTTCTATTGGTCTCATTCCTATACCGTCGTGGGATGCAATAAAATTTAAATAATTATTATTCTTTTTTGCGGAGGGAAAATTTTTTGACCACTTAGTAATTTTTTTACTATCTTCAAATAATAAACTATAAACTATAAGGGGAGATAAAGAAAAATTATATACCCAATTTGCTTCATCATTTTTTCCAAAATAACTTAAGTTTTCTTTTTCGGGAAGGTTTGTTTCAGTAATAATAATACATTCTTTAGACAACAAACTACATATATTTCTAATCAGTTTAATTATATTGTGTGTATTATCATGATTTATACATTTGGTGCCACTTTCTTTCCATAAATAGGCTATTGCATCTAATCTAAAAATTCTTACACCATGATTAATTAAATTTAAGATAATTTTTATAAATCTCATTAAAACTTTAGGATTTTTAAAATTTAAATCTATTTGATCCGGGCTAAATGTTCGCCAAAGATATTTTTCTTTGTTCATTAAATTTATTTTTTTTAGTAATCTATGCTCTCTTGGGCGTATCACATTTACGGATTTAAATTTTTTATCAACCACAAAGAAATAACCTTTACCAGGAGACTTATTTTTTAGAAAGTTAGAAAACCACAATCCTCTTGCTGATGAATGATTTATTACTAAATCACCCATAACATTTGAAATTTGAGAAATTTTTCTTACATCACTCCATGATCCTAGTCTAGAATCAATTTTATAATGGTCTTTTACTGCAAAACCACTATCACTACTTGATGGGTAAAAAGGAAGAAAATGTATAGTATCAAACGATTTTTTTAAATATTTTTTATAAAAACCATAAAAGACTTTTAAAGATTTCCGATTTCCATCCGTCACACTATTTCCATAACTTATTACTAATGATGTTTTTTCAGATATTTTCAAATCGCTTCGGACTTTGTTATTTTTATTAAATTTATTTATTAAATTAATAATTTCGTCAGTATATAGTTTGTTTGATATTTTTGAATTTAAATAAATATTATTAAATTTAATTTCTAAATTTTTTTGGTCTTTTTTAGATAACATTAAGAATAATTTTTGTTATCTTCTTCAACTGCTTTTTTAAGTTTTGAAAGAATATCAGGTATAGCACTTTTTACTCTGCTCCAAGTTGGGATAAAAGGCGTTACCATTGGGTTTTTAAAGAAATGTTCTCCAGCTTTCATAATATTTAATGCAAATAATTCAACTGCTCTTTCCTCCATATGAGAATCAAACTTTAAACCATTCATTTGTGCATCACTCCTATATATGTCTATCAAGTCTAAGGCAGACCTATAGTAAGTTGCTTTTAAAGATCGAAAAGTTTCTGTGCTGAAAGAATTACCTTGTGTTGCTAATTTTCTTATAATTGTTTTTATAATGTCTATAGACATCCTGGATAAACCCATTTGGTCATTATTGATTGATAAGTCTTGATGTTTATGATCATAACTGTCAGCTAGATCAACTTGACATATATTTTGTGGTGAAAAATTTCTTTGCATCTCAGATAAGATACCAACTTCAATTCCCCAGTCTGATGAAATTCTAAGCTCAGGTAAAATATTTCTTCTAAATGAAAACTCTCCAGCCAAAGGATATTTAAAGGATTTCATAAATTCCAAGTAGTCACTTCTTCCTATTGTTTTTTCTAAAGCCGTTATTAGTGGAAATACCAACAATCTTGCAACTCGTCCTCCCATTTTGTTGTGGGCAACTCTTGGATAATATCCTTTACAAAACTCAAAGTTAAATAATGGGTTAACCACAGGATAAAATAATTTTGCTAACATTCGTCTATCATAAGTTTTTATATCGCAATCATGTAAAGCTACAGACCTTGCATTATCTCTTGCAATGCACATACCTAGACAGTACCAAACGTTTCTTCCTTTACCATAGTGGCTTGGTGCTAAATCTTTTTTTTTTAATTCTTCATTTAATTTTTTTAATCTTGGTCCATCATTCCACAAGATTGTGAATGGAGTATTAAGCTTTCTAAAAAATTTCCAAGCCTTTTTTGCTTGTATTTTATTAGCCTTATCTAAACCAATAATAATATGATTTAAATAGTTTGTTTTACTAATTTCATTTACAATTTTAGGCAATGCATCACCTTCTAGTTCAGAGTAAAGACTAGGTAAAATAAGTTCCATTTTCCTTTCTTTAGAAAATTTTTTAAGATCTTTTTCAATTTCTTTTACAGACTTAGTTCCAAAATCATGCAAAGTTGAAATAATCCCATTTTGAGAAAAATCGCTCATATCAAATTTTAGTCTGTTTGTTTTATTTTATCTAGTGCCAATTTAACAATTTCCTCCCAACCTTCAGGTGCTGGTTTTTTAGAAACGATACAATTATTAATATTAATTTTTTCTAATGTAAATTTGTCGTTAAATACTAAGCATGGAAAGTCGCTATTTCTTAACATATCTAGATCATTAAAATTGTCTCCGACGGCAATGGTAATCAATTTATCCTTTTCCACTTTTTGAAAAACTTTAACCACATTTTTCATAGCTTTTGACTTGCTTACTTTATCGCATAAATTAATAACTCTTCCTCCTTCTTGTAATGTAAGACCAGATGATTGTATGCACTTTTGCAACTTTTCTCTCTGATTTTTGTCTCCCTCGAATTTAAACGGTACAGTATAATCTCTTTTTATTGCATACTTAATTTTATCGGTAGGCAGACCTAATATATTCAATTGCTCTTTTTTACTTAAATCTTTTAAAAATTTACATTTTAATCTTAAATTGTTAGGCACCTTATTGTTAAATATTTCCAAAAGTTCACTAATATCTCTACTTAAAATAATTTTCTCGGGAAAATTAGAATTAATTAAATTTAAATCATGAATCGAAGATCCATTTTCAGCTATAAAAGGCAATCTTTCTTCTAGTTCATCATTAAAATTAACAATTTCCTTCGCTGTTTTGCTTGAATTAGGAATTATAAAAATATCATTAGACAATAATTCCTTTAAAAAATTTTTAATTGAACCAAATTCAAAGTTTTCTCTATTTAATAGCGACCCGTCTAAATCGGTAAATATTAAAATTTTTGAATTTAATTTCATATGTTAATTTTGAACAAACTATTATAATAAAATTATATTTATATCTTAAATAATGAATAAAATAATTAATTTTTTAGACAGTACATTTTTAGACTTAGGAAGACAATTTAAGTGGTCTTATTTACCTCCACTTATGATTTATTTAGCTGCAGGAATTTCAGGTCTTACAGGAATAGTAGGTACTTTTTTTGTAAAAGATTATCTAAATTTATCAGCAGCATTTTTAGCAGGATTAGGTTTTTGGGCAGGCATTCCCTGGGCTCTAAAAATGCCTTTGGGCCACTTAGTAGATTTAATTTGGAATAAGAAAAACTACATGGTTTTTTTTGGTGCAGGATTATTATCGATTAGTTTAATGATCATGTATGGTTTGATTATTCACACTGAAGTAATGTCAAATTATTTATCAGTTGAAACATGGTTTGTTGTAAGTGTTTTATTAGCACCAGTCGGATATGTTGTTCAAGATGTTGTTGCAGACGCAATGACGGTAGAAGCAGTTCCATTAATTGATGATGAGGGACAATATTACAACAAAGACCAAATAAAAGTTATGCATACTACTATGCAAACGCTCGGTAGATTTGCAATCATAGGTGGAACGGTTTTAGTAGCCTTGATAAACGTAATATTGTTCAGTGACATTGACCAACTCAATCAAAATGAAAAAATAAATTTATATGGTTCTATATATATTTATGCTTTAGCTATACCATTAGTGTCAGTTGCTGGAGTTTTTCTAGCAAGTTATCTTAAAAAACACAAAATAAATAAACTTAAATCAATGGGACTTTCCTTTTCTGATATTAGAAAAGAGGAAAAGACAAAAATCAATTGGTGGATATTAGGTGGTAGTTTAATTTTTGTAATTTTTACATTAACTATAGGTTCGTTAAAAATACCTTTCGCTCAAGAAATAGTTTTTATTGGCTCAGTAGTAATTATTTTATTTTTGATGTTTAAGTTAATTAAAGAATTACCTGAACATCTTAGACTTACAATCGTAGGCACTGCTGTAATTATCTTTGTTTTTAGAGCAATGCCATCTCCTGGTCCTGGATTAACATGGTTTGAAATTGATGAACTAGGATTTAACGAGCAATTTTTATCTATACTATCTTTGCTTGCATCAATACTAACTTTAGCGGGGATAGTTTTATTAAGACCTTTTATGGCAAGCAATTCAATTGCAAGAATAATAGTTATTTTATCAATTGCTGGGGCTGTTTTATTTTTACCAAGTATAGGCATGTATTATGGTTTCCATAATTGGACATCCTCTTTAACAGGGGGGGTAGTAGATGCAAAATTTATTGCTTTAATAAACACTGCAATAGAGTCACCACTTGGACAAGTTTCAATGATACCTTTATTAGCATGGATTGCAAAAAATGCTCCAAACCATCTTAAAGCCACATTTTTTGCCGTGTTTGCATCATTTACTAATCTTGCTTTGTCTGCGAGTGCTTTAGGTACAAAATATTTGAACGAAATATTTATAGTGACTAGAGAAGTTAAAGACAAAGTTACAAACGAAATCCAATCAAATGCGGATTATTCAGAGCTTGGAATACTGTTAATTATAACAACTATATTAACATTAATGTTACCAATCTTATTTGTTTTTATAATTAATAATTCAAAATATAAAACTAACGAGTAATTATGTATCGACAACCATCGTATCTTTAGATCCACCACCTTGAGAACTATTTACAATCGTACTACCTTTTCTTAATGCAACTCTTGTTAATCCACCAGTGGTTACATAAGTTGATTTACCACTTAATATAAAAGGTCTTAAATCCAAGTGTCGTGGTTCGATATCGTTTTTGGTTATAGTAGGTGCGGTTGATAAAGTTTCTAAAGGTTGGGCTATGTACTCCCTGGGGTTTTTTTTAATTTTTTTAATAACTTCTTCTCTTTCTTCTTTTGGAGCTTTTGGACCAATCATTATACCATAACCACCCGATGCATTTGCTGGTTTAACTACAAGTTTTGAAATATTTTCTATTACATATTCTTTTTGTATTTCATCATGACACAAATAAGTCTCAACTTGATTCAATACAGGCTGTTCCCCTAAATAATAAACAATCATTTTATTTACATATGAATAAACAACTTTATCGTCAGCTATTCCAGTTCCTATAGCATTTAAAATTCCAACATTGCCTTTTCTCCAACATTTAAATAAACCTGGTACACCAATCAGAGATCCTTTGAAAAAAGTTTTTGGATCTAAAAAATTATCGTCTAATCTTCTATATATACAATCTACTTTTAATGGCCCTTTCACAGTCTTCATATAAACATTGTCATTTTCAACAAATAAATCTTTTCCTTCAACTAAAGCTATGCCCATTTGTTCTGCTAAAAATGAATGTTCGAAGTAAGCAGAATTATAGATACCAGGAGTTAGAACAACCATATGTGGATTCGCTTTTTTCTTGGGTATACATTCGACCATACAATTATACAGTTTGTTAGTGTATTGGTGAATTTCAGCAACTTTATATCTTGTAAATAATTCAGGGAATACGTCTCTCATCACCATTCTGTTTTCTAACATGTATGACACACCAGATGGAACTCTAAGATTGTCTTCTAAAACTAGATATTCTCCACTTTTGTTTCTTATCAAATCAACTCCAGAAATATTTGACCATGCTTTATATTTTGGAGAAAATCCTTCACATTCTTTTACATAATAAGGAGATTTAAATATTATTTCTTTTGGGATGACATTATCCTTAAAAATTTTTTTTTGATTGTAAACATCATCAATAAAGAGATTTAATGCCTGAACTCTTTGTTTTAAACCTTTTGAAACTTTATTCCATTGAGTTTTAGGTATTATTCTAGGTATAATATCAAGTGGCCATTTTTTTTCCTCTGCTCTATTGTTTGCGGCGTATACTCTAAAATTTATTCCCCTAGAACTAATTGTACTTTGGCAATTTTTTTCAATTTCTAGAAGTTTTTTTTTCCCATGTCTTTCTAAAATACCTGATATAATCGTTGCATGTTTTCTAAGCTTGTTATCTTCTGTGAAATATCCGTCATATGCTGAGGTAGCATCATAGTTTTTCCATAATTTTGATACCATTTTATTAGTGTTTATCAGTTACATTGATTATTCAATTGCAGAATTTATATAGCTGATATGCTAAAAATAAAATATATGTTATTTAGTAAATTATTTATTAACAATTATGACTTATTGTATAGGTATTAAAACACAAGATGGTATTGTAATTGCTTCAGATTCACGAACAAATGCTGGATTAGATAATGTTAACATTTATTCAAAAATGTTTACTCATGATGTAGGTGATAGGACAATAATTGTTGTTACATCTGGTAATCTTGGTACTTCACAAGCAGTATTTAAATCTTTGGAAAAAGATTTAAATGATAGTTCTGGCAAGAAAAATTTAAACACTTGTGAAGATTTTGATCAAGTTGCATCATATGTTGGCAAACTTAATATTAAGCATTCGGCACCCAAAGGTATCAACACTGATACTGTTTTGCTAGGCTCTACATTTATTGTTGGGGGACAAATCAAAGGTAAGCCAATGGAACTTTTTTTAGTATACCCACAGGGAAATTATATTAGACCAGCAGACAGTAAACCTTACTTGGTTATTGGTGAAGTTAAATATGGAAAGCCAATTTTAGATAGAGTTATAACTCCTACAGTTTCAATTGGAGATGCATCGAGATGTGCACTTATTTCAATGGACTCAACTCTAAAAAGTGATTTAACCGTTGGGCCTCCAATAGATTTTGTAGTTTATAAAAAAGATGAATTTAAAATTACATCTCAAAAATGTCTAAATTTAAGTGATGAAGAATTTTCAAAAGTTTCAAAAGAATGGTCTGAAGGAATTCTCAAAGTATTTAACTCATTTCCGAGATTTGACTGGGAAAAAAGTCAATGAAAAAAATAATTTTATTTTTTATTATAATAATTTTATTTCCAAACTATGTTGTGGGTGAAATTAAACCAATAAAAACACCTCTTAAGAAGTTGTCTAAGCAGCTCGGTAATGGAGAATTAATTAAGATTAAATCATATCAAACTACTAGCTATAAAGGTATTATGGAGGGCTGGTACAAAGAGAGCCCAATAGTGATTGATGCTCTTATTACTTATCCAAAAGGTAAAGGTCCATTTCCTTTATTATTAATCACCCATAGTAGTGGTGGACCAGGAGAATTTACTGAAAGTTGGTTAAAGTTTATGAGAGACCAACAAAAGCCTTTGTTAGACATGGGGATAGCTACAATGTATTTAGATAATTTCTCTGCTAGAGGTGCAAAACATACATATCGAGATCAATCAAAAGCTTCTTTATGGTCTACTTATATAGATATGTTTATGGCATTGGATTATCTCAGTAAGGATCCAAAAATAAATATTAAGAAAGTAGGTGTCACTGGGTTTTCAAGGGGAGGAAATCTTTCAATTATGGCTGCAGAAAAAAGATTGAGAGATATATTAGTTAGCAAAGATCTTTATTTTGCTGCGTCTCAACCAAGATCTGCTGAATGTGGACTTGCTGGAATGTTTAGAAATCCTTCTCCAATTAAAGAAACCAAAATTTGGTATGTTCATGGATTAGCAGAAGATTATACTTTACCAGGTCCGTGTGCAGATCTTATGGAAAAAATGCAAGCCAATGGAGCCGATGTTAAGATCGATTTACGAGAAGGTTGGTATCATTTATTTACTGGTAATTACGAAATAGAGTTTTCAAAAAACGTTCAGTATTTTTGGAAGTGTCCAATGTTGTATACCGAAGATGATGGTAATTTTAATAAAGAATTCGTTGATATGATGATTAAAAACGGAGCTGTAAAAAGCTTAGATGAATTTAATAATTTATCGCGTGAAAATCCAAGAAAAGCTTATAAAACAATTTTAAAAGGTCTTAAAAAAGAAAAATGTATTGGCAAAGGTGTTACTGAGGGAGGTAATCATGGAAAAACTTTTATGCCAGAGTATTTAGCTTTTTGGAAAGAAAATTTATTAAATTAGTTTAAAAGTGAAAAAATTAATAATTATTTTTTTTATATTTCCTTTTTCACAATTATCTTTTGCAAATGAAAGGTTTATACCTCTAGAACTGTTTACAGGAGGGGAAATTAGAGATGATATAGATATTAAATTCACTCCCGCAGATAAAGTTTTTGGTAAAAAAAAAAGAAAAAAAATTGTTGGTCCTCTTGATTGGAGAGCTTCAGGTTCTGAGGAGATTATAAAGGTTTATAAAAGAACACAAAAAAATAGGGAAGGTAGAGTTAGCAAAACTCAATATTTTACAATAACAAACGACGGCCAGTGTATGGGAAGAGTATATGATCAAAGAAGATCTGGGACTAAATATATTAAAAACGGATGCAAATTTCCTTTAGGTTTTTGGAAAAAAAATGAAACAAGAACTTTTTCAGTCACTGATAGCGGTAGATCGCGAACAGTGGAATTAAAAATATTACAATTAGGTAAAAATCCTAAAGATTGTGTAAAATTTAATTGGAAATTATTTGACGCATTAACAGGACAAAAATATGCTGATAATGATTATAAATTCTGTAAAGGTAGAGCTATGACTGATCTAAAAATAAGAAAAATAAAAACAAATTAATTAAATAAATGAGAAAAATTTTATTACTATTATTACTTCTTCCAAATATTGCATTAGCAGGTTCTATGAAAATGATCGGAGAGCCCGGTCATTTAAATGAAGTGGATAGAACCATAGAAATAAAAATGTTTGATAATTATTACGAACCAAATCAAATAGATATTAAAAAAGGTGAAACTATAAAATTTGTAGTAAAAAATTTAGGAGAACTAGTTCATGAATTTAATATAGCAACAAAAGATATGCATATTAAACATCAACCCGAAATGTTAAAAATGGTTGCAATGGAAATTCTTCTTGGGGACAAAATAGATATGAAAAAAATGAAAGAGGCAGCTAAATCAGATCATTCAATGGCTCATTCACATGCGAATAGTGTTCTTCTAGAACCAAACAACATTGGTGAATTAATTTGGAAATTTACAACAGACGCAAGCTTAGAAGCTGCATGCAATGTCCCGGGTCACTATCAGTCTGGGATGGTAGCAAAAATAAAAAAATTATAAATACCACTTGTGCTAGACTACTGTGTAATTGGCTCTGGAATATCAGGATCCACAATTGCAAGTTATTTAGTAAAGAAAAAATCAGTAAAAGTTTTTGATAAAGCCAATGGTTTGGGTGGTAGAAGCTCATATAAAAGATTTAAGGAAAAAATAGGCTTTGACCACGGCCTTCAATATATCTCACCCAAAACAAGAGAATTTAAAAACTTTACTAAATTATTAATTAAAAAAAGAATATTAAAACAATGGAAAGGAAAACATTCATTTATAAATAAAAAAGTAAAAGAGAATAAAAAACATATTAAACTCATCGGTTACGAAGGAAATAATTCAATCAGTAAGTATTTACTAAAAGGTATAAGATATTACTTAAAGCATGAACTATTAAATGTGAAAAGGGAAAATAATATATGGAAATTATATTTTAGTAATAATCAAATGATTTCTGCTAAAAATTTAATAGTTACTGTTCCATTTCCACAATCAAAAAAACTTTTATCGAAATTTGTTAAAAATAAACTATTTCTGAGTAAGGTAAAAATTAATTCAGCAATAACCCTACTTATTATAACAAATAAAACTAATAATAAATTAAACAGCTTTTTTACAAACGATAGCGTTTTAGGTTGGGTTTCTCATGAGAACTCAAAAAAAAGATTTAAATTTAATAAAGATCTTTGGGTCTTACAAAGTACATTCAACTATGGCAAATTGCATATTAACAAATATAAAAAAAATAAAAAATACTACATTCAATTATTAATAAATAAATTTAAAAATCTTACTAAAGTTCAAATCAAAAAAATATATTTTACCCATATTCACGGTTGGAAATATTCTTCAAATTCAATACCACTAAAAAATTATAGTTATTGGGATAAAAAAATTGGATTAGGTATTTGTGCAGATTGGTTTGGTGGACCAAGGCTTGAAAATGGTTGGCTTAGTGCAAGAGACCTATATAAACAAATATCAAAAAATTAAAATTTCTCACGATTATTATTTTACTCTATTGCCCCTTAAAGCAAAAAATAATCCCCCAACATATAATATGACATGAAAACTATCATGAAGTAAAACGTATTGAATACTTGGTGGTTCTAGTATTAAAATTACACCGGTCATTATACCTGCAATGACAACTCCAGAAAATCTAGTTATTAAATCTCCTATCCATGGCCATAAAAACTTTATTCTTAGCAAACCTCCAACTATAAGACCTATGCCAGAAAATATTTCTCCATAAGCAACAAAAAACCATACAGTCATTGGAAGGTTAAAAGCTTCAGCATCTTCAATATTTAATGGTAATTTACTTAAACCCTGTTGTATAAAAATTATTGCAAAGGGAACTCTCAAAAGCCAATTCGAACCTTGAAATTCTGGTAATGTTTTACTAACTTTTTCTAAATAGCCCATGGCTTACTAATCCATAAAATTCAGAGATAATAAAGTTCTGATTTGTCTCATTTATAAATTAGGTATTTATATTATTAAATATCATATTAAAGAGGAGAAAAAATGAAAATACTAAAAGAGTTGGACGCAAAACTTGTCATTGTGGACCTTGAAGTAAATCTAGGAAAAGAAGTAAGGAGCGCACCTACACTCTGCGCAAAATACAATGGTAAAATTATACCTTTAAATACAGCGCATGATGGAAGGCCTATTTTAATGAAAGAAGAAAATACGATTGGCTAAACATGACAAAATCAATTAACATAATTTTTGGTACACAAACAGGAAATGCAGAACAAGCAGCTAACGATATAAGCGAGTATGTTAAATCAAATGGATTTCAAACATTTGTCCAAGAACTTGATGATGTTGATTTGAATAATCTTAAAGAGATGGAATATTTGATGATCATAACATCCACATTTGGAGATGGTGAAATGCCTGGTAATGCAACAATATTTTGGTCTAAATTAACGTCTGCAGATAATGATAATCTTGATTTAAAAAAAATACGTTACAGTGTATTGGCATTAGGAGATAGAACACACGCAGATTTTTGCAATGCAGGCAAAATTTTAGATGAAAAATTTGAAAAGCAAGGGGCAAATAAAATCTTAGAAAGAGCAGAATGTGATGTTGAATATGATGAAATTTCGAAAGAATGGTCGAAAAATTTTTTAGAAAAGATTAAACAAATTAATTAAATTTTTTTGGCTAAGTCTATTACTTTTTTCATATGTTTATCAAAAACTTTTTTGTCCATGTCAGGCAAAACCGAGTAAAATCTTATATATTTTGTTTTAAGACCACCAAGTTTAAAAACGGCTTTTTTAATTCTCCTAAATGGTATGTTGTCGAATATCGAAAAACTTTGATAGCTTAACATGGGTCCACCATAGGTTATTGAAATAATACCCAACTTTCCTTTCATTGCTCCAGCGACAGGATAGCCATAGTTTTTAAAATATTTGTTACCAGGAACCAGTGATCTGTAAGAAAAAAACCATTTAGGATGCAAGACCCAATCTACCCAATTCTCTAAAATTGCATTTAATCTTAGATTATGACAACTTCCTATAAGCATCATTACTGAGCAAGCTTCAAGCCTTTTTCTATAATCTAAAACGAGTTTTGGAGGTGGATTAATATTTTGGTTATAAAAAGGTAATTGTTCTTTTTCTTCAAAAAGATTAATTAAATCAACTTCATGACCATTCTTTTCAACTTCTTTTATAAAATTATCCCTTATCGCCGCATTAAAAGAGTTGGTTGTGTTATGATGACCAAAAGCGATAAAAATTCTTTTCATCTAATAAGATTAATAATATAGTGTTTTTGTATTTATGTCATTCGAATTACCAAAATTAGATTATGCTAAAAACGCTTTAGCACCTATAATGTCAGAGGAGACTTTAGATCTTCATCATGGAAAACATCATCAAACTTATATTACAAATTTAAATAATTTTATCAAAGATACTGATATGGCCGGGATGTCATTAGAGGAAATTGTTCACAATTCCTCAAAAGATAAATCAAAAGCTGGTATTTTTAATAACGCAAGCCAACATTGGAATCACGAATTGTTTTGGAAATGTATGAAGCCAAATGGAGGAGGGTCCATACCGAAAAAATTAGAGAATCGAATAAAGTCTGATTTAGGAAGTGTTGAAGAATTTAAAAAACAATTTATTCAAGCAGGAATTACTCAATTTGGTTCAGGTTGGTGCTGGTTATCAATTAATAATGGTAAATTAGTTGTGAGCAAAACCCCTAATGCTGAAAATCCTTTAA
>CACEVB010000001.1 GCA_902562875.1 uncultured Pelagibacteraceae bacterium | reverse complement strand
CTATGTATGAAACTTTAGGTAATTTAGGTTTTGTCTCTTGAGCAATGAAATCATCAGAAGTTTCTAACCTTCCAAGAATTATTTCTTTAATAAATTCTCTATTATTTCTCCATATTTTAACCCTTACGATTTTTCCAACCTCTGTCTCTGCAACAATTATGGGCAACTCTTTCATTTCGTTAATAAGTTTTCCATCAAATTCTAAAATGACATCACCATCTTTAATTCCACCTTTGTCAGATGGACTCCCTTTTGCAACACTTGCTACTAACGCACCTCTGGGTTTATCAAGTTTTAAACTATCAGCTATTTCCTCCGTCACTACTTGAATTCTAACACCAAGCCAACCTCTTTTAGTCTCCCCAAACTTAATTAATTGATCAATAACCTTCTGAGCGCTGTTAGACGGTATAGCAAAACCAATTCCTATCGAACCTGACTGTCCTAAAATTGCAGTATTAATTCCTATTACATCTCCGTTTAAATTAAAAAGAGGTCCGCCAGAGTTACCTTGGTTAATTGAAGCGTCAGTTTGTATGTAATCTTCATATCTAGATAGACCTATGCTTCTATTTCTTGCGGATACGATACCAGCGGTTACTGTTCCTCCCAGACCAAATGGATTTCCAATAGCTACAACCCAATCTCCGATTCTCGCTTTATCTGAGTTTCCAAATTTTACTGGTGTAAACTTGTCCTTTGTATCTATTTTTAAAACTGCAATGTCTGATAACGGATCGGCACCAATTATACTTGCTTTATAATCTTTATCACCGTTAACTTTTACATATACGTCGTCTGCACCTTTTATCACATGATTATTAGTGATTACTATACCACTTTCATCAATTATAAAGCCTGATCCCAGTGCACTAGTTTGTCTTTCTTGAGGTGCTCCCTCAAACATATCTTTAAACGGTGATCCTGGAGGAAATTGAAAAGGAAAAGGATTTGATTTTGTAGTTATAGTTGTAGTTGTTGAAATGTTAACTACGGAGGGCATTAATTTCTCGGCCAAATCAGCAAATGAACCTGGAATATCCTTTGAGTAAGAATAATTTAACGGTCCTAAAGAAAAAATAATTAATAAAAAATATTTATATATTTTATTCATAAACTTTAGCTCTTAAAATACCAAATTATTAAAAATCCAATTATAGAAAATATTAATCCTCCAGATCTCAATTGGCTATCTTTTAAATCGTTAAGTTTTAATAACATATTTTTCATTTTTGATGGAAATATGGCGTACAAAATGCCTTCAATAAATAAGAATAGACCAAATGCAATGATCAATTCACTCATTTTTTGATTTATTCTGTCTTGGGCTTTATATTTCCAAAGAATTTAAAAAATTCACTATCAGGTGATAATATAAGAGAAGTGTCCCCACCAATCAATGCTTTTTCATATGCTTGCATAGCTCTATAAAATGCAAAAAACTCAGGGTCCTGTCCAAACGCTCCAGCGAAGATATTATTTCTTTTTCCATCACCCTCACCTTTCATTATCTGAGATTTTTTTTCCGCATCAGCAAGTATAACAGTTACCTCTTTATCTGCAGTTGAGGTAATTGTTATAGCCATCTCTGCACCTTTGGCTCTAAATTCTTTCGCTTCTCTCTCTCTTTCAGTCTGCATCCTTCTATAGATAGCTTCACTGTTTGCTGGCGGCAGATCTGCTCTTTTTATTCTTACATCAACAATTTTTATTCCAAAATTCTCAGCCTCTTTATTTACTCCATCTTGAATTAAAGACATTTGTTTTGATCTATCTTCCGATAGAAGAGTTTGTAATCTTTGCTGACCCAATACATTTCTAATTCTTGAATTAATAATTGTAGATAATCTTGATCTGGCAACTCTTTCATTTCCTACTGAAATATAAAATTTTAAAGGGTCTACAATTTGGAATCTTGCAAAGGCATCAACAATCAATCTTTTTTGATCTGATGCTATTACTTCCTCTGGTGGTGTATCTAAATTCAAAATTCTTTTATCTAAAAATACAACATTTTGTATAAATGGAATCTTAAAGTTTAAACCTGGTTTTAAAATGATTCTTTTGGGATCACCAAACTGTAATACAATTGCTTGATTAACTTCTTTAACAATAAATATTGAAAAATATAATGTTGCTGCAATAAAGATTATTATTGGTAAAACAAATTTTCCTAATTTCATTTAATTAACAGCTTTCTTTTTTAATTCAGGTAAAGGTAGATATGGAACAACACCTGAGCCTGCGTTTTTTTCGATTATAACCTTATCTATATCTGCTAATACTTTTTCCATTGTCTCTAAGTACATTCTCTCTTGTGTTACTGCTTTTGCGGTTTTATATTCATTATAAATTGAGGTAAATCTACTAGCTTCACCCTCTGCTTTAGCCACAACTTCTTTTTTGTATGCTTCAGCGGCTTGTAAAATTTTCGCTGCTTCACCTCTTGCTCTTGGAATTACATCATTTGCATAAGCCTCAGCTTCATTTTTTGACCTTTCCATATCTGCTCTTGCAGCTTGAACATCTCTGAATGCATCAATAACTTGATCTGGTGGGTCAGCTTTTTGTGTTTGAACTTGGGTAACTTGAATACCACTATTATACTCATCTAAAATATTTTGAATTATATCTTGGGTTTCAGCTTCTATCACTGATCTCCCTTCTGTTAAAATTGGCTGAATGTTGCTTCTCGCAATAACTTCTCTCATTGCAGTTTCAGCAGCAGCTTTTACTGTTCCTTGTGGGTCTTGAATTTGAAAGAGAAATTTACCTGCATCTTTAATCACCCAAAATACAGAAAAGTCAATATTAACTATATTCTCGTCCCCGGTAAGCATTAGGCTTTCTTCTGGAACATCAGCAACTCCACCGCCACTCGAAAAACCACTATCTCTTTCAGATCTAAATCCAATATCCATTCTATTAACTTTTGTAACTTTCGGGGTCAGAACGCTTTCAACTGGAAAAGGTAAATGGTAATTTAATCCTGGTTGAGTTGTCTTTACAAATTTTCCAAATCTTAATACTACACCTTGTTCATCAGGTAGAACTCTATAAAGACCACTTCCAACCCATAGCAATCCAAGAATTACTAATCCGACTATTATTGGTTTTGCACCGCCGGAGCTACCGGGTAATAGTTTATTAATAGTGTTTTGTAATTTTTTTAAAATTTCATCTAAATTAGGCGGTGTAGGACCTCTTCTAAATCCACCATTACCGCCTCCGCCTCCTCCCGGAGGTGGCGATCCCCAAGGGCTTTGATTTTTGAAATCATTCATTATGACACTCTATATAGTGTCTTTATTCTCAAAAACAAGATAAGTTGATATTTATGAGCAATGAAAAAACGAGCTTTAATGACGCTAGTAGAAGAAAAAGATTTGAAAAAAACCCTATAAATGGAACAAAATATACAATAGCTATTTCTAGTGCAAAAGGTGGTGTAGGAAAGTCAACTTTTGCAACTAATTTAGCATTAGCTTTAAAAAATCTTGGTCTTAAAATTGGTCTTTTAGATGCAGATATTTACGGACCATCTTTACCAAAATTATTTTCAATAAATCAAAAACCTGAAAGCAAAAACGGAAAACTAATTCCAATAAATAAATATAATATACAATGTATATCTATGGGTTTTTTAACAGAGGAGCAAACTCCTATGATTTGGAGAGGACCAATGGTTACAAGCGCCATTAAAACTTTTACTCAAAAAGTCGAATGGAATGATCTCGATTTCATTATTGTAGATATGCCTCCTGGGACTGGTGATACGCAACTAACATTTGCTCAAGAAATTAAATTGGATGGAGTAATTATAGTATCTACTCCCCAAGAACTTGCTTTGCAAGATGTTAAAAGGGGTATAGCTATGTTTGATAAATTAAATGTAAATATTATTGGACTAGTTGATAATATGAGTTTTTTCTTCGGTGACGATGGAAAAAAATATCATATCTTTGGCGAGGGTGGTGTAAAAAGAACATCCGAAGAATTTAAAAAAGATTTTCTTGGTGAAATACCTATTAATTCTGAAGTCGGAAAATTTGGTGACTTAGGAAAACCAATAGTAGAAAGTTTGCCTGACCATGAGATATCTAGAATTTACTTAAAATTTGCTGAGAAAATTAAACTATCTTATCTTCAAGATTAAAAGTTTGCATTAGTTCATTCCACTCTCTTTTAGATAAATTAGTTTCATCTATTGATACTTTTTCACCTTTTATTAATTTTTTTATAACCTCTTTACCTTTTGAAGAAACCTCTGTGCCACCTACCCTATAGTCCATAAAAGCATCATAAGCAGTTGGAACCCATCTTTTAAGTGTATTTAGCATAACATCTGCATAAGCTCTTATTTCATATTGTGCGTGATGATCAGCTCTTAAACGCAAAAAATTCATTAAATTCAATAAATCAGTTTTCCAATACCATTGAGTATATGTATTTAAAGTTAAATTCATTCGAGCCAGTTCTCTCGCTAAACCAGCTTTACCCTCTTCAATTACTGAACCGTCATATCTTTCATTTAACATTTCCTCATAATTTTTATATGTTCTTTCAGCATCATTTTTTAAAAGTCCTAATACTTTCTCTGCCTCGTTGCCGTCTATTATTTCTCCCCTGCCTTGCCTATTGCTGGCAGACTGAGCTGCAAGATTTTCTTTAGACGGTAAATAAAATTCTTTATCTAAAATTGAATATCTAGCTGAGTATTCGTTAACATTTGCAGTTCTGTGTCTTATCCATTGTCTTGCTATAAAAATAGGAAGTTTAACATGATATTTAATTTCGCACATTTCAAATGGTGTACTATGCCAATGTCTCATTAAGTATTTGATTAAACCTGCATCGGTATTAACTTTCTTTGTTCCTTTGCCATAAGAAACTCTAGCAGCTTGGACGATAGAATTATCGTTGCCCATATAATCTATCACTCTCACAAATCCATGATCTAAAATAGGTAATGCTTCGTATAAGATCTCCTCTAGCTTTGGAGCAGTAACTCTTTTGGTGCTGTTATTTAAAGACTGTAAGTCCTTTATTTCCTGATTTTGCTCTTTAGTTAATTTCATTAATATTTATTGAATCTCTAAAATAAGCTTTTATATTATTGTTGTTGGTTTTCCAACTACGACGATAAACGAATTTCGTAATAAACATTACGGACGTGGGGGCAGTACCCACCACCTCCACCATTTCAACTTATGGGGGTGAAATAGGATCGACGGGTGTCTAAAAGCTATTCTTTCGTTCGGTATTGTTCCACCGTAACGGGCTAATTTATAAATGCAAATAATAATTTTGCACTTGCAGCTTAATTAAGTAATTAATTAAGTTACGGGGTTTGGGGCACCTGGCAACAGAACGCCCCCTTTTATTATTATGATATATTTTATACGATTGCTTTATTAACAACAAAAACAACTAATCATATCTATTTTGAAAATCAAATTTTTAAAAAATTTAAAAATATAATTAATATTTGCGAGACAAGAATGATTATACCAAAATTTCCTTAATTTCCTTATTTGTAAGTTTATCTGAAGCAATAAATTTTAAATTAAACTTATTGTTTTCCATGAGATGAAAATCCATAAAATAACAATTAACTTATACAAATATAAATATAAACTTTAAATGTCAGTAATATTTTGTTAATAAAAATATATTAGATTTTAATATGACTGATTTAAATTTAGACAACGATACATCTGTTTATTTTATTGAAAAAATAAAGAAAATTGATAATCCTTTAATATTAGAATTAGGTGTAAATAAGGGTGGATCTACCTCAATATTTTTAAAATATATAAATAAGCATGGTGGAAAATTATACTCTATTGATATTAATGATTGTAAAAATATAATTAAAACAGAAAAATTTAAGAATTTAAATACTGATGTGTGGAACTTTTTAAAGTCTAATGATTTGAATATTAAATATATTCTTAAAGAATTTCCTAAAATCAAAGATGGAATAGATTTACTTTACATAGATAGCTATCACGATGAAACACATGTTAAAAACATTTTAGCGACTTGGTTTGAGTATGTTAACAAAAATGGATATATATTTTTTGATGATACTGAAAGTCTAATTTATAGAAAATCTAAAAATTTTTCTTTATCTGTTAACAACGACGCAATTGATAAATTTGTTAAAAAATTTTTTTACAATAACAGCCATCAAGTTAGTTATATCAAATACTTTAAGGGTTCAGGACTTTCTGAATTTAAAAAAAAAACAGAAAAAGGTACAAAACCAATATTGGAGGATAGAATTTGGAATTATAATAATTTAGTAGCATTTATCTATTTATTTGTAAAAAAAGTCTTTTATAGATTAAAATCTAAGGACAAATTACCTTAATTAATCAACTATTTAATGTGCGGCCAGAGAGACTCGAACTCTCATGAGAAAACTCTCACTTGGCCCTCAACCAAGCCTGTCTACCAATTTCAGCATGGCCGCTTATGCGTCAGATTAAGTGAATGACAACTCTATTTCAAGTTGATAAAATTACTTATGGAATATACTACTGAAATAAAAAAAGCTACTAGTTCTATTTATGCTAAAGTCTCAAAAAAAATTCCTGAAATAGAATGGGCCACTTTTGCTCCATATATTTATAAAATCAATAAACTAAAAAAAGAAAAAAATGCCGTGATACTTGCGCATAATTATCAAACACCAGAGATATATCATGGTATTTCAGATTTTTCTGCAGACTCTCTGGCATTAGCAGTAGAAGCATCTAAAACACCGGCAGATATTATCGTCATGTGTGGTGTTCATTTTATGGCTGAAACAGCAAAATTAATGAGCCCTAAAAAAAAGGTTTTGTTGCCAGATATGAATGCTGGTTGTTCATTATCTTCATCTATAACAGGAGATGATGTAAGAAGACTTAAAAAACAATATCCTGGAGTACCAGTTGTCTCTTATGTAAATACCTCGGCTGATGTAAAGGCAGAGACAGATGTTTGTTGTACCTCCGCAAATGCAGTTAAAATAGTTGAGTCTTTGGGGGTTAAAAAAGTAATTTTTTTACCAGACGACTTTTTGGCAAAATATGTAGCCTCGCAAACAAATATTGAAATTATATCTTGGAAAGGTACTTGTGAAGTCCATGAAAAATTTAATGATAAAGAGATTAATGATATTAGAAAAGCAAATCCGGGTATTAAAATAATTGCACATCCAGAATGTCCTCCAGACGTAATTAGAGCATCAGATTTTGCAGGATCTACAAGCGGAATGATTAAATATGTAAGAGACAATCAACCAGAAAAAGTTATGATGGTTACAGAATGCTCAATGAGTGATAATGTACAAATAGATAATCCAAATGTTGATTTTATTAGACCTTGTAACTTGTGTCCCCATATGAAAAGGATTACTTTACCTAAAATTTTAGATTGTTTAGAGAATGAAACTAATGAGCTTGTGATGGATGATGATACTATTGAAAAAGCTAGAAAATCTGTAGAGAGAATGACAGAAATAGGCAGATAAAATCTGTGTCTAAAATTAAGTTAAGCAAACAATTTATTAAAAATACATGCAAAATAGCATTAAATGAGGATCTTTTTCCTTCGGGCGATATTACATCTGATTTAGTTAACGATAAATTTGTAGTCAAAGCTAAATTGATATCTAATGATAACGGAGTTATCGCAGGGTTAGAATTTGCTGAAAATACATTTAGACTTATAGATAGTAAAATAAAATTTATATCTAAAAAAAATAACGGTGATGAAATTAAAAAAGGAGATTTAATTGCTATTATAAATGGAAATATTAAAAATATTTTGATTGGAGAAAGAGTAGCATTGAATTTTTTAAGTCATATTTCTGGTATTGCGTCTAAGACAAATAAGTTTGTCAAAGCTGTAAAAGGTAAGGTGAAAATTTGTTGTACTAGAAAGACGATACCCGGATTGAGAGTCTTGCAAAAATATGCGGTAAAGTTGGGTGGGGGAACCAATCATCGCTTTAATTTAAGTGACGAGTTTTTAATAAAGGATAATCATATATCTCCAAATAATAGTATTAGAGATTTAGTTAAAAAAGCCATTAAAAATAAAAGAGGTAGAAAAATCACGGTTGAAGTCGATGGCTTAAAGCAATTAAAATCTATAATAGATCTAAATTTTGAGACAATTCTTTTAGATAATATGAATTTAAAAAAATTAAAAGAAGCCAAAAAAATTTGTAAAAACAGATACGAGCTAGAAGCTTCAGGGGGAATAAATTTGAAAAATGTTGCAAAAATAGCTTCAACAGGTGTAGACAGAATTTCAGTAGGTGGCTTAACACATAGTTCAAATTCAATTGATTTAAAATTAGAGATATAATTATTTCTTAATTTCTGCTTGAGCAGCAGCTAATCGAGCAACTGGCACCCTATATGGGGAGCATGAAACGTAGTCTAAGCCTGTTTTTGAACAGAAGTTTATGCTTTTTGGGTCTCCACCATGTTCTCCACATATGCCTAGTTTAATTTTTTTATTTTGCTTTCTGCCTTTTTCAGATGCTATCTCAATTAAATTACCTACCCCCTCATCTATTGAAACAAATGGGTCTATATCAAAAATATTATTTTCTATATAATCATTCAAGAATTTACCACTATCATCTCTACTTATTCCAAAAGTTGTTTGTGTCAAATCATTTGTTCCAAAACTAAAAAATTCTGCATGCTTTGCTATATCTTTGGCCTTTAGTGCTGCTCTGGGTAATTCTATCATTGTACCAACTAAAAAATTTAATTTTATTCTCGTTTTTTTTTCTAAATCTTTAGCGACTCTTATTACTAAATTTTTCATAATTTTTATCTCAGCTTCGGTTGACACTAATGGTATCATAATTTCTGGGATAATTGATTTTATATTATTTTTTTTGCATTCAATTAAAGCTTCAAAAATAGCCTTACATTGCATTTCATAAATTTCTGGAAAAGATATTGCTAGTCTACATCCCCTATGTCCAAGCATTGGATTTTGCTCGTGCAATTCATAAATTCTTTGCTCTACCTCGTTAAAAGTTAAATTTAAAGAATTAGCAACTCCTAAAATTTCATCCTTATTTTTCGGTAAAAATTCGTGTAACGGAGGGTCTAGTAATCTTACGGTTACTGGTAAACCTTTCATAATTTTAAATATTTCCACAAAATCTTTTTTTTGATAGGGAAGCAATTTTAATAAAGCTTTGTCTCTGTCCTCTCTAGATTTTGAAAGTATCATCTCTCTTACAGACAAAATTCTATCCTCATCAAAAAACATATGCTCAGTTCTGCATAATCCTATGCCTTCGGCACCGAAATCACGCGCTGTTTTTGTGTCTACCAGTGTTTCTGAGTTGGTCCTTATCTTTAACTTTCTATAACTATCAGCCCAATTCATTACTTTTAAAAAATCTCCAGTTATTTCTGGTTTGATTGTTTTTACTTCTCCTAATATTACTCTTCCCGAAGTTCCATCTATGGTAATTAACTCACCTTCTTTTATTGTTTCATTTTTTGTTTTAAAATTTTTGTTTTTATAATCTATTTCTAATTCGCTAGATCCTGATATACAGGGTCTTCCCATTCCTCTTGCGACAACAGCAGCATGACTTGTCATACCGCCTCTGGAAGTTAAAATTCCTTTAGCAGCATGCATACCATTTATATCCTCTGGAGAAGTTTCAACTCTGACTAAAATTGTATCTTGCATCATTGAATTTAATCTTTCTGCTTCTTCAGACGTAAATACTACTTTACCACTTGCAGCGCCTGGCGATGCCGGTAAACCATTTGCTATAACTTTAATATCACTTTTTTCATCAATTGAGGGATGTAATAGGTTATCCAACGACCCTGGGTCTATTCTCATTAAGGCTTCTTTTTTTGAAATTAATTTTTCTTTAACCATATCGACTGCAATTTTAATTGCTGATTTTGCGGTTCTTTTTCCTGATCTTGTTTGTAGTATCCATAATTTTTTTTTCTCAACTGTGAATTCTACATCTTGCATATCTTTGTAATACATTTCCAGAGATTTTAATATTTGTTTTAGCTTCTTAAAAACTGCTGGCATTTTTTCTTCTAAAGATTTTTGTTTTGATTTAGATTTTTGCTTAGATTTTTTTGTAATATATTGAGGTGTTCTGGTGCCAGCTACAACATCTTCTCCCTGTGCATTAATTAAATATTCGCCATAAATATGATTCTCACCATTTGACGGATCTCTTGTAAATACAACACCAGTTGCACAATCCTCTCCCATATTTCCAAATACCATTGATTGAACGTTCACAGCAGTTCCCCAGCTAGACGGAATGTGATTAATTTTTCTATATGTTATTGCTCTTTTGCTTTCCCATGACAAAAATACAGCGTAAATTGCGCCAATAAGTTGTTCATTTACATCTTGAGGAAAATCTTTTTTCGTTTCTTTTTTAACAAGTTCCTTAAAGTCAAAAATTAATGCTTCCCAATCATCAGTGTTTAATTCTGTATCCAACAAAACCCCTTTTGTTAATTTATAATTTTCAATTAAATCCTCAAATTTGTAATTTTCTATTTTTAAGACTACACTTGAGTACATTTGAATGAATCTTCTATAACTGTCATTTGCAAACCTATTGTTTTCGGTTTCTTTTGCTAAAGATTTTACGGTTTTATCATTAAGACCGAGATTTAATATAGTATCCATCATTCCAGGCATTGATACTCTGGCACCAGACCTAACTGATAATAATAACGGATTCTTTAAATTTCCAAATTTTTTGCCAATTTCATTTTCAATATTTTTAAGCTCATTGCTTATTTGTTTTAAAATACTGTTATTTAATTTTTTATTATTTCTATAGAATAAATCACAAACCTCTGTAGATATAGTAAAACCTGAGGGTACAGGAAACCCTTTTCTTCCCATCTCGGCTAGATTGTACCCTTTTCCTCCCAAAATATTTTTTGGTAATTTTAATCTTTTTGTTAATTTTGATTTAAAATTGTATACAACTTTCTTCATTTAATATTTTCTATCTTAGCAAAACTTAAATAATTATCGAACGTTTTACATAAAAATTTTAATAATAATAATCTATTTTTTTTAA
This sequence comes from uncultured Pelagibacteraceae bacterium, assembly GCA_902562875.1. Taxonomy (GTDB): domain Bacteria; phylum Pseudomonadota; class Alphaproteobacteria; order Pelagibacterales; family Pelagibacteraceae; genus Pelagibacter. The sequence continues at coordinate 186,040 of CACEVB010000001.1, read as the reverse complement.
TACTTTCATCATTATCGTTGACTATAACATTTTCAAAAAAAATATTTATATCTTGTTTTATGGAGGCGAGTAGCATCAATTGAGCATCATAGTCATTCTCAATTTTAATGTTATAAAAATTTTTTCTTATATCGTGAAGTTTTTTATAAAGGTTTTTTTCGTAATCGTTTTTAAACAAAGCAGGATCTACTGAACTTAAAGTTTCATACTCAATTTTGTTTAAATCGGAATTTATTAAATTATACGCTCTTTTGTAATTCTTAATTAGATCTTTGCCAACTTCTTTATTTATAATTTTATTTAATTTATATGCTTTTGTATAAATTACATGTAAATTATTTAAATTTATATTTATTAAAGAGGTTTCGATTATATCTTGTCTTATTTCTTTATCTTTCATAAAATACTTTAATCTTTCAAGTATAAAATTTGATAACTTATCTAAAATAACTTTATTATCAAACTTTATCGATTGGCTTTCATAAACTTGACAATTAAAATTAATTAATTCATTTAATTTAATATTTTTATTATTGTGAATAATTATTTTTATTAAACCTAAAGTTAATCTTCTTAACCCATAAGGATCTTTTGAACTTGATGTTGTTATATTTACTCCAAAAAAACCCACAAGTGTGTCTATTTTATCGGCTAATGAAAGTGTAATACTATAAATATTTTTGGGAATTCTGCTGTCTGCTCCCAATGGTAAATATTGATCTTTAATTGAGTCACATATTTCCTTGTCAAATCCTTGTGCTTCAGCAAAATATCCCCCTAGAATACCTTGTAATTCTGGAAATTCGTTTACTAATTCTGACAATAAATCTACCTTAGATAAGGTTGATGCTATTTCCACTTTCTCTTTACTTATTAAAAATTCATCAGACAAAAATCCACAAATTTTTTTTAATCTTTGAACTTTATCTAAATAACTACCAAGACCTTTGAAGTAGTTTACATTTTGCAGAAGCGATACTTGTTTGATCATATTCTTAGATTTATTTATGTTCCAAAAATATTCTGCATCAGATAATCTTGCTTCTATAACATTTTCGTTGCCTTTTTTAATTAACCCTTTATTGTCATTACAATCAGCAACCACATAAAACATATTTGTTAATTTTGAACTTTGATCATAAACTAAAAAATATTTTTGGTGATATTCTATAGTAGTTACTATAAGTTCTTTTGGCATTTTAAGAAATTTTTTGTCAAATGAGCACAAGATGATTTTTGGTCTATCTAATATATTGGTAACATCATCTATTAATTTATTTTTAATAAATAATTTATAATTTTTTGATTTTGAGGAATTGATTAGATTTTTTTCTATAAATTTTTTTCTTTCGTTTTGATCAATAATTATTCTCTCTTTACTAAAGAATTTTTTGTAAGACTTAAAATCTTTAATTACCTTTGTTTTCTCTTCAAAATCTTTATCAACAACGGTTTTGTTTGAACTCTTTAAATGATAATAATTGAATCCTAAAGTATTTCCATCATATATAGCCATTATGGATTTTAAGGGTCTTCCCCAGTATAATTCGTATGATCCCCATCTCATGGACTTTTTCCACTTAATTTTAGATAATAAATCAGGAATTTTCTCCTCTAGGAGAAACTTGGTTTTGATTTTTTTTTTTGGTGTATTAAAAAAATAGTATTCACCATTATCCAGCTTTTTTTTGTAAATTTTATTTTTTGCTATCTTATTTGATATTAGAAAACCTTTTAAAGCCTCCTCTGAAGAATTAGTACTAGGACCTCTTATATTCTTTGAAATTTTAATTACCTCTTTTTGAACATTCTTAAAATAAATAATTAATCTATTTGGAGTGGAAAGTGCTAAATTATTTTTATCGTAATTTATATTTTCGTTTTCAAAAAAATTTTTCAAAATATTTAATAAATCATTTCTTGCTGAAATTTGAAGATTGGGAGGCATTTCCTCAGAAAACAATTCTAATAAAAATTCTGACACTTAATTGTTACCCTTTAACCACAGCTCGCCCACTCCCTTAACCATATCTCTTATTTTAGATATATAATCAGACCTTTGAGCAATACTAATAGCGCCCCTGGCATCTAAAATGTTAAATACATGGCTAGCTTTTAAACATTGGTCGTATGCAGGAAGGGCCAGATTGTTATCTAATAAATCTTTAGCCTCTTTTTCGAGTATATCGAATGTAACAAATAAGCTTTTTGTGTTTGCTAAGTCAAAATTGTATTTTGAAAATTCTTTTTCAGACTCATAGAATATTTCTTTATAAGTTATCCCATCACTGTTCCAAATAAGATCAAAAACATTCTTTTTTTTCTGGGTAAACATACAAATTCTCTCTAATCCATATGTAATTTCCACTGAAATTGGATTGCATTGAAATCCTGCCATTTGTTGAAAATAAGTAAATTGCGCAATTTCCATACCATCACACCAAATTTCCCATCCTAATCCTGCAGCTCCCAATGTTGGACTCTCCCAATCATCCTCGATAAATCTAATATCATGAATTTTATGATCAATTCCAATCGCAGACAAACTATTCAGGAATAATTTTTTAATGTTATCTGGAGATGGTTTTATGATTGTTTGAAATTGATAATAATGTTGCAACCTATTTGGATTTTCTCCGTATCTACCGTCTGAAGGTCTGCGCGATGGTTGTACATATGCTGCTTTCCATGATTTCGGTCCAAGAGATCTTAAAGTCGTAGCTGGATGGAAAGTACCTGCGCCAACTTCCATATCATAGGGTTGTAAAATAATACAACCATGTTTACCCCAATAATTCTGAAGATTAAAGATTGATGATTGAAATGTTAGAAGTTCTTTTTTTTTAAAAACCATATTTTTGCCAGATAGATTTTTCTTCAATAGTGTTTATAATTTTTTCTGCATTTGACTCTGAAGATAATTTTCTAGCTAACCAGCTCTTACTTTTTTCAAAATTTTTAATTACTATATCCTCGCCATATTTTTCCCTAAGCACATCATTTGCATTTCCAATCCCATCAATTAATCCTAATTCTAATGCTTTATTTCCTGACCAAAATTCTCCACTAAATAATTCGATGCCAATATCTTTTTTAAGTTTTTCTGATCTACTTTTTTCAACAACATCTATAAAATTTTTATGGAGATCTAATTGAATATTTTTTAATCTCTCAATATCCTCTTTTTTTTCATCTAGAAAAGGGTCTAATGTACTTTTATTTTTTCCAGCAGTATATACTCTTCTTTGAACTCCTATTTTTTCAATTAAATCTTTAAATCCAAAGGATGAGTATATAACTCCTATGGATCCAACTATTGAACTTTGATTTGCATAAATCTCGTCACCAGCGCACGAAATAAGATAACCTCCTGATGCTGCAACATCCTCTGCAAAAACAATAACTTTTTTTTTATTCTTCTTTGCTTGGTATCTTATAAAATCATGCACAAGATGAGATTGAACAGGTGATCCACCGGGAGAATTAATTGATATAGCAACTGCAAGAGATTTTTTAATTGAAAAAGCTTTTTTAATTATTTCCTCTTGACCAGAAAAATCTATACCTTGTTTAAATTTTCCAACATTTCCAATAACTCCATAAAGCTTAATATGTGGAATAATTTTTTTTTTTTTGAATAATGAAAACATAAATATGCTTATTAGATTTTTTAAGGAATATAAAGTCTACTAATAGTTGAAGTTTAAGGTGCGTCAATTGATAAGTATATTAATAAAATTAATATAATATTTTGAAAAAATGGGTACTGTAGTCCAATTAAAAACCAAAATTAATGACTCCTATTCTGAGTTAAAAAACTCGGTAGACGATAAATTAATCCTGGTCGATGAAAGAATAAAACAGAAATTGACTAGTAAAGTAGAATTAGTTGATGAAATGACTAAATACCAGCTTAATACTGGTGGTAAAAGAATAAGAGCTTTGCTTACATTAGGATCTGCTAAGTTATGTGGATATTATAAAGGAGGCAGAGATATAAATCTTTCAGCTTGTGTCGAATTAATTCACGCTGCTACTCTTATGCATGACGATGTTATAGATAATGGAGAAGTTAGACGAGGAAAAAAAACATTAAATAAAATATGGGGTAATCAATCATCGATACTAGTAGGTGACTACTTATTAAGCAGATGTTTTGAAATGATGGTAGATGACGGAGATTTAGAAATATTAAAGCTCTTATCATCAACATCTGCAGAAATCTCACAAGGTGAGGTTTTACAATTACAACATAATAAAGAAATTGATATTTTAGAGGAAACTTATTTAAAAATTATTTCATGGAAAACAGCTTCTTTATTTGCTGCATCAACTAAAGTAGGTGCAATTTTGTCTGGAAAGGAAAATAAAACAAAAGATGCACTATACTCTTACGGAAAAAATTTAGGACTTACTTTTCAAATTGCAGATGATACTTTAGATTACAATTCAGATTTAAAAATTTTTGGAAAAAAAATAGGTAACGATTTTTTTGAGGGAAAGGTTACTTTGCCAATAATATTACTTTATCAAAAAATAAATGATAAAGAAAAAAGAGAGCTCTTAACTATTTTTAATAAACCAGAAAGAAACATAAATGATCTAAATAAAGTCTTAGACATGATAAATAAATATAAAGTAATCAATGATTGTTATAAAAAAGCGGAATATTTTATAAATATTGCATCGAATTCATTAAATATATTTGAGGATAGCAAAGAGAAGAAAATTTTAAAGAATCTTACATACTTTAGTCTAGAAAGATCTTTTTAAGGACTTAGTAAACTTTTTTCCCAACTGTCTGAGTCAATTTTTTTATACTGAAGTCTTTCGTGAACTCTATTCTCCCCATCTAACCAGAATTCAATTATATCTGGTTTCAAATTCCATCCAGACCAATAGGGAGGTCTTGGAACTTTATTTTCATCTGGATATTTTTTTTTAAATTCTTCTATTCTGCTATAAAGCTCATCTCTATTTTTAAGAGTTACACTTTGATTTGATGCCCAAGCACCAATTCTACTTCCATAAGCTCTTGAGTTATAATATTCATCAGCATCCTTGCTATTTACTCTACTTATTTTTCCTACTATTCTAATTTGTCTTAATAAGGTCTTCCAATGAAAGCACATAGATGCATGTGGATTGTTTTTTAAATCATCGCTTTTTTTGCTATTTAAGTTTGTGTAAAAAACGAAACCGTCTAGGTTGAAATCTTTTAATAAAACCATTCTCACAGTTGGAACTGAATTAAGATCTGATGTTGCCAATGCAACTGCATTTGGGTCGTTAATTTCAGATTTTTTTGCCTCTTCAAACCAAACTTTGAACAAATCTATAGGTTTATCTATATCTCCAAAGCAAATATTAAGGCCTAAAGAATTTTTTTGATTCATAATTTTAACAAAATAACTTATATAATATATTAATGTCTTTTAACACATTTGGAAAAATATTTCGTTTTACAACATGGGGAGAATCGCATGGTCCAGCAATAGGGTGCGTCGTTGATGGGTGTCCTCCAAATATATCAATAAAAGAGCAAGATATTCAATTGGAGCTTAACAAAAGAAAACCTGGACAATCAAAGTTTACCACTCAAAGGAAAGAAAGTGATAAAGTTCAAATTTTATCTGGAGTATTTGAGGGAAAAACCACAGGAACACCCATATCGATGATTATTTATAATCAAGATATGAAATCAAGAGATTACGAAACAATAAAAAATAAATTTAGACCAGGTCATGCAGATTTCACGTATTTTAAAAAATACGGCATTAGAGATTATAGAGGAGGTGGACGACAGTCTGCTAGAGAAACTGCATCTAGAGTTGCAGCTGGAGCTATCGCAAAAAAAGTTTTACAAAATAAATTAGGAAGAAAATATAAAGTAATTGGTGCAGTTACCCAGCTTGGTATTTTAGGATGTAATCTTAAAAATTGGAATGATAATTACATAAGAAATAATGCATTATTTTGTCCAGATAGATCAATTTTAAAATTATGGGAAAAATACTTACTTAGTATAAGAAAGGCTGGTTCATCTTGTGGAGCTGTTATTGAAATTAGAGCCAGAGGAATACCTATTGGTCTGGGAGCACCCGTATATTCAAAATTAGATATGGATATAGCTGCAGCTATGATGAGCATAAATGCAGTTAAAGGTGTAAACATTGGATCAGGAATGAACTCTGCACAATTGACCGGAGAGGAAAATTCTGATGAAATTTTTCTCAAGGGTAAAAAAATTAAATTCAATTCTAATAATGCGGGTGGTATATTGGGTGGAATATCCTCAGGTCAAGAAATTAAAGTATCCTTTGCGGTTAAACCAACATCATCTATTCTTACTTCTAGAAAAACTATAGACAAATTTGGAAAAAATACGTCTATATCAGTCAAAGGCAGGCATGATCCTTGTGTCGGTATTAGAGCTGTGCCAATAGGTGAGGCGATGATGAATTGTGTATTGCTAGATCATTTAATGATGAATAATGCACAATGTAAAATCTAATTTGTTTTTTTTAAAACAATTTTTGAGTTTAAAGCGTTTAAAATTTTTTCTGTAATACTATTTGCATCTAAACCAGCTAATTTATACATATGCTCTGGTTTATCTTGATCTATAAACTTATCTGGAAAAATCATTGATCTAAACTTTAATTTGCTATCTAGGAAATTTTTTTCAGATAAGAATTGGGTTACATGCGAACCAAATCCACCAATTGAACCTTCTTCTATTGTAATTAAAAGTTCATGATCATTTGCAATTTGCCAAATAAGTTTCTCATCTAATGGTTTCGCAAACCTTGCATCAATTATAGTCAAATAAATACCTTTTTTCACTAAATATTCTCTTGCTATCAGTGTTTCATTAAGTCTTGCACCAAAATTTAAAACTGCAACTTTTTTTCCCTCTTTTATTATACGTCCTTTTCCAACTGTTAACTTCTCATCTATGGTGGGTAAATCTACACCTAAACCATTTCCTCTTGGATATCTAAAAGCACAAGGTCTATCATTTATGTCCATTGAAGTATTTATCATTTTAACTAATTCACCTTCATCGCTAGCAGCCATTACAATAAAGTTTGGTAATGTTGATAGATAAGTTATATCAAATGATCCAGCATGAGTTGGTCCGTCTGCTCCCACTAGTCCTGCCCTATCTATTGCAAACCTTACTGGCAAACTTTGAATTGCTACGTCATGAACAACCTGATCATAGGCTCTTTGTAGAAATGTTGAATATATAGCTGCGTAAGGCTTGTATCCTTCTGTTGCTAGTCCCGCTGCAAATGTCACGGCATGCTGCTCTGCAATACCAACGTCAAACATACGATTAGGAAATTTATTACCGAATATATCCATCCCAGTTCCTGAAGGCATAGCAGCCGTTATACCGATAACTTTGCTATCATTTTCAGCATGTTGAATTAGTGTGTTAGCAAACACTTTAGTATAAGAGGGTACTTTAGAATTTGACTTTTCTTGTTTACCAGTATTTACATTAAACTTCGAAACTCCATGATACTTATCCTCTGATTTTTCAGCAAAACTATAACCTTTTCCCTTTTGTGTTTTTACATGTATCATAATTGGTCCATCGTAATTTACCTCTTTTGCATTTTGTAATACTGGTAACAAAGCATCTAAATCATGTCCATCAATTGGTCCAACATAGTAAAACCCCATCGAATTAAATAATGTACCACCTGTTACAGCAGATCTTAAAAAATCCTCCGCCTTTCCTGCTTTTTTTGAAAATCTTTTTGAAAATGCAGAAATAATTAATTTAATTGTCTCTCTAAAACTAAAATAAATTTTACCAGATAAAATTTTTGCTAGATATCCTCTCATTGCCCCTACTGGCTTTGAGATTGACATGTCATTATCATTTAGAATAACTATAATTTTAGTTTTACTTGCTCCTGCGTTGTTCATGGCCTCATAAGCCATACCTGCACTTATTGCACCGTCTCCAATAACTGAAATAACATTACTAGATTTATTAGATAATTTATTTGCAATTGCAATCCCTAAACCAGAGGATATTGAGGTTGAACTATGAGCGGCTCCAAATGGATCATATTCACTTTCTGATCGTTTTGTGAAACCTGATAAACCATTTCCTTTTCTCAGTGTCCTAATTTTATCTTTTCTTCCTGTTAATATTTTATGAGGGTACGCCTGGTGACCTACATCCCAGATTAATTTATCTGTAGGAGTATCAAAAATGTAGTGCAAAGCTACAGTCAACTCTACCACACCTAAGCCAGCTCCTAAATGACCACCAGTTTCTGCAACAGCGCTTATCATTTCTTCTCTTAATTCATTTGCTAAATGTTTTAATTCAAATTTTTTCAGTTTTCTTAAATCAGAAGGAAAATTTATATCATTTAAATACTTATAATTTTTTTTCATTTTGATCTTGATAATACAAAATCTAAAGTCTCTTTTAAATCTTTAGATTTATCTCCGAAATTATTTAATTGCTTAAATATTTTATTTTTTAACAATTCTAAGTAATTAATAGTATTTTTATACCCAAGTAAACTTATTAAAGTAGCTTTGCCTTTTTTTTTATCTTTTCCTGTTTTTTTTCCTGCAATTTTACTTATTCCCTTATAATCTATTAAATCATCAGTAATTTGAAATAGTAAACCAATGTCTAAACCGATATTTGCGAATTTATTTAAATATCTTTTTTTTTTTGACAATATTACAGGAGCTATGCAACAAAAGTGAAAAAGCATTCCTGTTTTTTTTCTTTGCATTTCAATAATTTTAATTTTTGAAATTCTTTTTTTTTCATAACTAAGATCTAGAAGCTGTCCACCTGCAACACCCACATGTCCTGAGCATTTAGAAATTAAATTAATAATTTGGTTTTTTAATTTTTCGGATATATTTAATTTAGGTGAACTTAATATTTCAAAACTGATAGTTAAAAGAGAGTTCCCAGCTAATATTGCGGTAGCTTCACCAAATTTTTTATGTGTAGTCAATTTTCCTCGTCTAATAGTGTCGTCATCCATACAAGGTAAATCATCATGAATTAAAGAATATGCATGTATGCACTCGACTGCTGCACCTATCTTAATTAATGTTTGATATTTAATTTTAAAAATTTTTCCCACGTCAATTAACAATTTTGATCTTATTTTTTTGCCTCCTGGTAGCAATCCGTATTTCATTGGGGGTAAAAGACCAGAATTTTTTTGTTGTCTCAAAAAAATTTTTAAATAATTATTAATATCCTTTGCAACTTTAGACAACTTATTTTTCATTTTTTTAAAATTTTTTTTATTTTATTGTTTGTAACATCTGATATTTCTCTTGAAGCTTTTTTGAATTTTTTTTGTATTAAATTGTTAATCGAAATTATTTTTTGATAATCTGTAATAGAGTTTTCCAAGTTTTTTTCTTTTTCTAATTTATTTACCAAATTATTAACTAATTCTGTAAGTTCGCTCAAAGATTTATTACTAATATCATCTAGTAAATTTTTGTCTTTCATATTAAACATCTAATTAATACATGAAAATCAATAATTCCAGTATTAAAAAATCAATAAAATTTTTAAAAAAAAACGAATGTATTGGAATGCCTACAGAAACAGTTTATGGATTAGCTGCAAACGCATATTCTAATACTGCAACAATAAAAATATACAAGTTAAAAAAAAGGCCAAAATTTAATCCTTTGATAGTCCATTATTTTGATCTTAAAATGTTAAAAAAAGATTGTTATATAAATAATATTTTTATTAAGTTGTTTAAAAAATTTTGTCCCGGGCCAATTACTTTTATACTTAAATTAAAAAAAACAAGTTCTGTCTCAAGAATTGTAACAAATAATAAAAATTCACTTGCAGTAAGATTTCCAAAACATCCAGTGGCAAGAACGCTATTAAAAAAGATTAATTTTCCTTTGGCAGCACCTAGTGCAAATATTTCTACTAGTATAAGCCCAGTCACTAAAAGCGATGTAAAAGATGAATTCGGGAGTAAATTAAAATATATACTTGATGGAGGAAGATCGATAATTGGTCTGGAGTCTACAATTATAGATCTTACCAATAGACCAAAAATAGTTAGATTGGGGGGATTGAAACTAGAAAAAATTAATAAAGTTCTTAATTTAAAATTAAAATTTATAAATAAATCTTTTATAAAGGTGCCAGGTCAAAGCAAACTCCATTATTCTCCTGGAATTCCAATTAGATTAAATGTAATAAAACCAAAAACAAATAGTGCTTATTTATTAATAAATAAAAGAAATTCCAAAAATCTAAATTTTTTTTATCTTTCTAAAAAAAAAAATTTGACTGAGGCTGGAAAAAATTTATACAAAACACTTAGAGAAATAAAAAAAAAAAAATACAAATTAATAGAGGTCGAAAAAATTCCTAATATTGGTATAGGACAGACAATTAATGATAGATTGAAAAGAGCATCATACAAATGAGCATTGAACTAAAAAATTTAAATAAAAATTATGAAAAGTTTAAAGCAGTCAAAAATTTAGATTTTAAAATTGAAACTGGTTCAATTATTGGATTATTGGGCCCAAATGGATGTGGAAAAACTACAACTATTGGGATGATTTTAGGACTTATAAAACCAACCAGTGGTGAAATTCTAGTCAGAGGTAAAAATGTTGAAATAGAGAAAAATAGAATAGAAGTTTTAGAAAAAATGAATTTTATTTCGCCATATGTAGAATTACCTAAAAAACTTACCGTTAGGGAAAATTTGATTGTTTATGGCAAAATGTACGAGGTAAAAAATCTAAAAAATAAGATTAATAATTTAATAGACGAACTACATCTTGGTGAATTTGAAAAAAAAAAAACTGGAGAATTGTCTTCAGGTCAAAAAAATAGAGTTTCTCTGGCAAAATCATTAATAAATAGCCCAGAAATTTTATTGCTAGATGAGCCTACTGCTAGTCTTGATCCTGATACAGGAGATTACATAAGATCTTACATAGAAAATTATGCAAAGAAAAATAATACAACTATTTTACTTGCTTCTCATAACATGAATGAAGTTGAGAGACTTTGCTCAAAAGTAATGATGATGAAAGGTGGAAAAATTATTGACGAAGGAACTTGTAAAGACTTAATTATAAAACACGGACGTTTAAATCTTGAAGAAACTTTTCTAAAAATTATAAGAGAATAAATATGAACCTAAATCGAATGTATGCTTTATCTATCAGACACCTTTATTTAATTAAAGGTTCTTTTCCCAGAATTTTAGATTTAATTTACTGGCCAACAATTCAAATAATTTTGTGGGGTTTTATCTCTAAATTTTTTACAATGTACAGTGATTATTACACAAATACAGTGGGAGTCATATTAAGTTGTGCAATACTTTATGATTTTCTCTTCAGATCCAGTATTAGTTTTAATATGCTATTTTTAGAGGAGATTTGGAGCAGGAATTTCACTAATCTGTTTGTTGCACCATTAAAAATAAGTGAGATTATTATTGCATTAACATGTACTGCGTTATTAAGAACGTTAATTGGAATAGTCCCTGCGGTTTTATTGATGAGCCCACTATTTGGTGTCTCTATTGTGGATATGGGTCCCTCTTTAATTTTACTTTTTTTAAGTTTGTATGTTTTTGGAATTACTTTAGGGGTTTTGGTAACATCTGGGCTATTAAGATTTGGACCATCTTTTGAAAATACCGCTTGGTCATCACTTTTTTTATTAGCACCACTAGGGTGTGTTTATTATCCATTATCTATTTTGCCAGACTGGCTACAAATTATTTCTAAGTTTTTACCTTTAGTTTACATATTTGAGGAAGCTAGATCAATATTAGTCAACAATATAGTCAATTATGAAAATATAATTAATGCTTTATTATTAAACATAATTTATTTTTCAATAGCTGTTGGTGTGTTTTATTATTCTTTTTATGGTGCAAGAAAAAAAGGCACATTAGTTAACATGGGGGAATAATTTTTTTGCAAATTTTTTATAATATTTTATTTGGCGCGCCTGCAAGGAGTCGAACCCTGAACCTCCAGAGCCGAAATCTGGCGCTCTATCCAGTTGAGCTACAGACGCGTAATGCATTAATATTATAAAAAATGAACAATATCATTAAATTTATTGTTAAAGATTTACAAAAGAAATTACGTATAGATTATTATTTAAGTCAAATATATAAGGATTTAAGCAGGAATAAAATTAAAAATTTAATTCAAAAGAATTTTCTTAAAATAAATGGAACTATAATTACAGATCCCTCAAAAAAAATATTAAATGGAGACGAGATATCTTTAGAAATTGAAGAGGACAAAGAAGTTTCTTTAAAACCATTTAATTATGAGTTGAGTATTGTATTTGAGGACAAAGATTTAATTATAATTAACAAAAAAGCAGGAATTTCTATTCATCCTGGTGCTGGTAATTATGATAAAACGATTGTAAACGCTCTTATAAAACATAAAGGGAAAAATCTTTCTAATATAGGTGATAAATTTAGACCAGGTATAGTTCACAGGATAGATAAAGATACCTCTGGTTTAATCGTAATAGCAAAAAATAATTTTACACATTTTAATTTATCGAAACAATTTAAAGACCACTCGATTGATAGAAAATACTTAGCAATGGTATGGGGGAAAATTAGACCTCGATTTGGAAGAATTGAAACTTTAATCAAAAGAAGTTCAAAGAATAGACAATTAATGGAAGTTGGAATTTCAAAAGGAAAAAAAGCAATTACGAATTATAAAACACTAGAAGTTTTTGAGGGTAAAAAAACTCCAACGTTTAGCCTTGTTGAGTGTAAGCTTGAAACCGGAAGAACACATCAGATAAGAGTACATTTAAAACATAAAGGAAATGCAATTTTAGGTGATAAACATTATAAAAAAAAATATAAAGAAATAAAAAATGTTGAAATTGGTACTGTCGAAGTTTTAAATAACTTAAATAGACAGTTTTTACATGCTAAAAGCTTAGGTTTTATTCATCCTAGAAAAAATAAAAAAATTTTTTTTGAGGCAGATTTACCTTTTGAATTAAAAACAATTATAAAAAAACTAAGAAATACTTGACAAATAAACAGTTGTAATATTATTAAACTTTACTAAATAAATACCGTAATGAATAATACATCTTATAATTTACCTTCACTGTCAAATGAAGGAGCACTATCGGCCTATCTTGCTCAGATAAAAAAGTTTCCTATGTTGGATGCTGAAGAAGAATACATGCTAGCAAAAAATTGGCAATCAACAGGAAACGTTAAATCGGCTGAAAAATTAGTAACAAGTCATTTAAGGTTAGTTGCAAAAATCGCTATGGGATACAAAGGTTATGGCCTTCCTGTGAGTGAAATGATCTCTGAGGGAAATATAGGTCTTATGCAGGCGGTTAAAAAATTCGAGCCTGAGAAAGGTTTTAGATTAGCTACTTATGCAATGTGGTGGATTAAAGCTTCTATTCAGGAATATATATTAAGATCATGGAGCTTAGTAAAAATTGGTACAACAACTGCGCAGAAAAAATTATTTTTCAATTTAAAAAAATTAAAAAATCAAATTGCTCCAAGGTCGGAAGGTGATTTAAGAGATGAGGACGTGAAAAATATTGCCAATAGACTTAATGTAAGTGAGCACGAAGTTGTCTCTATGAATAGAAGATTATCTGGAAAAGAAAAATCCTTAAATGCTCCTATTGGAGAGGATGGAGACGAATGGCAAGATTGGGTAGTCGATAACGAGATGGATCAAGAATTAAAATTTGCGCAAAATGAAGAAATGAAATTAAGGAAGGATTTGTTGAGAGATTCAATTAAAATTTTAAATGAGAGAGAAAAAGAAATTCTAAATGCAAGGAAACTTACCGATAATCCAAAAACATTGGAAGATTTAAGTAAAAAGTTTAAAATCAGTAGAGAACGAATTAGACAAATAGAAAATAAAGCTTTCGAAAAACTTCAAAAACATATGTTAAATTCTGCAAAATCTAAAAACTTGTTGCCTGCTAATTAGATTTAAATGGATCCTGTATCAAAATTGTATCATTTCTCTCAGGACTTGTTGAAACACTCGAAACTTTTGCTTCAATAAACTTTTCAAGTTCATTTATATAATCTTTAGCGTTTTGAGGTAATTCCTCAAATTTTTTTATGCCCCTAGTTGATTTAAGCCAACCTTTAAATAATCTATAAACTGGTTTGACTTTTATTTGATCTTCTACTGAGGCAGGTAAGTAATCTATTTTTTTCCCATTCAATTCATAAGCAATACACATTTTAATTTCTTTTAATGTATCTAAAACGTCCAGTTTGGTTAAAGCTATACCATTAATACCAGATATTTTGATTGTTTGCCTAACTAACACTCCATCAAACCATCCACACCTTCTTTTTCTACTTGTCACGGTACCAAATTCTTTACCTCTTATACCTAGTTCTTCGCCGATGCTATCTGACAATTCAGTAGGAAAGGGTCCCTCACCTACTCTGGTTGTATATGCTTTTGTTATACCGAGGACATAATTAATTTTCTGTGGACCACAGCCAACACCCGTGGCTGCTGAGGAGGCAACCGTATTTGATGACGTAACAAAAGGATAGGTACCATGATCAACATCTAGTAGAATACCTTGAGCACCTTCAAATAATATTTTTTTTTTATTTTTAGTTAATTGATCAATTCTTTTCCATACGGGCTGGGAATGAATTAAAATTTTAGGTGCAATATCTAATAAATCTTTTATTAATTTATTTTTTTCAAATAATTTTTTTCCAAGGCCTTTTCTAATTGCGTTATGATGCATCAAAACTGTTTCCAATCTTTGATCAAGATTTTTTTTAGATATTAAATCCATAACTCGAATTGATCTTCTTCCTACTTTGTCCTCATATGCTGGACCAATACCTCTTCTAGTTGTTCCAATCTTTGATTTACCAGCTATATCCTCTCTAATCTCATCCATCTCTTTATGAAATGGTAAAATTAAATTTGCTGATTCAGAAATAATTAAATTTTCAGTTGTGATCTTAACACCTTTAGATCTAATTTCCTCTATCTCCTCAAGTAATGCCCAAGGGTCAATTACAACGCCATTTCCAATTATAGAAATTTTATTTTCTCTTACTATACCCGAAGGTAGTAATCTAAGTTTATAAGTTACTCCATTAATTACTAGGGTATGTCCAGCATTATGTCCACCTTGAAATCTAACAACAACATCAGCCTCACTAGATAACCAATCAACTATTTTACCTTTACCCTCATCACCCCATTGTGATCCTATAACTGCTACATTGTTCATAATTTTACATACTTATATTGTTTAAATGATTGATTGGTCCATTTCCTTGTCCATAATTTGGAGCTGTTTTAATTGCATCATTAACATACTTAATCGCAAGATAACAAGATTTGTTTAGTTTTTTTCCACACGCATAATAAGTTGTAATTGCACTTGATAATGTACATCCCGTTCCATGGGTATTTTTTGTTTTTATTTTTCTGTTTTTAAATACTTCAATTTTATTTTTATATAATAAAACATCAATAACATTTTTCGAATTTAGATGACCGCCTTTTAAAAGTATATTTTTAGCACCCATTTTTGAAATCATCTTTGCAGAAATTATCATATCATTTATATTTTTTATTTTTACTCCTGATAAGATTTCTGCCTCATAGATGTTTGGTGTAATTAATGAAACTTTTTTTATAAATGAAGATTTTATAAATTTAATACAACGATCATCAATTAATTTAGCGCCACTTGTCGATACCATCACAGGATCAAAGATAACTTTATCTATTTTTAGTTTTTTCAAAACCTTGAGTATTTTAATAGCAACTTTATATGAATGAATCATTCCAATTTTGATACCATCTGGTTTTATATCTTTGCAAGTAAACTCGATTTGATTTACTATTTCTTTATCAGATACTGGAAATATAGACTTTACTCCAGTAGTGTTTTGAGAAGTTATTGCTGTTACTGCTGTCATTGCATAAGATCCCAAAGAAGTTATAGTCTTAATATCCGCCTGAATGCCAGCACCCCCGGATGAGTCTGATCCAGCAATAATTAAAATTTTTGATTTTGGTTTCAATTAATTATAGACCTCTTTATAATTTTTACGATTTTATTAAGTAAATCTTTATCTAAAGTTTCCACCATTACTCTTATTTTATTTTCTGTACCTGATTTTCTAACCAAAAGCCTACCTTTATTTTTAATTAATTTTAGTGATTGGCTTATTGCTTTTTGACATTTTTTTGATCCTATAATCTCTTTGTTTTTTACAGTAATATTTTCAAGTAGTTGTGGGGTTGGTATAAATTCATTTAATAGTTCACTCGATTTAGTTTTTTTTCTCATTAAGTAAAGTATCTCTAAAGCAACTAGCAAACCATCTCCTGTTGTTGCAAACTTACCGAGAATTATATGTCCAGACTGTTCACCACCAAGATTAATATTTTTTTTTTTCATAAGACTTTTCACGTGTCTATCTCCAACATCTGATCTGAAAAAATTAACACCCATATCATGAAGATATTTCTCAAGTCCAAAGTTAGACATTAATGTTCCTACAACACCATTTTTTATCAGTCTATTTTCCTTCCAACTCTTAGCAATTGTTGCTATAATTTGATCACCATCTATAATCTTGCCATTAGAATCTGATAATATAATTCTGTCAGCATCTCCATCTAATGCAATTCCAATATCTGCTTTATGTTTTTTAACAATTTTACCTATACTTTGTGGATTTGTAGAACCACAATTATGATTAATGTTCAATCCATTTGGTGATGCACCGTATACAAACACCTTTGCCCCAAGTGATTTTAACAACAAAGGTCCAGCTTTATAGCCAGCCCCATTTGCACAATCAATAGCTATTTTCATACCTTTTAGCGAGAAATTACTTGGATAATTGTTTTTTAAAATTTTTATATAGTCTTCATTTGCAGTCTCTAATCTTTTTACACGCCCAAGAGACTCTGGTTTTGATAAGTTCAGTCTGATATTTAAGTCTATTAATTTTTCAATTTTTTTTTCTATTTTATCAGATAATTTCATACCATCAGGACCAAATAATTTCAGACCATTATCATAATATAAATTGTGAGATGCAGTAATCATTATTCCTAGATTTGCTTTAAATTTTTTAGTTAACATTGCTAACCCATTCGTTGGTAAAGGACCTAATGTGTATACATGCATGCCTGCAGATGTAAGACCAGAAACAAGTGCAGGTTCCAATGTATAACCAGACAATCTTGTATCTTTTGCAATAATAGCGGTTTGTTTTTGTTTTTTTAGGTTTTTAAAATAAGTACCTGCAGCTAAACCAAATTTAAAAAACATTTCTCCGTTAATATTTTTTTTGTTTACCTTGCCTCTAATCCCATCAGTACCAAAATATTTTTTACTCATTAAAATTGAAAAGTTTTAAAAATTTTTAAACCTTGTTTTACCTCATTAATATCATGTATTCTTAATATTTGGACTCCCTGTAATTTTAAGTAAATACAGGATCCTATAGTGCCTCCCAATCTCGACTTACTATCATTTCTTCCAGAAATATCTTTTATAAATCTTTTTCTAGATGTGCCTAATAATAAAGGGTAGCCTAGCGAGTGAAATATAGAAATATTCTTTAGTATAGTAATATTATGTTTCAAATTTTTACCAAATCCAATTCCAGGATCTAAAATTATGTTATTATGCTTAATACCCTCTGACTTTACTAGTTTTAACTTTGTTTCAAAATAATCGTAAATATCTAAAAGTACATTTTTATAACTTGGATTATTTTGCATATTTGTAGGGTTACCTTTAATGTGGTGAATAACAAATGGAATTTCTGTTTTCTTAAGAAATTTTAAAGTTAATGGATCATATGATAAACCAGATATATCATTTATAAGGCTAATTTTATATTTTTTAGCTTTTCTCATTACATATTCTTTTCTGGTGTCTATAGATATATATTTACCCAATCCAGAAATTTTTTTTAATGGTCCCGAAATCCTTAACCATTCTTTATCTGATTTTATATACTTAGATCCAGGTCTTGTTGACTCACCACCTATATCGAGAATGTCACAACCACTTGAAAAAAGTTTTTTTGCTCTATTAAAAGCTTTCTCTGTAGAATTAAAACGTCCTCCATCAGAAAAACTATCAGGGGTGACATTTAAGACCCCCATTAGAAGAGGAGCCTTTGAAAAATTTAATTTTTTAAATGATTTTTTTTTTGTTATATTTTTTAAATCCTTTCTAATATATTTTCTTAATTTTAGTTTAACTTTATTAATTTCTTTTATTTTAATTTTTTTTATTTTATCTCTGGTAATTATTTCAACACTATCGAAAGAAATTTCAGTATTTCCATGTAGGGGTAATGTTTCTTTTGATTTAATTTTTTTTTTTGAGATTGCACCGTAGAAAAAATTACACGCTCTTGTGTAATGTTTTTCCATTTAATTAATGTACTATTTTTGGTTTTAGTCCTATTGATCCAAGAGCTGAACCTTTTTCATTTTTATCTTCAACTTTTAAATCCTCTTTATTTGTAGGGTAAATATTTTTATTTACAATATCCTCAATTTCACTTCCTGAAAGAGTTTCATATGTTAATAAAGCTTTAGCGATCTTGTGTAAATCATCAATTTTATCAGTTAAAACTTTTCTTGCTCTATCATACCCTTTTTCTACAAATTTTTTTATTTCAGAGTCAACTTTTTTCGCTGTTTCCTCTGACATATTTTGTTGCCTTGCTACAGATCTACCTAAAAATACTTCCTCTTCATTCTCTCCATATGCGATAGGTCCAAGTTCTTTGCTCAAGCCAGCTCGCATTACCATTGCTCTTGCCCTCTTTGTAGCTTGCTCAATATCACTGACTGCTCCAGTCGTTACTTTATCCTCTCCAAAAATTAATTCTTCAGCAACTCTACCTCCCATCGCAATTGCCATTTGTGCATGTAATTGCTCCCTAGTTTGTGATACCTCATCTTTTTCTGGGAGTTGCATAACCATGCCTAATGCTCTGCCTCTTGGAATTATTGTTGCCTTATGTATAGGGTAGGCAGCTTTTTCATTAATAGTTACAATTGCATGACCCGCCTCATGATAGGCTGTTAATTTTTTTTCGTCTTCAGTCATTACCATTGATCTTCTCTCAGCACCCATCATTACCTTATCCTTAGCATCTTCGAATTCTAAGTAAGTAACAATCCTTTTGTTTTTTCTTGCAGCTAAAAGTGCAGCTTCATTAACTAAATTTGCTAAATCAGCGCCTGAGAATCCAGGTGTGCCTCTTGCAATAGTTCTTAAGTTAACATCAGGTGCCATTGAAATTTTTTTACTATGAACTTTTAAAATCTTTTCTCTTCCAATGATATCTGGTAAAGAGACAACTACTTGTCTATCAAATCTTCCTGGTCTAAGTAAAGCTGGATCTAATACGTCTGGTCTATTAGTTGCCGCAATAATAATTACACCCTCATTAGTATCAAATCCATCCATCTCTACTAATAATTGGTTTAATGTTTGTTCACGCTCATCATTACCGCCACCTAAACCTGCCCCTCTACTTCTTCCAACTGCATCAATTTCATCAATGAATATAATACACGGTGAATTTTTTTTACCTTGCTCAAACATATCTCTAACTCTTGAAGCTCCAACTCCGACAAACATCTCAACAAAGTCTGATCCTGAGATTGTGAAGAAAGGAACTCCTGCCTCTCCTGCTATGGCTCTAGCTAATAGTGTTTTCCCAGTCCCAGGAGGACCAACTAAAAGACATCCTCTTGGTATTTTACCACCTAATCTACTAAATTTCCTTGGGTCTTTAAGAAATTCTACAACCTCTTCTACTTCTTCTTTGGCTTCTTCTACACCTGCCACATCATTAAAAGTTACTTTGCCTTTAATTTCGTTCATCAATTTTGCTTTTGATTTACCAAAACCCATTGCTCCGCCTCTTCCACCTTGCATTTGCCTCATAAAAAATATCCAAACTGCTATTAACAACAACATTGGAAACCACGACAACAATACGCCTAAAAGAGATGGCATTTTTTCATCTAACGGAGCAGCGGAAATGCTTACCCCCCTATCAGTTAGTTTTTGAATTAAATTTGGATCGTTTGGAGAGTATGTGATAAAATTATTTCCATCAGCCAAAATTCCTTTTATATTATTACCTTGAATTTCAACTTGTACTACACGACCATTATCTACTTCAGTTAAAAACTCTGAAAATATTATTGTATTATCTCTGGAATTTGAAGTCTGAGGGTTTTTAAACATGTTATATAGTCCTATAGTTAAGACAATAATAACTGACCACATTGCTAGATTTCTAAAATTCATACATGTAAATTAAGAATTATTACGAATTAAACAAGTGGCAAAATATACTTATTTTACTTTTTTTTCCCGTTTTCTCTAGTTATTATATAAGTATTTCCATATTTTTCAATTACACACATTGCTAAAGTTGTTTTTTTAAATTTTATACCTTTTAAGTCGTTAATTAATCTAATTATCTTTTTGCCTCTCGGAGGGTAATAATTTCTGTTTATTTTACTTAAAATTTGTGAAATAGATCTAAATACAATCTCCTCAGGTTTATTTAAGAAATCATTATTGAATAACGCAATATTTTTTTTGCAATTTAAGTGGCAATTAGTTTCAATATTATTTCTTACTAAAAAATTTATAGATAAATTAGAATAAGTTAAATTTTTAATAGTTAGATTCATTTTTGAAATATCAAGACCTTCTTTTTTCAAATTTTTTAAAATATTTCTAACTCTTGTCCTCTGAAACTTATTTTCATAATTAGAACTATCACTTATATAAAATTTAAAAACTTTATTTGAAATATAATTTAAATTTTGTTTATTAATATTTATTAGAGGTCTAAAAATATTTTTATCCCTATGCTGAGTATGAATATTATTAAACGAAGTAAGACCATCTAATCCTGAGCCTCTAATTAATCTTATTATAAAATTTTCCATTAAATCACCTTTATGATGAGCTATAAATAAATTTTTTATATTGTATTTATCCATTTTATTGAAAATAAGTTCATACCTTTTTTCACGAGCAATTTTTTGAATATTGCTAATGGGCTTAGGTCCTTTCCATTTTAGAATTTGGATTTTAATACCGAATTTTATTAAAAATTTTGATAAATATTTAGCTTGATTACTAGAATCTATCCTAAGATGATGATTTACGTGAAAATAATAAATTTTTAGTTTTTTCTCTAAACTTAAACACTTTAAAAAAAAAGCCAAAGCCAGGCTATCTACTCCTCCAGAAACTCCTACGGCAATTTTACTATCTTTAAAATCAATTTTAGAATTAAATTTAAATATATTATAAATTTTATTAATTTTTTTATCTTTTAGATGGTATAAAATTTTAATTTTAGGATTTACTGTCTTTACATTCAAACTTTTTTTCTTCATATTTAGCTTTTTGGATAACTGAGTCTTTTGCTTCTGGATATTGTTTCTTAACTCCTAATATCATAAGACAACCTTGATCTTTTTCTCCAATCTGAACTAAAGATACTCCAAGTTTAAGTAAATTTATAGGTGCTTTATCACTTTTTGGATAATTTTGATAACCCTCCAGATAAGCAGATGCAGCGTCAGTATACAATTGTCTTATTCTAAAAGTTTCAGCATACCAATACTGAGCATTTCCTGCTAAATTATGTTTAGGATTAGTAATTACGAACTCTCTAAAAGCTCTCTCCGCAGTATTGTAATCTCCAACTTTAAGAAAACTTGTTGCAAACTCGTACTGTTTTTCAGGAGTTGTTTTAGGTAAAATTTTTTCCTCTAAAATAAAGTTTTCGGTAACTACTGTCGAAGTAGTATCGATAGATTGTGTTTTTTGTGTATTATTTTTTGGGGTCATATCTTTATAAGAAACTGTACCAAGATCTTGAGGTTTACTGGATCCTGGTAAAATATTTTCATTTTCAATTTTTTTAGATGTTAAAATATTTTCTTTATTTTGACTATTCACAGTTTTATTTGCAGAGTTTTCCAGCTGTTGAAAACGCAATTGATTATCTGATTGAACTTTTGATAGTCTTGAGGACAGTTTATCAATTTTGAAATTGATTTCCTCAAATCTGTTAGTCAAACTTTGGAATTGTTTTTCAATTTCTGTTAATTTTAATAAATGTCTTGTAAGTACATCCTCTGAATTTTGATCTAAAGTATTTGAATCTATAATATCTGTGCCATCATCGTTTAAACCTATAGAATTTGAATAAACTGCTCTTTCTAAGGTTTTTATGTCTTTTTGTATTAACTCTAGTATTTCTCTAATATTATGGCTATCTGAATGTGAGGAACTAGTTATTAATAAAAAAAAAAAAGTAAATTTAAAAATTAGTTTAATACTTAATTTGTTCATAAATTATAGTTGTAAGAATAAAAATGGCAAAAAAAAGACCTCGGCTTTTATAATCACCGAGGTCTAAAGTTTTTTTAATGAATTTAATATTAATTAGCTTTAACAGTTACTGATCTTCTATTTTTAGACCATGCTAAAGGGTTTGATCCTGAGTCTACTGGTCTTTCCTTGCCGTAACTTATAACTGAAATTCTGTTTGATGAGATACCATATGTCATTAAATAATCTTTTGCTGAATTTGCTCTTCTTTCTCCCAAAGCGAGGTTATACTCTCTTGTGCCTCTTTCATCAGCGTGACCTTCAAGCACAACTGTAACATCAGAATTTTTTCTCATCCATGATGCTTGTTTTCTCAAAGTGTCTCTGGAAGCAGTTGTTAAAACTGACTCATTTGTTGCAAAGAACACTCTATCTGGCACACCAGTTGCTAGATATTCGACCGTATCTGTACCTGTGTAAACATCGCCTTGCATTTGCGAGTCTACTTTTTTGGTTTGAGTTGCACATGCAGACAACACAAAACTCAATAAAAATGCCAAGAAAATGTTTTTAAAAATTTTATTAGAAATCATACTGCTCCTTAAATTTAACTAATTTTTTAAAGTTTTTCACAACTAAATAGATCTTTCAAGCATAAAAATCAACGAATTAAGTTAAGTTTTTAAGTCTAAATTGAGATTAATTGCTTAATAATGATGACCAGGAAGGATCTGAACCATCTGTTTCTGTTGGAACCTGTCTTTCATTGTAGCCAGTTAGGTCAATTGACCATAGTTTGGCAGAAAATCCCTCTCCTTTGTCATTCGATTTAGTTTCTCTATAAAATATCAAAACCCTACCGTTTGGAGACCAAGACGGTGCTTCTTGGTAATAATTTTCAGTAAGTAGCCTCTCCCCAGAACCATCAACTCTCATTACACCTATAAAAAATTTACCTTTACGAAATTTAGTAAATGCTATTAGGTCTCCTCTTGGAGACCAAACTGGAGTACCGTATAATCCTTTGCCAAAAGATATCCTTTTTACATTTGTCCCATCACTTTTCATAACATATATTTGCTGGAAACCACTACGATCAGAGTTAAAAGTTATAAATTTTCCATCAGGAGAATAAGAGGGAGAAGTGTCTATTGATGGATGATTTGTTATTCTTTCTACAATTCTACTTTCTAAATTCATTGTATAGATATCTGAATTTCCATCTTTCGCGAAACTCATTATTATTTTTTTTCCATCTGGAGAGAAACGAGG
Organism: uncultured Pelagibacteraceae bacterium; assembly: GCA_902562875.1. Taxonomy (GTDB): domain Bacteria; phylum Pseudomonadota; class Alphaproteobacteria; order Pelagibacterales; family Pelagibacteraceae; genus Pelagibacter. The sequence goes on along the minus strand of CACEVB010000001.1, from coordinate 162,318 downwards.
CGCAAAGGTCATTCCTGGAAAATCGCCTACTACTTCTTGTATACCTGTTTCTATGTCAAGAAGATAAACTCTTGGTAAATTTTTAAAGTAAGATAGATATGTAACCATCTGATTTGTAGGATTAAATCTAGGAGTTAGAACTAATTCATTCCCTAAGGTTAAATACTTAGTATTTACACTATCTTGATCCATTATTGCTAATTTTTTTATTCTTTTTGTTTTAGGTCCTTGCTCAGATACGTAAATTATTCTTGTATCAAAGTAGCCTTGTTCACCTGTTAATCTTTCATAAATTTTATCAGATATTATATGTCCTACTCTCCTCCAATTATTTGGAACTGTTGTGAATGCTAATGCCATCATTTCTTTTGCTGCTAAAACGTCCCATAGTCTAAATTCAACTCTTAACTTTTCATTTTCAAATTTAACTTGTCCTGTTACCAACGCTTGTGCTTTAATTAAGGACCAATCTTCAAATCTAGGTTTTAAGTGCGCTAGGTCAGGATTTTGTAAAAACGCTTTCTTTTCAAGTGGATTGAAAAGTCCAGTTCTTTTTAAATTATTTTCAACCACAGTAGATATTTCTTCACCAATATTTTCAATATTTAAATCGGTTTTGAGATCCGTATTTGATTTCTTATCTGAAAAAAGCGGAGATACAGCTATAGGTAGTGGATTTAAATTACCTCTAGTTATATCAACCTCTATTAACGCAAAACTTTTAGATGAACAAAAAAATAATGCTAATATTAAAATTTTATGTATTTTGATCATCCTTCTAACATCTCTCTTGCATCGAAATTTAATTGTAAATTTTTCCATTTTTCGTAGCCTGTTGTAGGAACTCTTAAAGGTTGACATAATTGTATAGCTCTTAAAGCACTTTCTGCAAGTACTTTATAAAAACTTTGTCCAGGCTTGTTCATTCTGGCATGGTCCAAAATTTCAGAATCGATAATAGTGCCATCAGGCTTGAGTTTTAGTTTTATTCTTACAAGCAAATTCTCATTATAAGGTAAGCCTAAAGGAATGCTCCAACAACCAAAGATTTGTGCTTTTAAAGCATCTTCTTCACTAAGTGTTAAGCCAGATAAGTTCATAGACTTATCTTGTGATTGTGTAACTTTATTAGATTTGATGTTTGTTTCTGCCAAATTTTCTTTGGATTTATCTATAAGCGCTGCAATATCTGTTGGATCAAAAATTTCTTTTTTTTCGAATTCTGAAACTTGCTTTACTTTATTATCATCTACCTCTGGATTTTGTTTATCTTCAGTCTTTTTAATTTTATCAACTTTTTGGTCTGGTAAAGGGATGGCCTCTGGTTTTATTTTCTTAACATTTTTTGGAGGAGCCTGTTCAGAAACAAGTTTTTGTTCTTCCTCTTTTGCTTTATCTATAATTTTTTGTGCTTTCGGAGCAAATGGAATATTAGTTTTATCAGTAATTTGAATTAGCTCGACAGATATAATAGGAGGAAGATCCAGAGGTTTTTTTGCGATAAATGGCAGACTAAAAATCGTCGTAATAATAATTAGGAGATGAAAAGCAGTAGAAATAAAAATACTTCTATACATTTCTATCTCTCCTTAAATGGCTCAGATATCAATGCAACTTTAGTAAAACCTGATCCAGATAACATTCCCATAATTTCTAATACTCTTCCGTAATTTATTGTTTTGTCTCCCCTGACATAAATTCTAGTATCTGTTCTGTTTTTTGATACAGCCAAGATTTTTGGTATAATATTTTCATATTCGACTTTTGACTCTTGTATAAAAATTTCCCCTTTGGAATTTATAGATAATGTTAATGGTTCTTGTTCCTCGGGTAAAGAGTCTGCTGAGCTTTCTGGAAGGTCAACCTGTACTCCAACGGTCAATAGTGGTGCTGTTACCATAAATATAATCAATAATACCAACATGACATCTACGAATGGAGTAACATTTATTTCACTTAATGGCTCCCTAGAAGATCTTTTTAGTTTAAAGGCCATACTAAACTATTGATATAAATCGTTTAGAAAAATTTTCTAACTTTTGAAAATATTTTTTTGAGTCATTGCTAAATTTATTATAAGCAATAACTGCCGGTATTGCTGCTAGCAAGCCTAAAGCAGTAGCGAATAAAGCCTCGGCTATTCCAGGAGCAACAATTGCTAAACTAGTATTTCTTGATATTGCTATGGACTGAAAAGAATTCATGATTCCCCAAACAGTTCCAAATAATCCAATGAACGGTGCTGTTGATCCAACAGTGGCTAGAAAAGTATAATTTTTTTCTATAATATTCATTTGTTGTTCAATATTAGATTGTAGTGCACCTCCTAGTCTCTCATCTAAATTTGACTTAGACCTAGTTTTTATTACGCTTTGCATTGAGTTTCTAAATACTTTAGCCATAGGATCGTCCACATTTACTGGTAGGTTATTGAAAAAAGTTTCTGCAGATTTTGATTTCCAAAATTTTTCTTCAAATTCCTCCGATGATTTATTTATTTTTTTAAACAATTTATATTTATCAAATATTATTGCCCAAGAGTAAATTGAAGACGCAATCAAAATTATTATAACACTTTTTACTATTATATCAGCCCTAACAAAAAGTTTAATAATTGAAAAATCTGTGCTTGATAGTCCGACTGCTTGCGAGGTTATTTCAGTTTCCATTTTAAACCTTTCACACTAAATTGTGTCATCAATTTGACTAAATAAATTTGATTAATCTGCCTTTGTATAAGTATTGTTAAAAAAACTAGCAATTAAAATTGCATCTGCTTTATTAACGTCTTTTTTTTTTGACAACTTAGAGGATATTTCGGGAAAAATTTCTATTACTTTAGTTCTACTTGCTTCTTTCTCAGTTTTAATTAAATTAAAATATTTCTTCCATTTTACTGGTCTAACAAGATACATAGATAATTTCATAGATGCACATATACCTTTTAATACTCCAAAAGATTGACCAAAGTTAAACATGCTTGTAACGCCTTGACCAGGCATAGCTGAAACCTGTTCTATTACAACGTAAACTTTTTCAGAATTTTTGATATTTTTTATTCTTTCATTAATTTCATTAAATATTTGTGAAGCATTTACTTGTTTTTTATTTTTTTTCCCATCAGTCATATTGGGCATATCAATTACGTCAATCACTTGTCCATTGTTTAAAAAGCATATAGCTCCTGTAATGCCTGGGTCTATACCAATTACAAACATTTTAAAAATTATTTTGCATTATGTAGGTTTGTATAAACTTTTTGTATATCATCATTTTCGTTTAAAGTTTCAAAAAAATTCATAACTTCTTCCTCTTGTGACTTATTTAATGACAATTTATTTATTGGGACCCATTCTAAGTCTGTGGATATAAAATTTTTAATTTTTTTTTCTAATTTTTTTTTTACTTCATAAATCTTGTCTTTTTTACAGCGAATTTCATATAAATTTTCATAAACAATACAATCGTCAGCTTCAAATTCTATCACATGTTCGAATAAATTATGTTCATCAATCTCTTTTGAGTCAATTCTAATTATACCAAGTTGATTAAAATTATAGGAAACTGAACCTTGGGTACCTAATGTCCCGCCAATTTTCTGAAAAGCCGTTCTGATAAAAGATGCAGTTCTATTTTTATTATCGGTAAGCGCAATAAGAATGAAAGCGACGTTATAAGGACCAAAACCTTCATATCTTATTTCCTCATAGTTCGAAAAATTTGACATTCTAGATTTTTCTATAGCTCTTGAAATGTTTTCTTTTGGCATATTGGCAGATTTTGCTGATTGAATTGCTGACCTTAAGCGTGGGTTAACCTCTGGATCTTTGTCTCCAAGTTTTGCTGCCACAGTTATTTCCCTGGAAAGTTTAGAAAATATTTTAGATCTTATTTTATCAGTTCTATCTTTTTTATGTTTAATTCCTGCCCAATGCGAGTGTCCGGCCATTTTTATTTTCTTCTATTAATTTTTCAACCATAAATAAAACTTTTAATATTGATTGCAAGACCTGTGTCTGCATTTGCATCAACAATTACTCCGCATATTGTAGCCTCCCCTCTAGCAGGCAACCATTTTTCAGATGAGATATTCAAGAATCTTTTTAAGGATATCTCTTTATTCATCCCTATAACTGAATCATAGACTCCACACATGCCAGCATCTGTTTGGTACGCAGTTCCTTTTTCCAAAACTCTACTATCATTAGTGGGAACGTGGGTATGTGTACCGACTACAAGCGTTGCATTACCATCAAAAAAATGTCCTATTGCCATTTTTTCACTTGTTGTTTCACCATGAAAATCAACTATCAAGAAATCAAAATTTTCTTTTAATTTATTACTAGATAAAAATTTTTTAGATGTTTCAAAGACATTATCACTTTTTTTCATGAATACGTTTCCAATCAAATTCAATACACCAACTCTAAATCCATTATTTGATTTATAAATATTAAATCCTTGTCCAGGTAACTCATTACTCATATTAAGTGGTCTTAATAATCTATTTTCTTTTTTTATATGTTCTAATGTTTCTTTTTGATCCCAAACATGATTTCCTGTTGTAATAACATCTATGCCGCATGAAAACATTTCATTAGTAATATTTTCAGAAATTCCTACCCCAGATGAATATGAATTTTCTCCATTGGCTACAACAAAATCAATTTCATTAGATTGTAAAATTTTTTTTAAGTTTTTTTTAATAGCATTACATCCAGCATTGCCTACAATATCACCTAAGAATAACAATCTCATTTATAAATTTTTCTTTCTGTAATTATTACATCTAACTTTTGATCAAAAGTATCGATTGGCAACTTATCAAATTTCTGAAAAGAAAACGCAAATCCAATAGATAAAATTTTTTTTCGTTTTTTTGCATTCTTTAGATATCTATCATAGTACCCACCTCCATAACCAAGTCTGTAAAGGTTTTTATCGAAAGCAACTAACGGCACAATTAGATAATCTGGGTTAATAATCTTTTTTGATATAGGTTCTGGGATCCCATATTTGTTAACTTTTAAAGGATCCTTAAATGAATATTGATAAAATTCCATCAAATTTTTTTTTTTAATTATTGGTAAAGCAATTTTAAATTTTTTTTTCTCGAGTACTCTTAAAATGTTTAAACAATCTATCTCATAATTGACAGGGAAATACCCACCTACAATTTTTTTTTTATCTTTAAAAAATGGTTTGATAAAATTATGGTAGTTAATTTTAATATTCCTATCAAAATTTTTTTTTCTTATTTTTAAAAATTTTTTTCTAAGATTTACTTTTAACACTTGAACTATTGTATTGAATTTTCATCATTTTTTTTTATAAATTTTTCAATTTTTTCAGCTGTAGAATCGATTAAAGAGTCGTAATTATTAATGTTTTTTTTAAACTCGTCGCTTAAAGAGGATAAATTATTTTTTAAGCTTTCAATTTGAACGTCTTTTTCTTTTTTGTAATCTAGAACTAAAGATTTTAACTCTACAAATTTTTTTTTAATATTTTCAATTTCATTTTTTTTTGAATTTAAATTTTTTTTTGTTTCAAAATATTCATCTATGACTGATATAGTTGTAATCAATAAAAGTTTGTTCTCACCAATATTTCCAAGTTTTTCTTTTAAACTATTAAATTTTTTATCTAGTGTGATAGATAATTCTTCAAGATGTTCTTCTTGACCGTCTTCACACGAGAGTAAAAAATCTTTTCCGTTAAATTTTACATTTACATTTCCCATTTATCTATTTCATCTATTAAATTATCTGTTTCTTGATTTAATTCATCAATTTTTTCCTCGAAATTTGAAACCTTATCAATTTCGCTGATATTTTGTTTCTCAAGATGAGTAATCTTTGATTTTAAATCCTCATATTTTTTTTCGAGATTAGAAAATCTAATTTGAAGTTCGTCTTTTTCAATTTGTAATTGATTTTTTTGATCCTCTAGAATTTGAAATTTAGTACTTTTTTGGAGATCTAAACTAATTAATTTTTCTAATGCGTCTTGAAGTTTTTTTTCTTTTTCATTAAAAGGATTCATATATAAATTTATATTATTAAATTGAGTCGTCGAAGTCTATACAGGATAATTTTTGAAAAATATTAATAAAGATCTAGCAAATGCAATTAGATTTTTATCCATAGATGCAGTTGAAAAAGCTAATTCAGGTCATCCAGGCATGCCAATGGGCATGGCAGACGTCGTTACAATATTATATAAAAATTTTCTAAAATTTGATCCAAAAAACCCAGGTTGGATAAATAGAGATAGATTTATTTTATCTGCAGGACATGGCTCAATGTTGCTATATGCTTTACTGTATTTAACTGGATACAAAAGCGTATCATTAAAAGATATTAAAAATTTTAGACAGTTAAATTCCATATGCGCTGGTCATCCTGAATTTGAAAAAAATAGCGGCATAGAAACTACAACTGGTCCACTTGGTCAGGGAATTTCAAATGCAGTAGGTTTTGCTTTAGCTGAAGAAATATTGAAATCTAGATATGGTAAAAAAAAAATTAATCATAAAACATACGTGTTAGCAGGCGATGGGTGTTTAATGGAGGGTATAAGCCATGAGTCTTTGAGTCTTGCTGGTCATTTAAAACTTAAAAATCTAATTTTGTTGTTTGACAATAATTCAGTATCAATTGACGGTCCAACGAGTTTAGCAGTGTCTGATAATTATCAAAAGAGATTTCATAGTTATGGTTGGGACTACATAAATATAAATGGTCATAACTTTTATGAAATAAATAAAGCATTAAAAAAAGCTCAAAACTCAAAAAAACCAGTTGCAATTTCATGTAAAACTAAAATTGGGTATGGCTCACCAAACAAAAGTGGTTTAGCTTCAGCGCATGGAAGCCCACTTGGAGAAGATGAGGTAAAATTAGTAAGAAAAAAATTAAATTGGAAATATAGCAGTTTCGTAATTCCAAATTCAATACTTCAAGAATGGAGAAAGATCGGAAAAAAATCCTCTAACAGAGCTATCAAAGAACAAAAGAGAAATAAAAAAATTTTTAAAGAAAATGATCTAGTAAAACAAAGTATGCATTTAATTAAAAGATATAAAATGGAATATTTAAAAATATTAAAACCTCTAGCAACAAGAAAATGTTCAGAGATGTTTTTAAATATTATTTCTAATTCAAAATTATTAATAGGAGGTTCTGCTGATTTAGCGGGATCGAATAATACTAAAACAAAAAGTCATAAAATTATTAGACCAGGTAACTTTGCTGGAAATTATATTCATTATGGAGTTAGAGAACACGCTATGTGTGGAATAATGAATGGTCTATCACTCCATAGCAATTTAATTCCTTACGGAGGAACTTTTCTAATTTTTAGTGATTATTGTAAACCATCAATTAGATTGGCTGCAATGATGCAGCGAAGAGTTATATATGTTTTATCCCACGACTCTATTGGTTTGGGAGAAGATGGACCAACTCATCAACCAATTGAACAATTAACTAGTCTTAGATCAATTCCAAATTTAAATGTATTTAGGCCAGCAGATTTAATTGAAACATTTGAATGTTGGGAATTAGCATTAAAAAATAAAGAAACACCAAGCGTTATTGCATTAACTAGACAAAGTATAAATCCAGTAAGAACAAAGTTGGATAAATTAAATAAAAGTTCCCTTGGAGCCTACGAAGTATTTAGATCGTCAAATCGTATTAAACTTACTATTTTGTCCTCTGGATCTGAGACTAGTTTAGCCTGTGAACTTAGTCATAAATTAGCCACAGAAAATATTTATTCAAAAGTTATATCAATGCCATGTCAAGAATTGTTTGATATGCAAAGTGAAAAATATAAAAAAAAAATATTGAATGAAACTTCCTTGGTAGTTACGTTAGAGGCATCAGAAACCAGTTATTGGAAAAAATACACTGGAGATAAAGGATTAAATTTTGGAATTAATAGTTTTGGTCGAAGCGCCCCATATAAAAAAATATACGATTATTTTGGATTAAACTCTAACGAGATTATAAAAAGAATTAAAAAAAAATTATGAGAATAAAAATTGGTATAAACGGGATGGGCAGAATTGGAAGGATGATAGTTCGTTCAATTATAGAAACTAAAAATAGAAATCTTGAGATAAAACATATAAATAATAGAACAAGCTCAGAACAATGTTCAAAGTTGATAAAATACGACTCGATACATGGAAGGTTTAATGCAGATGTTAGTTTTAAAAAAGATTGCTTAATAATAAATAAAAAAAATATTTTTTTTAGTCAAGAAACTGATATTAATAAAATTAATTGGAAAAAATCAGGCGTAGATATTGTTTTGGAATGTACAGGAAAATTTAATTCAAAAGACAAATTACTTCCACATTTAAAAAATGGAGCAAAAAAGGTTGTGGTTTCAGCACCATGTAAAAAAGCAGATAAAACAATCGTATTTGGAGTAAATGAACGCGATATAAGCAAAACTGATAAGATTATATCTGCAGGTTCGTGCACAACAAATTGTCTTGCTCCTGTGGTTCACGTTCTTCATAAAGATTTTAAAATAGAAAAAGGTTTTATGACCACTATACATGCCTTTACATCTGATCAAAGGATTCTTGATAACTCTCATAAAGATCCTAGAAGAGCTCGATCAGCAAGTCTATCGATTGTACCAACCTCAACAGGTGCATCAAAGGCTATAGGTGAAATTATCCCTTCATTAAAAGGACGGTTAGAAGGTGTTGCTATGAGAGTCCCCACACCGAATGTTTCATTAATCGAGTTCGTATTTTGCACTAAAAAAATTTTAAACTCAGATGCAATTAACTTATCATTTAAGAAATTTAGTAAAATGAGTCAAAAAAAAATTTTAGATATTAATAATGAAAAATTAGTATCAATTGACTTCAATCATAATCCGGCTTCCGCCGTTGTAGATGCATCTTTAACCAAAGTGATTGGGCGGTATATGGGGAAGGTTTCAGCATGGTATGATAATGAATGGGGCTTTTCTAATAGAATGATAGATATAGCAGAATTTATTCATAAAAAATAATAATGAAAAATATTAGAGATCAAGAAAATCTTGCTGGAAAAATAGTATTATTAAGACTTGACTTAAACGTACCACTTAAAAATAATAATGTTATTGATGAAACTAGAATTGATAAAATTATTCCGATAATCAATTTTTTACTTGATAATAACGCTAAAATTTTAATTATATCTCATGTAGGTAGACCAAATGGTAAAAAGAATTCTGATTTTTCTCTAAAACCGATTTGTTTAAATTTAGAAAAAAAAATTAATAAAAAAATAAAACTTATAACAACTGATTTGCATGAGCTGAAAAAAGATAAGTTGTTTACAGACAAAAAAAAAGAGGTAATTTTTTTAGAAAATATAAGATTTTATAAAGATGAGGAAGCTAACGATATAAACTTTGCCAAACATCTAGCTAGTTTGGGGGATTTATATGTTAATGATGCTTTTTCATGTTCCCACAGACATCACGCATCTGTTTCTAGAATTACAGAGTTTTTACCATCTTATGCTGGTTTACAATTACAATCTGAAATAAATGCTTTAAAAAAAATAACTACTGAAATCAAAAAACCATCAACTTGCATTATTGGTGGTTCAAAAATTTCAACTAAAATAGGTCTGATTAAAAATCTAACTTTTAAATTAGATAATTTAATTTTTGTTGGTGGTATGGCAAATAATATTTTAAATTTTAAAGGTTTTGAAACTGGTAAATCTTTAAAAGAAGAAAATTGTGAGGATACAATAAATGATATTTTTAATAATGCAGATATAAATTCGTGTAAAATTTATTATCCAGAAGATGTAAGTGTAGGAAAAAATTTTGACAGTGTTTCTCAGGTAAAAAGTCTTAATGAAATATCTGATGAAGATATGATATTAGATATTGGACCTAAAACTATAGAAAATATTAATAAAATTCTTTGTAAAAGCAAAACTGTTTTTTGGAATGGGCCCGCTGGTTATTTTGAAAATACAAATTTTGCAAATGGTAGTTCAGAAATTGCTAAGATTATAGATAATCGATCAAAAGAAAATTATCTTTATTCTGTTGTGGGTGGTGGTGATACTATTGCTGTAATTAATAAAATTGGATATCTAAATAATTTTAATTTTGTTTCAACTGCTGGTGGAGCATTTTTAGAATATCTTGAAGGAAAAGAACTACCTGGTATAAAAGCATTAAACTAAAATGTCAGAATTAAATAACATAGCTTTGCAAATTATTTCTGATGGAAAAGGAATATTAGCGGCGGATGAAAGCACAGGGACAATGTCGAAAAGGCTTGAAAATGTAGGCATTGAGTCCTCTGCTCAAAACAGACTATCTTTTAGAGAAACTCTTTTTACCGCAGACAGTATGTCAAATTGTATTGGTGGAGTAATCTTATACGATGAAACTATCAATCAGAAATCAAAAAATAAAAAAATTCCAGAAATCATTTCAGATCAAGGATCATTTCCAGGCATAAAAGTTGATACAGGTGCAAAAACTATCGCAGGTTCAGAAGAAGAAAAGGTTACCGAAGGATTGGATGGGTTAAGAGAAAGATTAAAAATTTACAGCGACTTAGGCGCAAAATTTACAAAGTGGAGAGGTGTTTATATTATTTCAAATGAATATCCGAGTAAACTAGCAATACACTCAAACTCTCATGCATTAGCACGCTACGCTGCACTTGTTCAAGAAGCAAATATGGTCCCTATTATAGAACCTGAAGTCCTTATGGATGGTGAACACTCGGCTAAAGAATGTTATAATAAGACATCTGATGTTATAAAAAAATGTTTTGAAGAGTTAATCCTAAATAAAGTTGATTTAACTGGAATTATCTTGAAACCTAACATGATACTTGCAGGCAACAAATCTAAGAAAAAAATTTCTGGCGAAGAGGTTGCTAAATTAACAATAGAATGTTTAAAAAAATCAGTACCAAAAGAAGTACCAGGTATAGCATTTCTATCCGGGGGTCAGTCAGAGATAGAGGCAACTGAAAATCTTCATTTGATAAATAAATTTAATACTACTAAATTTATAATGACTTATTCATATGGTCGTGCCTTACAACAAGGCGCTCTTAAACATTGGTCTAAAGATCTAAAAGATATTGAGGGTACACAAAAAATATTTAATCATAGAGCGCAAATGAATACTTTAGCAGCTCAAGGAAAATGGTCTAAGGAAATTGAGAAAAAATAAAAGAAAGTTTTTATATCTTTTATCCCCAAATAAAATAGAAAAAAACTTTTACAAAGACTTAGTAAGTATTTTTAAATTTAAGAATATTTCTGTATTTCAATTAAGGCTTAAAAAATATAATTATAAAAATAAAGAGATTATAGGAAAAAAAGTTAAACAAATTTGTAAAAAATTTAGAGTTAAATTTATTATAAATGACGATGTTTTTTTAACAAAAAAATTAGGTGCAGATGGATGCCATTTAGGGCAGTCTGATATGAATCTTGATAAAGCAAGAAAAATATTGGGTAAAAAAATAATTGGTATTACTTGCCATAATTCTATTAAGTTGGCGAGAGAGGCTGTTCATGGTAATGCATCTTATATTGCTTTAGGAGCTTTTTTTAACTCTAAAACAAAAAGAGCAAAATATAAATCAAATATAAATTTAATTAAAAAAGTTAAAAAATTAACTAATAAACCTGTTGTTGCTATTGGTGGAATAAATTATAAAAACTATGAAAAACTGTTATTAAATGGTGCAGACTTTATTGCAATTTCGGGTTACATTTGGAAGAATAAAAATTTAAATCCGTCTGATGCAATTAAATTAATTAAATAATGAAAAAAAATAATTTAAAAATCGTAAAATTAGATAAATCTAAAAATTTATTTAATTATGAAAAGAAAGTTCTAATTAAAGAACTAATAATGAATATAAAACTTGGATATTATGAATTTGAAAAAGATAAACCACAAAAAGTTAAATTTAGTCTAGAGGTAAATTATAGAGATAAAAAACCTACGAACGATAAAGATTTAAAATCTATAGTGAATTACGATAAACTAGTTAAGTTAATTAAAAAATTGGTGAAAAATAAGCATTATAATTTTTTAGAAACACTAGCAGAAGATATTTTTGATATATTATTTAAAGATAGAAGAATAGATAAAATAGTCTTGAAAATTGAAAAATTAGAGATATTAAAAGACTGCTCATCTGTAGGGATTCAAATATCAAAAAAAAGAGATTATGCTTAGCCCAGAAATTGGAAAAGATATAATTAGACGGGAATTAAATTTAATCCCTAAATTGCCTGGAGTTTATAGGATGCTAAACTCAAATAATGAAATATTATATATAGGAAAAGCCAAAAATTTGCCCAATAGGCTTAAAAGTTATGTCTCAGAAAAAAATCATATTATCAGAACTGAAAGAATGTTATCTCAAACTAGAAAATTAGAAATAACCACAACTGTTAATGAGAGTGAGGCATTACTCTTAGAAGCTAATTTAATTAAAAAATTCAAACCAAAATTTAATATTTTGTTAAAAGACGATAAATCTTTTCCTTATATTTTTATCTCGGATCATAAATTCCCAAGAATTGAGAGGCATAGAGGAGCAAAGAACAGACCAGGAAAATACTACGGGCCTTTTGCGAGTTCTCTAGCTGTGAATAGTGCAATTAAAACTATTCAGAGAATATTTTTGCTTAGATCGTGTACAGACAAGCAAATTGAGGATGGTCAAAAAACCTGTTTTAATTATTTTTTAAAAAGATGTTCTGGACCATGCGGAGGGAAAATAAGTGTTGAACAATATGCAAAGTTGGTTGAGGCTACAGATGAATTTTTAAGTAAAGGTAAATCTAGAAAAATTCAAAAAACTCTTTCTTCTCAAATGGAAAAAGCCAGTGAAGATTTAGATTTCGAAAAAGCTGCAATTTTAAGAGATAAGATAAAATCCTTAAATATTATACAATCTTCATTAACTGTAAGTGAGGCAAATTTAATCGAAGCTGATGTGATTGCAGGATATAAAGAATCTGGAAAAACTTGTATTCAAGTTTTTTTTTACAGGTCAAAACAAAATTGGGGTAATCAAGCTTTTTTTCCTAAACACGACCCGGATGAAAAATTAAAAGATATCTTAAATTCATTCATTTCTCAATTTTATGAAAATAAAGCAGTACCTAGACAAATAATAGTTAGTGAGGATATTAAAGAAAAAAATTTAATTGAAAAAACTTTGTCAAATAAAGAGAAAAAAAATATCAAAATATCAAATGCTAAAAAGGGATCTCGTTTAAGAATTATTAGTTTAGCAATAAAAAATGCGAAAAATAGTTTGAATAGAAAACTTTATGAAAGTCAAAATAATCGCGATCTTTTAGATAGTATTAGTAAAAAGTTTAACATTGAAAATAGTATTAGTTTAATTGAAGTGTATGATAATAGTCATATCCAGGGCACAAATAGTGTTGGTGCATTAATTACTTACGGTGAAGAGGGTTTTATAAAAAAAAGGTATAGGAAATTTAATATTAAAAATGATGATTTTAAACAAGACGACTATGGAATGATAAGAGAAGTTCTAAGTAGACGATTTAAGAGGGCCATACAAGAGAAGGGCAAATATCTATCTTTTCCAGATTTGATATTATTAGATGGAGGCAAAGGTCAATATTCGTCTGGTAGAGAAACAATGAATGATCTAGGTTTAAATGAAATCCCCATTATATCGATTGCTAAAGGCAAATTTCGAAATAGTGGTAATGAAACTTTTTTTCATAATGGAAAAGATTATAAATTTTCAAAAAATGACCCAACTTTATTTTTTTTACAAAGAATAAGAGATGAAGCTCATAGATTTGCGATAAGTGCTCATAGAGCAAAGAGAAAAAGGGCCATAAGTAAGTCTTTACTAGATCAAATAAATGGTATAGGCGGTATTAGAAAGAGAGCTTTATTAAATCATTTTGGATCTGCAAGAGCTGTTGAGTCGGCTAGTTTAGAAGAAATAAGGACTGTAGAAGGTATTGAAGAAAAAGTAGCCAAAAAAATATACAATTACTTCCACGAATGAAAATTAAAATTCCTAATTACCTTACAATAGGACGAATTATAATTGTTCCATTTTTCGTAATAACATTTTATCTTCCTGGTTTTTATGGCGACATAATTCCTTTCGCTTTATTTGTAATAGCTTCTTTCACAGACTTTTTAGATGGACTTTTAGCAAGAATGTATAAAGAGGAATCTAAGTTAGGTGAATTATTAGACCCCATTGCAGATAAAATTATTGTCGCAACAGCTTTAATTTTGCTTGTTATGGACGGGACAATAAAAAGTTTTGAGGTTATTGCTGCGATAATTATTCTTACACGTGAAATATTGATCTCAGGATTGCGAGAATTTTTGGCCAAAGGTAAAGTTAATATGCCTGTTTCTAGTTTAGCTAAATTAAAAACTTTTCTGCAAATGTTTGCAATATCAATTTTACTTTTAGGTGAAACTGGAAATAAAATTATAAATTTTCAAAGCTATAATGCCCAAACCATTGGAATAATTTTATTATGGTTATCTGCTTTTTTAACATTATATACTGGTTATGACTATCTAAGGAAAGGAATTGACCACGCAATTTCTGAAGATGAAAAAAATTAAGCTGCTTTTTTTTTTCGAACTTTCTGCTGATAGCTCTCGGATAATTCAATAATAGTATTACATACTTTAAAATTAAATTTGTCTATTTGAGATACTGGAGTAACTTCTGCTGCAGTACCAGTTAAAAAACATCCAACAAAGTCTTTTAGTTCTTCTGGTTTAATTTTTCTCTCATTCACTTTAATATTTTTAGATACTGCTATTTCTATTACAGTCCTTCGAGTTATTCCATCTAAAAAAGAATCTGGTATCGGCGTATGCAAGATGCCATTTTTATCTTTAAAAAAAATATTTGCACCTGTGGCTTCTGCTATATTCCCCTCGTGATCTAACATCAATGAGTCTGTATAACCTTGTTTTTCAGCCTCGTGTTTAGATAGGGTACATATCATGTATAGTCCAGCAGCTTTAGTATCCCATGGGATACTATTTGGAGCAGGTCGCCTCCAATTTGATATGTTTAACTTAATTCCCTCTAGTTTTAATTTTGGATCAAAATATGATCCCCATTCCCATGTAGCTATAGCAACGTGTATTTTAGTTTGTTGAGCAGAAATTGCCATCATCTCACTTCCCCTCCAAGCCACAGGTCTTACATAACCATTTTTCACATTCTGTGCTAAAACAATTTTTTTTGAGGATTCGTTAATTTCTTCTTCAGAATATGGAATTTCAAATCCCATTCTTCTTGCAGAGTGAAAAAATCTTGACGTATGTTCTTCGAGTTTAAATATGTCACCGTCATAAACCCTTTCACCTTCAAATATGCAGCTTGCATAATGTAATCCGTGGCTCAAAACATGAAGTTTAACATCTTGCCAATCAACAAGTTCATTATTGTACCAAATTTTTCCTTTTCTTTTATCGTAGGGTATCATCAGATTTTATTAACAAAAAATATCTTTGTATGTATAATATGTCAATATAACTTACCAATATGAGACAACTTCTATACTTAAAAGATGAACAATTAAAACAATTTATTGAGAAATTGTTTATAGGTTATCGAGAAACATTCACAGATGCCAAAAAAGTACTAGAAAATTATAAGATTGGCATCGCTCATCACAAAGTTCTTCATCTTCTCTCTTTGTATAAAGGTATAACTATATCGCAACTGTTAAAAAAACTAAAAATAACAAAACAAAGTCTTAACAGAGTACTTAATGATCTTATTAAGATTAATGCAATAACTTTTGAAAAAGACAATGTAGATACTAGATTAAAACATGTCCATTTGACAGAAAAGG
Organism: uncultured Pelagibacteraceae bacterium; assembly: GCA_902562875.1. Taxonomy (GTDB): domain Bacteria; phylum Pseudomonadota; class Alphaproteobacteria; order Pelagibacterales; family Pelagibacteraceae; genus Pelagibacter. The sequence continues at coordinate 146,407 of CACEVB010000001.1, read as the reverse complement.
GGGAAAGTATTTTCGACGAAATATTTTCAATTCAAAAAAAAAGAATCTATAAAGCTTTTTTAAGTTCATCCTCTTCGGAGGTGATACATTTTAACAATATTTTAAATAAAATTATTAATGAATAAATTTGGACATATTTTAGTAGTTGACGATGACGATGGTATCAGAAATCTAGTAAAGCAACTTTTGATACAAGAAAACTATATAGTAACTACATCCGATTGTGCAGAAGATGCAAATAATAAAATTAGCAATATAAAATTTGATTTAATTGTTTTAGATGTGATGATGCCAGGTAAAAGTGGTCTTGAATTTATTTCGGAGAATAAAAACAAAATTAAAACACCTATAATTTTATTAACAGCTAAAGGTGAAGTCAATGAAAGAGTAATCGGTCTAGAAATAGGTGCAGATGATTACTTGCCTAAGCCTTTTGAACCAAAAGAATTAACTTTAAGAATTAAAAGTATATTACATAGAACAAAGAGAAAAAACCTTAAAAGAGTAATTGAGTTTGAATCAGTCGTTATTGATATAAACAGACTATTTATAACAAAAGATGGTAAGCAATATAAAATTAACAACACTGAAAGAATTATTTTAGAAAAAATGATAAATACTCCAGGTGAGATACACTCTAGAGAGGAAATTGGTAAACTTATTAAAATAGATAAAGAAAGATCAATAGATGTAATAATAACTAGATTGCGAAAAAAAATCGAAGATGATCCGAAAAATCCAAAATATCTTCAAACTATAAGGGGACAGGGATATGTTTTATGGATTAAATAGGGTTATAAAATCTTTACTACCAAAGCAACTTTTTTATAGAGGTTTATTAATAGTTGCTACACCTGTAATAATCCTTCAAATTACAATTAGTTTGGTTTTTTTTGATAGTCTTTGGATCAAAACTAACAAGGGCATGACAAGGGCATTGATATCTGAAATAAAAACGTTTATTGATGTTTATGACAACCAAGAAACAAATAAAGATTTTATACTCCAGCTTTATAAAAAAAATTTTGATTTAGATATTAAGTATATAGAAAAAGTTGTTATTCCAAATCATATTGATGATAGGTGGTTCAGTCCTATTGATAGGTCTTTAAGAAGGGAACTAAAACTCAAAAATTTAAATTATTGGTTTGATACCACCTCATATAAAGAATTAGTTTATTTAAAAATCGAATACAAAGACGGACACTTTCAATTTTTTATTCCAAAACAAAGATTAGCTAGCTCCTCCGCAAGAATTTTTGCATTGTGGATAACACTCCCTGCAATTTTAGTAATATCCATAGCGATGATATTTTTAAAAAATCAAACTAGACCTATAATTAGGTTAGCGGAAGCCTCAGAAAAATTTGGTAAAGGTGAAGAAATAGGGGAGTTTAGACCATCAGGAGCAATGGAAATAAGAAAAGCTGGATTTGAATTTGATAGAATGAGACGTAGGATAAAAAGTCATTTGAGTCACAGATCTGACATGTTATCAGGTATTAGTCATGATTTAAGAACTCCCTTAACTAGAATAAAATTACAACTTGCTTTTATTAAAGATCACAAAATCGTTACAGAATTATCTGATGATGTAAATGAAATGGAAAAAATGTTAAATGAATATTTAGAATTTTCTAGAACAGGAGCAGAGGAGATTTCTAGCAAATTTAATTTAGATGAGCTAATTTTAAATATCATTTCTAAATACAAAAATGAAGATATCAAATTCGTAAAAATAGAGAAAATTTTATTTGATGGAAGAAAAAATCTTTTAAAAAGATGTTTCAATAATTTTTTAGACAATTCTTTAAAATATGGAAATAAAGTTGAAATTGAGATTAAAAAATTGAGAAAAGAAATCATAATTGATTTCCATGATAATGGTCCTGGAATACCCAAAGATGAATACTCGAATGTTTTTAAACCTTTTTATAAAATTGATAAAAGTAGGTCAGAAGCAAAAAATAGTGTTGGTTTAGGTTTATCAATTTCACAAGATATAATTAATTCTCATGGGGGCAAAATTAGATTTGATAAGTCGAGAATGGGAGGATTGAAACTTAGGGTTTTTTTACCTTTTTAATTTTTTTTTTATTTTTCATTTCAAAAATTTGTTTCTCTAATTTTTCTATCCTTTTTTTTTGGATTTCAAATTCATCTTTACTTACAATTTTCATTTTAAATATGAATTCATCTCTTTTTGATTTACAAATATTTAGGATTTCCGAACTTAGATCCTTATAGTTTAAAATACCATTTTCTAAAAACTTTCCAATTTTTTCGAATACTTCACTAGATTTAGCCATAATATTAATTTAAATAATAATTTAAATAATACAAATGTTTATAAATAATTTTGACCCTGTAGCAATAAGTTTATTTAGTTTTGAGATCAGATGGTATTCACTGTCATATATATTTGGTATTTTATTTGGTTGGACATATATAAATAATAGGTTTTTAAAAACCATTGAAGATAAAAAGCTTTTTTCTGATTATATTTCATACTTAATAATAGGCATAATAATAGGTGGAAGGTTGGGTTATGTAATAATTTACAACTTTCAATATTATTTACAAAATTTAAAAGAGATAATTTTCATTTGGGAAGGAGGCATGTCCTTCCATGGTGGATTAATTGGTGTAATTGCTTCAAGTTTAATTTTCTCAAAAGTAAAAAAGATTAATTGTTTCATATATTTAGATTTAGTATCTTTAGCTGCCCCAATAGGAATATTTTTTGGACGTTTATCAAATTTTGTTAATTCTGAACTTATTGGGAAAGTTACAGATTTACCATGGGCAGTTAGGTTTATAAAAGTTGATAATCTAACTAGACATCCCTCTCAAATTTATGAGGCAGTTCTGGAAGGTGTAGTATTATTTTTTTTATTAAACTTTATATTAATAAAAAAAATTGATAAAATTGGAGTCATTTCGTCATATTTTTTAATTTTCTATTCTATATTTAGATTTTTATCTGAATTTACTCGAGAGCCAGATTTACAAATTGGTCTAATTTATAATTTGTCCGTAGGTCAAATTATAAGTATTGTAACTTTAATGTTTGGAACAATACTATTCTTATTAAAAAATGAAAAAAATAATAACTTTAGATAAATTTATATACCAGGCCCTTTACGAGAAAAAAAAAGGTTATTATACGAAAAATATATCTTTTGATAAACATGGAGATTTTATAACTAGCCCAAACATTTCAGTATTATTTTCAGAAATTATAACAATATGGATAATAATGTATTGGCAAAATATAGGCAGGCCAAAAAAATTTGATCTAATAGAACTTGGAGCAGGAAATGGTGAAATGATGTTTCAAATAATTAACACAAGTAAGATATTTTCTGATTTTAATAATGCTATAAATTTTTATATTATTGAAAAAAGTGATTATTTAAAAAAAGTCCAAAAAAAAAAGTTATATAAATTCAAAATTAAATGGATAAATAATATTAATAAATTCAAATCGAAAAATAAATGTTTATTTTTAGGTAATGAATTTTTAGATGCTTTTCCTATAAAGCAATTACAAAAAATTAAAAACACATGGTATGAGAAGTATGTTCATGAGTATTATGAAAGTAGAACTATAAATAATAAAAAAATTAATATTAAAAAATACCATAACATCTTAGGAATTGAATTTATAAAAAATAAAAATTTTATAGAATTTTCTCCTAGCTTAATAAACTTTATAAAAAAATTAAGTATACATGTTAAAAAGTGCTATGGTGGTGTTTTATTTATCGATTACGGTTATTTGAAAAAAAGTATGATAAATTCGTTACAAGGTGTTAAAGGCCACAAAAAATATAATATTCTTTTAGATAAAGGAGAGGTCGATATTACACATTTAATTAATTTTTATTTTTTGAAGAAGATTTTAAATGATAATGGTCTGAATGTTAATGGTATTACCACCCAAGGGAATTTTTTGAGAAAGATGGGAATAATTGAGAGAGCTGAATTATTGTCTAAAAATAAAATTTTTTCATATAAAGTTAATTTGTATAATAGATTAAAAAGAATTATAGATAAAAAAGAGATGGGTGATCTTTTTAAAGTAATATTTGCTTCTCATAAATCTATCAAATTTAAAAAGGGTTTTTAGTTTGATTTTAACATCTAAAATTTTAAAAAAATATAAAAATATTTCTCACGGCTTCTTTAATAAAAAAGGTGGAGTATCTAAAAATATTTATAGCAGTTTAAATTGTGGATATGGCTCAAAAGACAGTAAAAATAATATCAAAAAAAATCTTAATATTGTTGTAAAAAAAATAGGATGTGAAAAGAAAAATTTAGTTATTTTGAATCAATTACATAGTAACAAAATTTTTGAGGTTAAGAAGCCTTTGCTTAAAAAGTTAAGAGGAGATGGAATATTTACTCAAAAAAGAAAAGTGGCATTATGTATTTTAACAGCTGACTGTGCCCCAATTTTTTTATTTGATAAAAAACTTAATACGATTGGTGCAGTTCATGCTGGTTGGAAAGGTGCTTATAAAAATATAATTAATAAACTAATCAAAGAATTTTTCGTAAAAGGTTCAAAAAAAAAGAATTTGATTGGAATTATAGGACCCTGTATTAAAATAAATAGCTATGAGGTTAAAAGTCCCTTTGTTAAAAAATTTACTTCTAAAAATAAAAAAAATTACCGTTTTTTCAAATATAAAAATAATAAGATTTTTTTTGATTTAACTCGTTTTATAAAGTTTCAAATGTTTAAAAATGGTATTAAGACTGTTGAAGTTATAAAAAAAGATACTTTCGATGTAAAAAATAATTTTTTTAGCTCAAGATATTCGAAAAAAAAAAATTTGATGATTATGGTAGAAATATATCTGTAATTATGATTAAATAGGATATCTCAAAATGAAATTGTTAACTGGAAACAGTAATATAAATTTAAGTATAAAAATTTCAAAATTTTTAAAGAATAAACTTATAAACTCAAGTATCAAAAAATTTAGTGATGGTGAAATTTATATCGAAATACATGAAAATATAAGAGGAAATAGTATATTTATTATTCAATCAATTTCATCGCCAGCAAATGACAATTTAATGGAGCTTTTGCTTTGTATAGATGCTTTGAAAAGATCATCTGCAAAAAATATTACGGCGGTAGTACCTTATTTTGGATATGCTCGACAAGATAGGAAAGTTGTACCAAGAACTTCGATATCTGCAAAAATGGTTTCTAATCTTATCACAAAAGCTGGTGCTGATAGAGTTGTAACTTTAGATTTACACTCTGGACAAATTCAAGGTTTTTTTGACATACCAGTTGATAATCTATTTGCTACTCCAATATTTGCAAGACATATTAAAAAAAAAATTAAAACTAATAATTTAATTTGCGTGGCTCCTGATGTAGGAGGAACTGCAAGAGCGAGGGCTCTAGGAAAAATGTTGAACATTGGACTAGCTATAGTCGATAAGAGAAGGGCATCACCTGGAAAATCTGAAGTAATGAATGTTATTGGTGATGTTAGTAATAAAACATGTATAATTGTTGACGACATAATAGACTCAGGGGGTACAATCGTAAATGCAGCAAAAATTTTAAAAGAGAAAGGAGCAAAAGATGTTCATGTTTACGTTTCCCATGGTGTACTAAGTGGAAATGCAGTTGAAAAAATTAAAAAATCTAAAATTAAAAACCTAGTTATTACAGATACGATTGACAACTCGAAAAAGATAAAAAAAGTAAAGAATATAGAGATATTATCCATATCAAATCTAGTGGGTGAAGCAATAAAAAGAATTTCAAATTCAACATCTGTGTCAGATCTATTTAATTAACTCTTGTAAATTTGTCTCACATGATATAAAAGGCCAACTTCTATGAATATAATAGATGCAACTTTAAGAGATACAAAAACAAAAGGTCAGCTTTCAAACCTAAGAGAAAAGGGTGATGTGCCTGCAATAGTTTATGGTGGTAAAGAAGAAAATGCAAAAATTTCAATAACAAAAAAACAAGTAAAAATTTTGATTGAAAAAGAAAATTTTTCTTCTGATGTAATTACTTTAAAGCTAAATGGAAAAGAATACCCAGTTTTACCAAGAGAGATAACTTTTGATACTGTAAGTGATGAGCCAATACATATAGATTTTTTAAGAATAGTTACTGGTTCACAAATAAATTTGGATATCCCAGTAAAATTTATAAATCACGACAAAAGTCCTGGTTTAAAAAGGGGGGGAGTACTAAACATAGTTAGAAGAAAAGTGGAGCTGAATTGCCCTACTGAAAATATACCAAAAGAAATAATAGTTGATTTAAATAATCTAGATATTGGATCAAGTATAAAAATTTCCTTTGTAAATTTACCTGAAAATGTAAAACCAACAATCAGTGACCGAGATTTTGTTATCGCAACAGTTGCAGCACCTACAGTTGTGAAAGAACCTGAAAAACAAGCTGAAACAAATGAAGATGGAGAAGTAACCTCAGAGGCTAGTGCAGATAGTGCTTCCGCTACAGGTGATGAAAAAGAAAAAGGTAAAGATAATCCCGAAGGTGAAAAATCTAAGGATGGAGATAAAAAAGAAGATCAAAAAACTACATCTGATAAAAAATAAGATTATCCAAAATTTGATATAGAAATTATGCTATTATTTGTAGGTCTTGGAAACCCCACTCCAGATAGTCAAAATAACAGGCATAACATAGGTTTTAAAATTATAGATGCATTAAATCAAAAGTTTAATCTATCAAAACAAAAACCTAAATTTAAAGGTCTTTTAACAACTGGAAATATTTCAGGTAGAAAAGTTTACGCAATAAAACCTCTTACATTTATGAACAATTCAGGAATTTGTATAAGGGAACTAATTGAATATTTTAAGATAAATGCTGAGGATGTAATTGTATTTCATGATGATCTGGATATTGACCTTGGTAAAATTAAAGCTAAGATTGGCGGTTCTAATGCAGGGCATAACGGCATCGCATCAATTGATAAATTTATAGGTAAAGACTATTCTAGAGTAAGGATTGGTATAGGAAGACCAGATCCAAAGATATCTATATCTGACTTTGTACTTATGGATTTTAATGATGACGAGGTAGAGATTTTAAATACCATTACATTTAATATTACAGAGTCTATATCAATTCTATTGGACAAAAAACTAGATCTATTTTCAAGCACAGTTAATAATAAGTAATGAGTTTTAAATGTGGTATCGTTGGATTGCCTAATGTTGGCAAATCTACTTTATTTAATGCACTAACAAATTCGAGTAAGGCGCAAGCCGAAAATTTTCCTTTTTGTACAATTGAACCAAATATTGGGGTTGTTCCAGTTCCAGATAAAAGATTGGACAAACTTTCAGAAATATCGGAATCAAAAAAAAAGATTTATACAACAATATCTTTTATTGATATTGCAGGTTTGGTAAAAGGTGCCTCTAAAGGCGAAGGATTAGGTAATAAATTTTTATCTCATATTAGAGAGGTAGACGCTGTTATTCATATGATAAGATGTTTTGACTCCGAAAAAATTCAAAACGTAAACCAAAATATAGATCCTTTAAAAGATTTTGAAACCATAGAGACAGAAATGAAATTAGCTGATTTAGAATCAATTGATAAAAGGTTAGATAAAAAAAATAGAAAAAACATGGACGAAAAACAATTAAAAATATTAGAAATAGCATCTGATATAATTAATGATGGAGAAAACATAAATAAAATCCTTGAAGAATTTGAGTTAAAAGATTTAAAATCATCAGGGTTATTATCAATCAAACCAAAAATATTTGTTTGTAATGTTGATGAAAATAGCATTGCAAAAGGTAATAGTTATACTGATCAAGTAATTGAAAGGTTTGGTAAAGAAAAAACAATTATAATTTCTGCAGAAATTGAAAATCAAATGAATCAATTAGATAATTATGAAAAAAAAAGCTACATGGAATTAATAAAAATTAAAGATACTGGGCTCAATAATTTGATAAAAAAAGGTTATGAAATACTTGAATTAGATACTTTTTTTACATCTGGCCCAGAGGAAAGTAGAGCTTGGACGATAAAAAAAAAATGTTTAGCTCCTAAGGCGGCGGGTGAAATACACTCAGACTTTGAAAAAGGATTCATAAGAGCTGAAACAGTTTCTTATTCTGACTTTATTGAATGCAAAGGTTGGCCGGAGTCAAGAAATAGAGGGAAAATGAGGTTGGAGGGAAAAGATTATATTGTCAAAGACGGAGACATATTAAATTTTCGTTTCAATACGTGACCATATTTTTTTCATGCTGAAATAAACCAATATTGTTAGTATGATTAAATAAAGTATTGCTCTAAAACCAAATTTGTGCCTCTCCTCTAATTTTGGCTCTGCTGTCCAAGCTAAAAACGTTGTCACATCTTTGGCCATTTGTTCAGGTGTTGCTGTTGTCCCGTCGGCATAAGTAACGAGGTCATCATAAAGTTGTGGGGGCATTTTAATCTTATTACCGTACATATATTTATTGTAATAAACTCCGTCATCTAATTTCATACCCACAGGTGGATCTTCATATCCTAGTATTACAGAGTATATATAGTCTGCACCCCCAGCTCTTGCTTTAACCAAAACTGACATATCTGGTGGATATGCACCACCATTTGAAACCTTGGCCTCTTGCTCGTTAGCATACGGCATTACAAACTTATCAGACAATTTTGCAGGACGTGTGAACATCTCTCCATCACTATTTGGACCATCTACTACCTCGAAATTTCCAGCAATAGCTTTGGCTTGCTCTAAAGAGAATTCTGGGCCCCCCTCCTCAGCCAAATTTCTGTAAGATAAATACTTCATTGAGTGGCATGATGCACAAACCTCCGTATAAACTTGATATCCTCTTTGCAGAGATGCTCTATCAAATTTCCCGAAAAAACTCTGAAATGACCAACCCGGCTTCATTAAAGTAGGGTTTTCGCCTGCTGCAAATGATAAACTAGTATGGGTAAGTATTGTTAGAAATAGAGTAAATAATTTTACAATTTTCATCACAATTTAGCCTAAGCTTTTTAGTTTAAAATCCTCTTTTGCAATAGCTGGATTTGGCATTCCTCCTAAAACTGGCTCAGTAATACTTAATGGAATATCAAGTGTTTTTTCTTTTTTGCTCAATAGAGGAAGAATTATTAAAAAATGAATAAAATAATAAGCTGTAGCTATTCTTGCTATTAGTAAATAGTTTCCCTCGGCTGGCATTGCACCCATATAACCGAGAATTAAAACATCAGCAACCAAGAACCAATAAAACTGTTTATAAATTGGTCTAAATAATGCAGATCTAACTTTTGATGTATCTAACCAAGGCAAGATTACTAAAACAAATATTGAAGCAAACATTGCTATTACTCCCAAAAGTTTATCTGGTACCGATCTTAAAATTGCATAAAAAGGTAGAAGATACCATTCTGGCACAATGTGTGCAGGGGTTACTAGAGGGTTCGCTTCAATATAATTATCCGAATGACCAAGAATATTAGGCGAAAAGAAAACAAAAAAAGCAAAAATAATTAAGAAAATTAATAATGCGAACAAATCTTTTATAACAATGTAAGGATGAAATGGTACTGTATCATTTGAGGGTTTTTTTATATCTATACCAATTGGGTTATTGTTACCTGGAACATGTAGAGCCCAAATATGAAGTATCACCAAACCTAAAATTAAAAAAGGAAATAAGTAATGCAAGCTAAAAAATCTTGTTAAGGTAGGATTATCAACCGAATATCCTCCCCATAACCAATGAGTTACACTTTCACCAATTAATGGTATGGCACTGAATAAATTTGTGATAACTGTTGCCCCCCAAAAACTCATTTGACCCCACGGTAAAACATATCCCAAAAATGCTGTAGCCATCATTAAAAAATAAATTAACATACCAATGATCCATATCACTTCTCTAGGGGATTTATACGATCCGTAGTACAATGCTCTAAATATATGAATATACACAGCTAAAAAAAACATTGATGCACCATTTGCATGTACATATCTTATTAACCACCCATAATTTACATCTCGCATTATGTGTTCAACACTCTCGAAGGCCAAGTCAGCGTGAGCAACATAGTGCATTGCGAGTACTAATCCAGTTACAATCTGGGTAATTAAACAGAAAGTTAAAATACCTCCAAATGTCCACCAATAATTCAAATTCTTTGGTGTAGGATAATCAGTAAGATGATTTGCTAGAGTCAATAATGGCAGTCTGTCATTAAACCATTTTCCAAACTTTGAACTAGGAGTGTATTCGTGTGAACTCATAATTATCCAATCTTAATTGTATTATTATCAACAAAAGTATATTCCGGAATCTCCAAGTTAGTGGGAGCAGGACCACTTCTAATTCTGCCTGAAGTATCATAATGCGAACCATGACATGGACAAAACCATCCCCCTACGAAATCACCTTTGTTCGTTAAAGGTACACATCCTAAATGAGTACAAATTCCTAGTGTAACCAACCACTCAGGCTTTTTTGCTCGATCTTCATCTTTCTCAGGATGTTTCAATTCTTTTAAACTAACTTTTCTTGCTTCTTCAATTTCCTCTTGTGTTCTGTGTTTAATAAAAACTGGCTTACCTCTCCATAAAACTGTAATTGCCTGTCCTGGCTGTACACTGCTTATATCAACCTCTGTGCTTGCCAAAGCCTTAACTGATGCATCAGGATTCATTTGATCAACTAATGGCCAAACAGCTGCACCAACCCCTACGGCACCAGCGGCAGTGGTCGCTGTTAAAATAAAGTCTCTTCTATTAGGTTTTTTTTTATCTTTTTCCGACATTTGTAAATTAAATCTTTCTTATATAAAGTCTATATATGAGAAAAGAGATTATTTTCCATAGCAAGAATGACACATAAAGCACCTAAAAACAGGGCAATTATCGCATTATATCAGCCAGATATACCGCAAAATACTGCCTCTATAGCTAGAACCTGTGCATGTTTGGGTGCTTCCCTTGAAATTATAAAACCTTGCGGTTTTTTTTTATCTGACAAAAAGTTTAAACGAGTCGTTATGGACTATATGGAAATATCGCAAATTAAATTCTATAAAGATGATATAGATTTTTTTAATGCCAAAATTGGAAAAAGAATAATTTTGATGACTACTAAAGGAAAAAAAATATATACTGATTTTAAATTTGAATTAGGCGATACTCTACTTTTTGGAAGAGAAAGTTCCGGGGTACCTGAAAATTTTCATGAAAAAATTAAACATAAGCTGATGATACCTATGGTTAAAAGCAAAAGATCTTTAAATCTATCAACTTCAGTTTCAATTACATTGGCAGAAAATTTAAGACAAACTGGACATTAAATGGACACCAATCTAAAAAAAACTTTAACAAAAAATTGGTTTAAAATATTACAAGATACATTGTGCAATGAGATTGAAGAAATAGAAAATAAAAAAAAAATATTTATTTCTAAAGCATGGCAAAGAAATAAACATAAAGATGAAGGTGGTGGTCAGTTTAGAATTTTTGAAAATGGTAAAATTTTTGAAAAAGTAGGTGTTAACTTTTCAGAAGTTTACGGAAAATTCTCAAGAGAATTTAGAAAAAATATACCAGGTGCAGATAGAAACGGAAATTTTTGGGCCTCCGGTATATCAGTTGTAATGCACATGAAAAATCCGCACATACCAGCAATGCACTTCAATACAAGATATATATTTACGTCTTATGGATGGTTTGGGGGTGGTATGGATGTTACACCGTGTTTTAAAGATAATAAACTTAAAGATTGGTTCCATAATGAATTAAAAAAAACGTGTAATAGACATAACAAAAATTATTATCAAAAATATAAAAAATGGTGTGATAATTATTTCTACTTACCACATAGAAATGAAGCAAGAGGAATAGGAGGAATATTTTTTGACTACAAAGATAAAAATTTCAATAAAGATTTTGAATTTGTTCAAGATGTGGGTTTAAGTTTTAAAAATATATTTAGAGAAATAATTAATAAAAAAAGAAAAAATGCTTGGAAAAAAAAAGATAAAGAAATTCAATATATTAAAAGAGGGAGATATGTCGAATTTAATTTACTTTATGATCGAGGAACTAAATTTGGATTAAAAACTGGTGGAAATGTAGATGGTATATTAATGTCTTTACCTCCAATTGCTAAATGGAAATAAAATGGAAAAAGAGCCGATAACATTAAATGGTTTGGAAAAAATTAAATCTGAATTAAAATTTTTAAAGGAAAATAAAAGACCTGAAATTGTGTCTGCAATCTCAGAAGCTAGATCACACGGTGATTTAAAAGAAAATGCAGAATATCATGCTGCAAAGGAACAACAAGCTCATAACGAGGGAAGAATTCAAGAAATTGAAGACTTAATTGCCAGAGCAAACGTTATTGATGTAACTAAAATTAATAATAATGGTAAAGTTATATTTGGATCAACGGTCTTATTACAAAATTTGGATACAAAAGATAGAATTGATTATAAAATTGTAGGCCAAGATGAAGCTGACATTAGTAAAAAACTAATATTCTATTTATCACCAATTGGCAAAGGTCTTATTGGCAAAAATAAATCGGATTTAGTAGAGATAAAAACTCCCTCAGGAATAAAAAATTTTGAAATCATAGATGTTAAATATATTTAGTCTCTTGCGATTATTTCAATCTCTTTATTTGATATTTTAAAGTTATTGTTTATCCACATTTTCTCAAGTTTGTTTAACTTTTGTCCTAAAGCAACACCTTCTTTTAAATTATAATTATCTATTAAATATTTAGCCTTAATTGGAAAAATTGGTTTTGGAAAATGAGAAAAAAAATTTTTGAGATCTATAATTTTTTTTGATATTTTTTTTGTTTTAAATATTTTAAAATCTATTAGATCCTCTAAATAATGTTTATTTGTCTCATAATATATTTTCTTTAAATTGGTCTCATTAAAATAATTATTAGAAAATATGTTTTGAAAGTTATTTTTTAAAAATATTACCTTTTCTCTCGATTGTTTGGGTAAATTATATTTAAATAAAAAATAGTCAGCATTATCAGTCTCATCAATAATTAATAAAGATAATATAAATGTAAAATCTTTTTTTTTTATTATTTCTAGAGCTTCATCATTTAAACTTTTAAAAATATGTAAATTTTTAAATTCTGGAAAAATGAGAAGCATTACTTCAGAACAAAATTTATCATTAGAAAGTTTTTCTAAATTACAATTTAAAAAAATTTTTTTTAATTCATCTAACAATCTTTCCTTTGAAACTTTTTTTATCCCGGCTATATTCTTCAGTATTGCAGTTTTAATCTTTACCGTATGATTAATTTTACTGTAAATTAAGAAAAACCTTAAATATCTAAGAATTCTTAAATAATCTTCTTGTATTCTTTTCTCTGCAGAACCTATAAATTTTAACAGACCTGAACTTAAGTCTTTTTTTCCATCAAAAGGATCGAATAAGTTACCATCGATATCTGAATAAATACTGTTAATAGTAAAATCTCTTCTATATGCATCCTGCTCCCAATCGTTTGAAAACTCTACAACTGCATGTCTTCCGTCGGTCGATACATCTTTTCTTAAGGATGTTATTTCAAACTTTTTTTTATTAATTATTGCAGTAATTGTTCCATGCTCAATACCGCTTTCATAATAATTTATTTTGTTTTGAATTAAAATTGATTTTACTTTTATAGGCTCAATATTTACAGCAAGGTCAATATCGTCAAAATCATCTTTATTTAAAATTTTTCTTACACAACCACCTACAAAACGAATTTCTATATCTTTGTCAAAATTTTCAAATGCTTGGAAGATTTTTATTACTCCAGGGTAATTTTTTAATTTTGAAAAACTTTTACTTATTAAAGAGTTATTTTCTTCTCTAAAAAAAATTTTTTTTAATATGTTTTTCATAATTGGCTGGGGCGCTAGGATTCGAACCTAGGAATGGCGGTACCAAAAACCGCTGCCTTACCACTTGGCTACGCCCCAAACTTATTTTTTCTATAACATAAAAAAAAAAATTTATATAGTTTTAGATGTAATACACCAATAGTTTTTATATTTTTTTTTTAATATTTTTGTCCCATGAAAGGCGTCTTTCTTTCTTAAGAAATAACCAATCATTGCTGATCCTGACCCTGTCATTCTAGCAAATTTTATATTGGGTAAATTTTGTAAGGTTTTTTTAATATCTGCTAATTTTGGATAGAGTTTAAAAGCTGGTTTTTCAAGATCATTGTACAATCTATGGCAATTATTTAAATTGTATTTTTTTGATATTTTTATGTGATTTTTAGAATATTTTTTTACATTTTGATATATTCTTTTTGTGCTACAACCAAAGTTTGGCATTACAATTATTAAATAGGACTTAAATTTTTTAATGCTTTTTACCTCACCACTCCCGAACATTATTTTTGAATAATTATTTAATCCTAATCGCACGTCAGAACCAATTTTTGTGCATAAATAAACCATTTTTTTTTTACTTAAGTTTAATTTATTATTTTTGTTAAAAAAATTCAATAGACTGGCAGCGTTCATTGATCCACCACCCATACCAGATTTTAAAGGAATGTTTTTTTTAATTTTAATTAAATATTTTTTTTTTATAATTTTTTGGTCCTCTAACAAATTCAGTAATTTCGAAATTGTATTATTACGGCCAATACCCTTTGCATAGTTTCCAGTAAAAACAATTTTATTTTTTTTATTTTGTATTTGTTTTATATATATAACATCATATAAATCTATATTTGAAACTAAAGTCTCAATACTATGAAAATCATTTTTTTCTTTTTTTACAACACCTAAGTGAATATTTATTTTTGAGTAAGACTTAATAAAATGTCCTAGACTCATGTATTATTAATTCCGACTATAATTTTACTTTTTAATTTTTCTACATCAATATCCTCTAAATTTTTGCTAGTTAAGACTCTTTTCCAAAAATAACTTGCTTGAAGTTTTCTTCCAATCATCCAGAGTGAGTCTCCATAATGATCCATAATTACTGGGTCATCAGGTTTTATTTGTATAGCTAAATTTAAATATTTTTCAGCCTTCAAATACTCTTTATTCAAAAAGTAAGCCCATCCGAGTGAGTCAGTTATGTAAGGGTCATTTTCTGTTTTGTCATAAGCTTTCTCCAACATATTAATCGCAATATTAATTTTAATATTTCTTTCCAACCAACTGTAAGCTAAATAATTTAAAACATATGGATCATTTGGCACTAGTTCTAAAGATTTAAGTAGATCTTTATCAGAGTTTTTATAATCACCTATTCTCTCATAACTGCTACCTCTTCTATAAAAAATTTCAGATAAAGAAGTATTATCATTTTTTACAAAATTGATTACTTTATTATAAAATTCTATAGATTTTTTATAATTTCCGAAATTTTTTTGAATATTTGCATAATCGTAAATAATTTTGAAGCTTGGATCTCTAATTTTGATAAAGTTGTCCTCTATAAAGTTTATTGGTTCAGTATTATTTTTATTAAAAGAAATAATTTGTCCAATTTTTTTAATTTTATACCAAAAATATATATCGAATTTTTTATCGAACTTATTTAATATGTATTTTGCTTTATCATATTCTTCGATTAGAAAAAAATTTTCTGCAACTAAAGAATTATTAAAAATAAATTTTTTATTTAGGTAATTTGAAATACTTAAATAAAAATTTGACTTCTCGTATTGCTCTTGTGAACTATACAAGTTAGCTATGATAAAGAAAAATTCTGAGATTAAGTCAGCTTCACTTTTACATGAAAAATATTGACTAAAATTTTTATATTCCTCTCTTTCAATCCATCTTTTTGACTGCAATATTAAAAGATTGCCCTCTAGCTCATTTATTGTACTAGCTAAGCTTTTAGCTGTAATAATATCCTCGTTATTTATTAAAATGTTTAAATAAAAAAAGATATACCTAGAATAATCACCATCTTCAGAATTTATGAGATTTAAAAAAAAGTTTTGTTCTTTTCCAGATCCAATGTAACACTCTTGAAAAGCTCTATTCACCAAACCTAATTTACCTAAATTATAATCGTTTTGTTTAATTTCAGAATTCAAAAAAAGATGGTTGTAACTTTGAATAGCTTTTGAAATGATCATTTCAAATGTTCCTTCATCCTCAAATTTCTTTATTTTTGAAATATGGTTTTTTGCTTTAAGGAAATCTTTTTCAACAATAGCCCTAGAGTATAATAGTAAATTTGCTTCTAGAAATTCGAATTTATTATTTCCCTCATTTCTTTCAATATATTTTATAGCTTTCTCTATTTTGCCTTCAACCGATAATGATAGAATATATTTTTTAATTAAATTTTCGCTTTTATTTATTATTTTTTTGTTAGACTCAAAAAATTTAATCGTTTTTTTGCTATCTTGATTGCTAAAAGATAATAATGCTGAAAAATAATTATATAGATATCTCTGGTTGAAAAATTTATTTTCATTTGTTTTAGAATATAAATTATTTTGATATAATACGATAATTAATATAAATAAAATTTTTTTTATCATTTAATATATTATGACCATAAAGATAAAAAATCAAAATGAGATATTTAAAATATTTGGTATTAATCAGTCCTATAACAAAAAACCAATAAATAGGATTAAAACTGTACCCGAAGTTGTAGATAAATTAAAAAAGCTTGAAAATTTGAGAGAGAAAATCGAGATGATCGAAGACTGTGAATTAAAAAAAAAGGCTAACAAAATAGTTTTTAATGATGGTAATGAAAATAGTCATATTATGTTTGTAGGTGAGGGCCCTGGTCAAAGAGAAGATGAAATTGGGAAACCTTTTGTTGGTGATGCGGGATTACTTCTAAACAAAATGCTTAATGCAATAAATTTAAAAAGAAAAGACATTTATATTACTAATGTTGTTAATTATAGGCCACCAGGCAATAGAAAACCTGAAACTAATGAAATTTTAAAATATGCAGAATTTTTAAAAGAGCATATATGTATAATTAATCCCAAAATTTTAGTTTTAATGGGCAGCACAGCAATGGAGGCTCTTTTTGGTAAAAAAATAAAAATATCAAAATCACGTGGTGAATGGCAAAACTTAATTATTAATAATAAACTTTTTAAAACAATAATTACTTTTCACCCAGCTTATCTATTAAGACAACCTGATCAAAAGAGATTTTCTTGGGAAGATCTAAAAAAAATTAAAAAAGAAATAGATATCATTAGTAAAAATTAATTATGAAAAAAATCACAGCGGGTGTGGATGAAGTTGGAAGAGGAAGTTTAGTTGGCCCCGTTTATGCGGCAGCTGTTGTCTTTAAAAATAAAATCAATAAAAAAAAAATACGCGACTCTAAGAAGCTTACAAAAGAAAAAAGAGATAATTTAGAAAAGTATATAAAGAAAAATTCTATTTGGAGCATAGGGTCAGCCTCATTAGAAGAAATTGAAAAGTTAAATATACTAAACGCAAGCTTGCTAGCTATGAAAAGATGTATAAAAAAACTTAAAATTAAACCAACTTTGACTTTTATAGATGGTAATAAATTACCCACAATATCTGGATACAAACTTAAATCGATGATCAAAGGAGATCAAAAAATTTCGGAAATTTCTGCAGCTTCTATTATCGCAAAAGTCACTAGAGATCGAATTATTACAAAAATGTCCAAAAATTTCAAAAGATATGCTTGGGCTAAAAATGCAGGCTATGGAACTAAAGAACATATTGAAGCAATTAAGAAATTTGGAGTAACTAAACATCATAGAAAAAATTTTAATCCTGTACACAACATATTGAGTCCAAAATAAATTGTACAACAATTCTAGCTCTTTTTTTTCAATCTCTGGTTGACGTAGAATACACACTGGAGTCTAATCGTTTCTTAAAAATGATTAAAAACTTTCATAACAAAATTATAAACGGTGATAGTTTAGAAGAATTAAAAAAAATTCCTAATGGCACATTTGATTTAATATTTGCAGATCCACCATATAATTTACAATTAAAGAATAAACTGTTTAGGCCAGACGCATCAAAAGTCGATGCGGTAAATGACAAATGGGATAAATTCAAAGATTTTACATCTTATGACCAGTTTACATATAAGTGGTTAAAACAATGTAAAAGACTACTTAAGAAAGATGGATCTATTTGGGTAATTGGAAGCTATCATAATATTTTTAGAGTTGGAAAAATAATTCAAGATCTTGGTTTTTGGATTTTGAATGATGTAATATGGAATAAAAATAATCCAATGCCTAATTTTAGAGGCACAAGATTTACAAATGCTCACGAAACTTTAATTTGGGCATCAAAAGACAAAAAGTCGAAATATACTTTCAATTATCAGTCGATGAAAGCTTTTAATGATGATTTACAAATGAGATCAACCTGGAATCTACCAATATGTAATGGTAAAGAAAGACTAAAATTTAAAGGAGTAAAAGTTCACTCAACTCAAAAGCCTGAAGCGTTACTTCATAGAATTATATTGGCATCCTCAAATAAAAAAGATTTTATTTTAGATCCTTTTTTAGGATCTGGAACTAGTGCGGTAGTTTCAAAAAAATTAGGACGTTTATTTTTTGGAATAGAGAAAGAGAAAAAGTATTTTGAGTCTGCAAACAAAAGAATTAAAAATTCTTATACCATTAAAGACGAATATTTAGATGTAATTCAAAATAATAAGTCAAGACCTAGAATACCTTTTGGATCATTGATAGAATTGGGAGTAATAAAACCAGGTTCAGAAATTTACGACCAGAAGAAAAAATTTTTTGCAAAAGTTATGGTTGATGGAAGCATTAAGCATAAAGATAACGCGGGTTCAATTCATAAAGTTGCTGCACAAATTTTAGGTGCTGAAAGTTGTAACGGTTGGACATATTGGCACTATCAGGCTGGTAAAGTATTAAAACCAATTGATGAACTTAGACAACGTCTAAAACCACAAATCTAAATATTGTAAATACTACCCAAATAATTTTCTAAAAATTTTTTATTTTTGGTTAATTTTTTTAAAATAAAATTTCTAATAAAAGTATTAAATGGGTTCGATAGATGAAATGCAAAATGATTTATTGAAGATCTATTGTTTATTTTTTTTGTTTTTGAAGTTCGAATCTTATAATAATTTGAAGATTTATCTTTTAAATCATTGAATATTTCATTAGCACCTTCAATAGATTGAGATGCACCTTGGGCAAATGAAGGTGGGAATGAATAGAATGCATCTCCAGTCAAAAAAATATTTTTATTATCAGGAATTTTAATGTTTTTACTAACAAATATTGGGAAACATTTAATCTCTTTGACTATGTCAACCAAATTTAAATCAGACTTAGAGGAAATATGATTAATTAAATTATTTATAAGTTCTTTATCTCTAAAAAATTCTTTGTTTTTAAACTCGTTATCAATTAATTCTTTTCTTATTATTGATATAAAATTGTATTCATTATTCTGGTTAATAGGATAGATGACAAAGTGGAAATTTGGGCCTAAATAAATTGAAATATCACTATCATTAAAATTGTTTATATTACCTCTTATTGCTATTGAATTAAAATATTTAGGTGAACCAGCTTTGTTAAACAAAATTTCTTTTGCTTTAGAGTATACACCATCAGCAGCTACTAAATAATTAAATTCTTCTAATTTATTATCTCCGAAGTATAATTTTAATTTTTCTTTGCATTTAATATCTGTTAAGTCAGAATTTAAAATTATCTTATCTTTGGGAATATTTTTTAATAAAAATTCAATAAGTTTAGATCTTTTTAGTGTAGTGTATCTGTTATTTTCAAAATTAAATTGTGCAAGATCAATGTCGCAAATTTTTTTAAGATTTTTTGCCTCAAAAAAATTTACCTTTTTTGGAAAATATATGTCACTTGCATTCATATTTTTAAAACCAATTAAATTTAAAAGATTTATGCTATTAACAGATAATTGTATTCCATATCCATCTTTCAAATCTAAAAAATTTTTTTTTTCAAAAATTTTATAAGAAAAAAAATCATTTTTCTCTAATAGATTTGCAAGAAACAAACCTGATATACCAGCTCCAATAATTGCAATATTTTTCATTTCAATGTGATAAAGAGCTAAATATTTTTTTTGTAAATGATGGCAAAATATATTTATTTATATTCGATTTATCCAATAATAAACTATTACTTATTTTTTTAATTTTTTTATAATCATTCAAAACAATTTTCATATTCATATTTGACATTTTTACATTTATTTTTTTAAAATCTAAAGAATTGAATTGTTTTTTATTTATTTCGGTCATTGGAAAAATTACTAAATTTCTTAAAAAACCAAATTTCTTGTTTTTAATAAGTAAATATTTATTTTTTTTTCTAAAAACATTTGCTTCAAAATATTTAACTTTGTTATATTTATTTTTAGATTTAATCACAAAATCTTTTTTTTTAAATGCCTTACAATTTTCTACCAATGGACAATGAGAACATAAAGGTAAAATGGGTTTACAAATTAACGCTCCCATTTCCATAATGGCTTGAGCATAATCACTGGATCTTTTTGAAAAACCAAAGAAAGATTTTTTTATATTAAGATTTTCCCTCGAAACCTCGTTTTTGTTTTTAAGTAAAAATAATCTCTTGAGAATTCTTTCAACATTGCCGTCCATTGGTATAAAAGGTTTATTATGAGCAATTGCTAAAATTGAGCTAGAAGTATACTCGCCAATTCCAGGAAGAGATTTTAGTTTTTCAATATCTTTAGGCAGTTTGCCATTAAATTCTTTTAGTAACTTAATGGCAGTTTTTTTTAAATTTCTTGCTCTAGAATAATATCCAAGACCCTCCCAATTTTTTAATATTTTTCTTTCATTAGAGTAAGCGAGTTTTCTTAAATTCGGAAATTTATTTATAAAATTTATAAAATAAGGCACTACTGTTTTTACTTGAGTTTGCTGAAGCATAAATTCGCTTACTAATGTATAATATTCTCTATTCTTAGTTGATGTTCTTTTTCTCCAAGGTAGTTCACGCTTGTTATTATCATACCAAAATAAAATTTTATTTGATATGTTCTGATTATTCATATGAAGATAAAAAACAATACTATGCAGAGATATAAATCTATTCAAGGATTAAGATCTTTTAAAAATACTTTACCCACAAAAGCTAGAAAAATTATAATAAAAAAAGGTGAGATTTACTCAAAAACTTTAGATAATTGGAAATTTTTAGTTGGTGAAGATTTGTTTCAGGTTTGTTTTCCCAGATCATTTAAAAAAAATAATTTGAGAGGTAAATGTTTAAATATCATGGTCAAAAGAGGTCATGAAGTTGATTTGGAATATTCAAGAAAGATCATTATAGACAAAATAAATTATTTTTTTGGTTATGACGTTATTCAAACAATAAAAATTTATACTTTTGAAAACGAAATAAAGGAAGAAGTTGATCATAAAAATAATTATGTGACAAAAAGTAAGTTTGCGAAAAAAATTTCAGAAATTAATAATTCAAATATTAAAAATTCGTTAATGCAAATGAGTAAAGTATATAAAGAAAAATGAGAAAAATTTTATTTATAATTACAATTTTTTTTATCTCTCAAACTAATTCATTTTCTAATGAAATAGTTCATATTATTGATGGAAACAAGGATGCTAAAATAAATCTTATAATTTATGAATCCTTAACCTGTCCTAGCTGTGCAAAATTTCACAAAGATATATACCCTAAGCTAAAGAAGGAATTTATAGATAAAGGCATAATTAACATTGAGTTTAAAAATTTTCCATTAGATTTGGCAGCGTTAAATGCATCAAAACTTGCTCATTGTATGAACGACGGTGATTCAAAGATTCTTCACTATTTATATTATAATCAAAAGAGTTGGGCAAAGGGTAAAAATATTTTAGAAGTGAATAACAATTTAAAAAAAACTTTAGAAAATTCAAATTTCAAGATTAATTTTGAGGAATGCATTAACAATAAGAAAATTGAGGATTTCGTTTTAGAAGAACGAATCGATGGTCACAAAAAATATGAAATAGAGGGCACGCCTACATTAATAATAAATGGTGAAAAATTCGACAAAACTATTAATTTTAAAAATATAAAAAAAATTATTAAAAAAATGATATAAAGAATTTAATGAAATTTAAAAAAATTCAATTAAATGGATTTAAATCTTTTGCTGAAAAAACTAATGTTTTAATTGAAGATGGCCTAACAGGAATAGTTGGCCCTAATGGATGTGGTAAATCTAATATAGTAGAGTCTTTAAGATGGTGCATGGGTGAGACCTCAGCAAAAAGTATGAGGGGTTCAGGTATGGAAGATGTGATTTTCTCGGGAACTTCCAATAAACCATCTAAAAATATAGCCGAGGTTTCAATTAATTTATCAAATGAGAATAAAGGCGGACCTTTACAATTTAAAGATATGGATGAAATAGAAATAAGAAGGAAAATTGAAAAAGATAAAGGCTCGAAATTTTATATTAACGATAAAGAAGTAAGAGCTAAAGACGCGCAGATGTTTTTTGCTGATTTATCAACTGGAGCCCACTCTCCGTCGTTAATAAGCCAAGGAAGGATAGGTGCTTTAGTAACCGCTAAACCTGCCGATAGAAGGGCAATTTTGGAGGAGGCAGCTGGTATATCTGGGTTACATGTTAGACGTCATGAGGCAGAATTAAGATTGGGTGCAGCAGAAAATAACCTTAAAAGAGCCGATGAACTAAGAAAACAACAAGAAAAACAATTGTTAAATTTACAAAAACAAGCTCAAGAGGCTCAGAGGTATAAATCTATTTCCGAAGAAATTAAAAAAATTGAAGCAGGATTATATTTTTTAAAATTGAATGAAATAGATCAAGAAATAAAATTAGAGAATGAAATAAATATCGATGCAGAAAATGAAGTTGTTGACTTTAATTCTAAAATTCAAGAAATTGAAAATTCAATAAATGAGAATTCAGAAAAATTAGAGCCTGTAAGATTAAAAAATATAGAAAACTTATCTAAGATTCAACGACTAAACCTAGAACTTAAAAGTATTGATGATGAGAGTATTAGAATAAAAGATGAAATTGATAACATAAAAAGTTCAATTAAAACAATCGATGAAGATGAGGATAAAGAGAAAAGCACAGTAGTAGACGCAAATTCTAATGAAAAGAGACTCAGAGAAGAAAAAAATGATCTAATTGATACCGATACAAAATATTTCGACACAGAAAAAAATTCTAATTTAGATTTTAATGAAAATAAAATTAAACTTTACAATCAATTAGAGAATATTAAAAATTTAATTAATTCTGACAGAAAAAATAATGCGATCGAAGCGTTAGAAAGTATAGAAAAATTAATTGAAAATTATGCTGAAAGTTTTAGTAAAAATCAGATTATAAAAAAAGACTCAATAAAAAGAAGTGAAAGAATAAAAACAATTGAAGTTGAGATAATCAGCTGGAATAATTTATTATCTAAATCAGAAAAAATGTTAACTAACTTAGGTAATAGAAAAAATGATTTTCAAGAAAAACTAAGTGAATTAGAAAATCAACCTCAATCTCAAGCAGAAAGAAAAGGACAAATTTCTGAAAACTTAAGAATATCTGAAAATGAACGTAATCAAAACGAAAACCTTATTACAGAACTTGAAAATACTATTAAAAAGTTGAGAAAGAATTTTGACACAACAAAAGAAAGTTCTATCGAAATAAGAGAAAGAAAAGCTAGTTCAAGTGCAACTATTGATGGATTAAATAAAAGGCGGCAAGATTTATTAGAAAGGGTTCAAGATGAATTAAATATAAATGAAAATAATTTATTAGAGTTTTCAAATTTAGATAAACAAGATAAATTTCCAGACCCATTAAGCCAAGAAGAACTATTGGATGCTAAAAAGAGAGAAAGAGAAAAACTTGGTTCTGTTAACCTAAGAGCAGATGAAGAGACTTCTAAATACGAAAATGAAATAAAAAAAATGGAACAAGATAGGCAAGATTTGGTCACTGCTATAATAAAACTTAAAGAGAGTATTTCCGAGTTAAACCAAAAAGGTAGGGAAAGACTATTAGAAGCTTTTGAAAAAGTTAATAGAAAGTTTAACGATGTTTACACAAAGCTTTTTAATGGTGGGAGTGCGAAACTAGAATTAGTAGATTCTGATGATCCACTAGATGCAGGATTGGAAATGCTTGTTAGTCCCCCAGGAAAAAGACTTCAATCAATAACGTTGTTGTCGGGTGGAGAACAAGCATTGACTGCTTTATCGTTAATTTTTGCAGTGTTTCTTACAAACCCCTCTCCAATATGTGTGTTAGATGAAGTAGATGCCCCCCTTGATGATGCAAATGTAACCAGATTTTGTAAATTGCTTGAGGAATTAACAAAAATAACAAATACTAGATTTATTATAGTAACGCATCATGCTTTAACTATGTCAAAGATGGATAGATTATATGGTGTTACGATGCCTGAAAAGGGAATAAGTCAACTGGTGGCTGTTGACTTACAAAAAGCAGAGAGTATGGTCGCATGAAATGTCTAATGACCCATTTAAAACTCGCTTAAAAATTGCAAAAAATAAAGCTAAAGCCAAATATTCCAAAAATAATAGGGTACCAATCTCAAATATTGGTCAAGCATTTAAACTAAGCACAGAACTTGTATCAGCAGTTGTAGTTGGGACAATTATTGGGTTTATTTTAGACAAATGGTTTGGTACTAAACCATGGTTAATAATAATGTTTTTTTTTTTAGGAGTGATTGCAGGAATTTTAAATGTATTCAAATCTGCAAAAAAATTGCAAAAATAAGTAAAAAAGAAATATGGCAACTAATCCAATGTACCAATTTAACGTTTACAGAATTGGTCCTGAAATTAAAATAGGCGAAATAGACTTATCATTTACTAATGCAAGTCTATTTATGGTTATAAGCACACTGTCAATTTTACTTATATTTAATTTAGGATCAAAAAAAAATAGTTTAATACCAAATAAGATACAATTATTAGCAGAATTAAGTTACTCTTTTGTCTCTAAAATGATAAGCGATACAGCAGGCACAAAGGCAAAACCATATTTTTCATTTATATTCTCTTTATTTATGTTTGTTTTATTCTGTAATATGTTGGGCATGATTCCATATTCTTTTACAGTAACAAGTCATATCATTGTAACTTTCGTATTGGCAGCTTTTATATTTATCGGAGTAACGATTATTGGCTTTATTAAATATGGTTTTAGTTATTTAAAATTGTTTGTTCCTAGTGGAGTACCTATGGTGCTTTTGCCCTTAATAGTAGTTATAGAGATAATTTCATATTTAAGTAGGCCTATAAGTTTATCTGTAAGGTTGTTTGCGAACATGATGGCAGGCCATACAATGATGAAGGTATTTGGGGGTTTTGTAGTTAGCCTAGGAATAGTTGGAGGTTGGCTACCTCTTGGTTTTTCAGTTGCATTAACTGGTTTAGAAATTTTAGTTGCATTTCTTCAAGCCTATGTTTTCGCAATTTTAACATGCATCTATTTAAACGATGCACTAAATTTACACCATTAACTTAAAAGGAGGATATAATGGAGTTAGAAGCAGCAAAGATGATAGGAGCAGGCCTTGCGGCTATTGCTCTTGCAGGCGCAGGGGTTGGAATAGGAATTATATTTGGTAATTACTTATCTGGCGCGATGAGAAATCCGTCTGCAGCACAAAAGCAATTTCCAAATCTTTTATTGGGTTTCGCTTTAGCGGAAGCTACTGGACTTTTTGGTCTAGTTGTGGCGTTAATAATACTTTTCGCATTTTAATTAATGATTAAAAAAGTAACTTTGAGTATTTTATATTTGCAGATATTTACTTCAAAAAGTATCGGTGCTGAAAGTGGAGGTATGCCTCAACTCGATCCTGAATATTGGATTTCACAAATATTTTGGTTAGTTATTACATTCGGTCTTTTATTTGTTATTTTATCTAAATTAATATTACCAGGTATCAGTAAAAATTTAGAAAATAGAAAATCTCAGATTGTAGAAAATATTGAGACTGCAGACAAACAAAGATCAGAGAGCGACAAATTAAATAAAGAATATGAAAAAGTTATTTTAGAAAGCAGGATTAAAGCAAAAAATATTTTGAAAGAGGCTAAGAAAAGATTAATTGAAGATATAGACAAAAAACGAGATATATTAGAAAATGAAATCGATAAAGAACTAAAATCTGCTGAGAAAGAAATTAAGTCACTAATAGATAAATCTCCTGCAAAAATAAATCAAATTGCAATAGAAACATCTTCAGATTTATTAAAACAATTAATTGGAGCCGAGGTTAACAAAAGTAATATCTCAGCTATTGTAGAAGACCTATCTAGAAAAAGAAACGGACAAATTTCATGACATTTGACTCTACTTTTTGGGTAGCAATTTCTTTCTTCATTTTCTGTGGAGTTTTAGTTTATTTTAAAATACCACAAAAAGTAAATGATTTATTAAATAAAATGATAAATGATATTAAAAATGAAATTGATGAAAGTGAAAAACTAAGAACAGAGTCAAAAAGTTTGCTTGATAAGTCTAAAATTAAATTTGAAAGTGCAAACACTGAAAGTGAAAAAATATTAGAGGAAGCAAACAGAGAAGCTGAAAAGATTATAATAGATATGAACAATAAATTTCATAAATCATCTGAAAACAAAAAAATTCTTTCACAAAGCAAAATTAATCAAATGAAAGAATTTGCAATAAAAGAAATAAGAAATAAATCTGTAAAAATAGCTGTAGATTCAGTGAAAAAAGTTATATCTGGATCAGTAGATAAATCAAAATTAGAAGCGCTATTCGAAAAAAATTTAAAAGAAACTAAAGAAGAATTAAAAAAGATAAATTCTTAGTATCTAATTTAGTTACATTTTATAATAATAATATAAAATCACATTATGAAAACTTTTGTAATAGGTTCAGGGTTTGGAGGTATTGCTGCCGCTCTTAGAATGAGAGCAAAAGGTCATGAAGTTACTTTAATAGAAAAACAGAATGATCTAGGAGGTAGAGCTAGGGTTTTTGAGAAAAATGGTTTTAAATTTGATGGTGGACCTACTGTAATAACAGCTCCACATTTAATTTATGAATTATTTGAAATTTTCAATAAAGACCCCTCGAAATATATAAACATTACACCCTTAGATGTTTGGTATA
This sequence comes from uncultured Pelagibacteraceae bacterium, assembly GCA_902562875.1. Lineage (GTDB taxonomy): Bacteria > Pseudomonadota > Alphaproteobacteria > Pelagibacterales > Pelagibacteraceae > Pelagibacter. Next base: position 119,181 of record CACEVB010000001.1, on the reverse strand, counting down.
GATTTATTTTTGAAGATGGATTTAATTTTGATTATTCAGGAGATGAAGATTCAATGAAAAAACAAATCGAAAAAATAAATAAAAAAGATGTTGTTGGGTATACTAATCTTGTCGATTTTACAAAAAAAATATTTGATAAAGGTTTTACTGAATTATCACATGTACCTTTTGATAAGCCATTATTTATGATGAAACAACTGCCTTCTTTATTGAACTTAAAAAGCTATAAGTCGGTTTACTCTTTAGTTTCATCATATATTGAAAATGAAAAATTAAGGAGAATGCTCAGCATGCATCCTTTATTAGTTGGAGGAAATCCATTTACAACTACCTCGATTTATGGACTTATTCTCTATTTAGAAAAAAAATGGGGAATTCATTACTCTATGGGTGGTACTGGTGCAATAATAAAAGGTTTAGAAAAATTAATGATAGAAGAAAACATCAAAATTTTGAAAAATTCGGAAGCTACAAAATTTTTTACCGAAAATGGAAAGATCAAATCATTAGAAATTAACAATTTGGAAAAAATAAACGCTGATAATATAATATGTAATGCAGATCCTCCTAATGTGTATGATAAATTAATTAATGGTAAAGAGAATCCGTTATTCAATTGGAAAAGGGGAAGAATGGATTACTCTATGGGTTTATTTGTTTATTATTTTGGAACCAAAAAAGTTTATAAGAACGTTGCACATCATACAATTAAATTTGGTAATAAGTATGAAGAACATTTAAAAGATATTTTTGATAAAAAAAAATTGAATAATGATATAAGTTATTACCTCCACAGACCTTCCGCTACTGATAAATCTATGGCTCCAGAGGGGCATGACTGTTTTTACATTTTAGTTCCTGTTCCCAATAATCAATCTAAAATCAATTGGGAGGTTGAAGGTGATAAAATGAAAAATCTTGTTATAGAAAAAATGCAAAATCATTTATTGCCAAATTTAAGAGAGAACATAGTAGAAGATTTTTACTTAACACCAGATTATTTTGAGAAAGAATTGAATACTAAATACGGTTCCGGGTTTTCTATTCAACCAAAATTTAGCCAATCAGCTTATTTTAGATTTCATAATAAATCTGAGATATGTAAAGGATTATATTTTGTAGGTGCCGGAACTCATCCTGGAGCTGGGGTGCCAGGAGTTCTTTCATCTGCAAAAGTATTAGATAAAATAATTTAATGTCAAAAAATTACCTATCAATTTATGCTAAATCATTTAATTGGGCTGGATTTTTTTTACCAAGAGTAAATTATAATAATTGTTCAAATTTATATGACTTTTGTAGAACTGTAGATAATATCGTAGATGACGAAATAAATTTAGATATCAAAAAGAAAAATTTTATAGAATTTAAAAAAAAGTTCTTTGAGAAGGATTTTAGTTCAGACAAGATAAAAAAAATGTGGAATTTAATAGATCAATTTTCTATATCAATTAAAATTGTAGAAGATTTATTTGATGGAGTTGAAACTGATTTAAATGAAAAAGTAAAATTAAAAACTAAAAAAGAACTATTAATTTATTCGTATAGAGTTGCTGGAACTGTTGGTTTAATGATGGCAAAAATATTAAAAGTAAATTCAGATAGAGCACTTGAAGCAGCAGTTGATTTAGGAATTGCTATGCAGCTAACAAATATTTCTAGAGATGTTATAGAGGACAAAAAATGCAATAGAGAATATATTGATAACGATTTTGTCAAAATAAAAGAAACATTGCAATTGGCTGATATATTTTATAATAGCTCTTTTATATCAATTAAAGAAATACCTATATCTTGCAGATTCGCTATCTTGGTAGCTCGAAGAGTTTATAGGCAAATTGGAAATGAGATAAAAAAAAAGAGAGATTTTGAGGAATATAAAAATTCGGGGAAAATATTTGTCACAAAATTTGGAAAAGTAAAAGAAACTTTATTAAGTATTTACGATTTTATAATATTAATTTTTTTAAATCCTAATGATAGTAAGGTTGGGTTACGACATGATGAGATAAAAAAGGAAATAAAATTAAATGAAAGATTTTGATTATATAATTATTGGAGGAGGCTGCGCTGGTTTATCACTAGCTTACGAATTAGATATAAATAACAAATTTGAAAATAAAAACTTAGCCATAATTGATCCTCGCACAAATTACAATAGGGATAAAACTTGGTCTTTTTGGAGGGTAAGTCCTCATAATTTCGAGGATTGTGTTATTAAAAGTTGGAATAATTTTTCTATAAATATTACAAATAAAACTAATTACGTCAGTTGTGGTAAATCTCCATATCAGTCTATTGATAGTGGTCTTTTTTATAAAAAAACAATTAGTAGATTGAAAAAAAATAAAAATATTAATTTTTTAAAAACTATGAATGACTTAGATGTAAGTAAATCAATAATTTTCAATAGTTTAATGAATATTAAACCTGACAAAAAAGATCTTTGGCAACATTTTGGTGGTGTAGAAATTGAAGTTGATAAAAAAATTTTTGATAGTGAAATTATTAATTTAATGGATTTTGATTGTGACCAAAAAAATAGCGTACATTTTTTTTATACATTGCCTTATTCTGAAAATAAAGCATTAGTCGAAACAACTTGGTTATCTAACATGATGGATGATACTGAAAAAAACTATGATGACCAACTCAAAAACTACATTAAAAATCAATTAAAAATTAAAAATTATAAAATTTTGTATGAGGAACAAGGTAAAATACCACTCTTTCATACATCTTCGATTATTAAAAAGAACGAAATATCTATAGGAACTGCTGGAGGGATGACTAGATTAAGTACAGGATATACATTCTTAAATATTCAAGATCATAGCAGGTATATTTGTAAGAATTTTGGAAACATAGACAAAATAAAAAAATTCAAGATAAAAAAAAAATATAAATATCTGGATAAAATATTCCTAAAAGTTTTATCAAAGTATCCTGAACGAATGCCTGAAATTTTTTATAATATGTTTACTGCAAATAATGAAAAAGTTATAAAATTTTTATCTAATAAAAGTAATATAGTTGACGATATTAATATAATTCTAAAAATGCCTAAAGCTATTTTTATAAAAGAACTATTTTAAATATGCTAAAAAAAATAGATTTTATTCATTCATTAGTTTTTTTTAATTTTTGTATTTTTTTATCGTCTTTTAGTTTTATAAAAAATCAAAACTATTTATTAGTTTGTTTATTTTTAATATTGTCGATAGGCATATCTCACGGATCTTTGGATAATTTAAAAGGAAAAAAGTTATTAAAAATTTTTAAAATAAAGAAGATAGAAAAATTTTACTTTTCTTATATTTGTTTGTCTATTTTTATAATTATTTCATGGATAATAATGCCAAATTTTTTACTTACAATTTTTCTTCTAATCGCAAGTTATCATTTTGGCAAAGAAGATACTATTTTTAAATCAAATATTAAAGGTCCTAAAAAAGATTTTCTATTTCTTTTAAAAGGCTCATCGATTATTATTTCACCCTTGTTATTTAATTATGACAAAACTAACAATATTTTTTTAATGTTAAAATTTAATTTATTTTCAGAATTTGTAATTTCCAAAGAGATTTTATTTATATTACTTTTTATTAGTTTTATTTCAGGAATATACTTATCAAAGTCAAAAAATATAGACTATAACACGATATCAATTATGGATTTTTCATCTATCGTTTTATTAAACTATTTTTTAAATCCAATATTAGCATTTACAATTTATTTTTGTTTTCTACACTCTATTAGACATAGTTTGACACTAATTTTTGAATTAGATAAAAAGTTTAAAGCTGGACTTTTAAAATTCGTAAAAAAAGCTTTACCACTTACTTTCATTACTGCTCTAATCTTCTTGATATCCATTTACAGTCTTAATAGTTTTTTTGAATTAAATAATGCTATATATAAAGTAATTTTTATAGGATTGGCGTCATTGACTTTTCCACATATATTACTCGAGTATTTAATCGAAAAAAATGAAAAATAGAAATATAAATTTATTGGTTTGGATTTTATCTATAATTTCTGCTATTGGATTTTTAAGATCAGGTATTGCAAATTTTTGGTCTATGTTTTGCAATATATTTTTTTGTGGCATGTTTAGTATTTTATTAACTTTTTTAGCAAAAAATTGAAGTATGAATAAAAAAAACTTAAAGATTTTACTAGCAGCACCTAGAGGTTTTTGTGCTGGAGTAGATAGAGCAATAGAGATTGTAAAAAAAAGCATAGAGAAGTATGGATCACCTGTATACGTTAGACATGAAATAGTTCATAACAAACATGTGGTTGAAGGTTTAAAAAAAATCGGAGCCATATTTGTAGAAGAATTAAGTGAAATTGACGATAAAACGAGACCTGTGATTTTTTCGGCTCATGGCGTTCCAAAAAATGTACCAGAGGAAGCTTCAAGTTTAAAAATGGAATATATAGATGCCACTTGTCCATTAGTTTCTAAAGTACATAGAGAGGCAGAAAATTTACATAAAACTGGCTATCACATTTTACTAATAGGACACAAGAATCATCCTGAAGTTGTTGGAACAATGGGTCAAATACCTGAGGGATGTATTGATTTAATTGAAAGTTTGAACGATGCATCTAATTATGAGAAAAAAACAAACAAAGAATTAGCTTTTGTAACTCAAACAACGCTCTCTGTAGATGATACTAGAGATATAATAAAACAGCTTAAAAAAAAATTTCCAGAAATAAAAGAGCCTAAAAAAGAAGATATCTGCTATGCAACCACAAATAGACAAGCAGCTGTAAAAAATATAGCAAAAAAATGTGACATGTTTTTTGTCATTGGTAGCAGAAACTCTTCAAATTCTGTAAGGCTAGTTGAGGTCGCGAAAACCTCGGGATGTTCAAATTCTATGTTAATGCATTCTGAAAGTTTTATTCCATTTGATAAAATAGACGTTTGTGAAACAATTGGTTTGGCCTCTGGAGCATCTGCTCCTGAAATTTTAGTTGAAAAATTTATAAATGATCTAAAAAATAAATATAATATTACTATTGAAGAATCAGAAATAATTAAAGAAGACGTTGTATTTAAAATTCCTGGTAAATTGAATTAATGGCTGTATTTACCAAGATAGATAAGTCAGATATTAATAAAATAGAAAATAATTTTAATTTAGGAATTGTTAAAAAATATAATGGCATAAAAAAAGGTATTGAAAATACCAATTATTTTATAGAATTTAAAAACAAAAAAACAATTCTAACAATTTTTGAAAAAAGGGTAGATAAGAAAGATTTACCGTTTTTTATGAAACTTATGTATGGTCTCTCAAAACTCAAAATTGTATGCCCTAGTCCAATTAAAAACAAAAAAGGATCTTATTTGTTCAAAATAAAAGGTAAAAGTGCTTGTTTAGTTACTTTCCTTAAAGGTAAAGACAAAAAAAAACTGAGTCCATCAGACTGCAGGCAAATTGGTAAAAATGTTGCTGCATTACACAAAGCTACAAAAAAACTCAAAATTAATAGAAAAAATTCTTTGTCAATTAATTTATTACATAAGATCTCAAATAAAATTGATAAAAAAATTAATAAATTATCAAATAACTTGAAAACGAATATGGTTTCAGATTTAGAGAAATTAAAGAAAAATTGGCCTAAAAGTTTGCCAAATGGTGTGATACATTCTGACTTATTTATTGACAATATTTTTTTTTACAAAAAAAAATTTTACGGTTTTATCGATTTTTATTTTTCCTGCACAGATTATTATGCATATGAGTTAGCTACATGTGTAAATGCTTTATGTTTTGATAAGAAAATAAATAAATTTATTCTTAATAAAAGAAAATCTTATAACTTAATTAAAGGATATGAGACCAAAAGAAAATTATTGAAAAATGAAAAAAATGCATTTAGTACTTTGTGCAAAGGTTCAGCGTTAAGGTATCTATTAACTAGAGCTTATGACTATTTAAATACGCCAAAAAATGCGATAATTAAGAAAAAAAATCCAAGAGAATATTTAGATAAATTGAACTTTCATAAAAAGATTAATAAATTTAGTGAGTACTTAGGATGATAAAAGTATATACGGATGGATCATGCTTAGAGAATCCAGGTAAAGGTGGTTGGGCTGCTATAATAATAAATGAAAGCGGAAGAACAGAAATTAAAGGTAGCAAAGAAAACACAACAAATAATCAGATGGAATTGACAGCTCCTATAATGGCTCTTAAAGAGATACCAAAAGGCTCTAAAGTTCAAATTTTTACAGACTCTAAATATGTTAAATCTGGAATAACAGAGTGGATACATAATTGGAAGAAAAATGGTTGGAAAACCGCCGACAAAAAAAAAGTTAAAAATAAAGACCTTTGGACAAGACTCGATGATCTATCAAAAGTATTTGATATCGAGTGGATTTGGGTAAAAGCACATTCAACCGATGTATTAAACAATGAGGTTGATTTATTGGCACGGTCATCAGCTAGTGATTAACTTGCGCGCACAGAAGATGTAAAAAAATTAAAGGATACCTAAAATAGTCCCTGCTGAGGACACTTCACATTGTTTAGTTTCTTTTTCAACTTGAAAGTTTAAAACTTTTAAATTTTCAACTACCATTGCATATCGATTTGATCTAATACCCATCCCTTTTGAATTTCTATCTACTTCGGCACCAATTGCAAGGGTAAATGATAGATACGGATCAGACAACATTTTAATTTTATTACCTATATTGTTTACCTCTCCCCAAGCATTCATTACATATGGATCATTCACAGATAAACAAAATATATTTTTTATGCCCTTCGCTTTTATATTTTCAGCATTTTCAACAAACCCCGGTAAATGTAGTTTAGAACAAGTAGATGTAAAAGCGCCAGGTAATCCAAATAGAATAATTTTATCCTTACCTAAAATATCTATTAATTTATTTTTTTGTGGCTCACCGTTAACTAATTGGTAAATTTCTGTATCTGGAATTTGATCATTTATTTTTAATTTCATATTGATCTTAATACATATTCTTTAACTTTTTCTAAATCGTTTGAAATCACCTCAAATTTTTCTTCCTTATCATAAATATAGTCAAGGCTTTCAGGCAAATTTTCAGTTTTTGATATTGCTTTTTCTATTGCCACAGGAAATTTACAAGGATGAGCAGTTGATAAAATAACCACATTACTTAAATTTAGTTTTTCAACAGCGCCTACTCCTATAGCTGTATGAGGGTCAATAATAACTTTATTTTCTTTATAAAATTTTTTTATTGTATTAATAATTTCGGTTTCATTTAAACTTTCTGACTCAAAATCATTCTGTAAGTCTTTTAGTTTATCCTGTTCAATTTTAAATGAATTATCTTTTATACTCTTCATTATATTTTTTAACTTTTCAGAATTTTTATTATATAAGTCGTAAAGCAATCTCTCAAAGTTGCTAGCCACTTGAATATCCATACTTGGGGATATAGTTTCCTTAACTTTATTTGATTTGTAATCTCCATTTGATATTGCTCTGTGCAAAATATCATTTTGGTTTGTAGCAACTATAAATTTATTTATAGGCAAACCCATCTGTTTAGCGATGTAACCTGCATATACATCACCAAAATTTCCAGTAGGTACAGAAAAACATATTTGCTGTTTTCCTATTTGAAAGTATGAATAAAAATAATATACTGTTTGTGCGACTATCCTTGCCCAATTAATAGAATTTACTCCTGACATATTTATAGTATTCGCAAAACTAGTATCAGAGAACATAGATTTTACTAAATTTTGACAATCATCAAAATTACCGTCAACTGCTAGGTTGTATACATTATTATCTTCGATAGTTGTCATAAGTTTTCTTTGAACAAATGAAATTTTGTTGTGTGGGTGCAATACGAAAATATTTATATTTTTTTTTCCTCTAATTGCGTCAATCGCAGCTGCGCCAGTATCACCAGAAGTAGCAACTATGATGTTAATTTTTCTATTATTTTTCTGTAAGTAGTATTCGTAAAAATTACCAATAAGTTGCATAGCAATGTCTTTGAAAGCGAGAGTTGGACCATGATATAATTCTAGTAAATAATTTTTATTAATTTTATTAATTTTTACAACATTTCGGTCTCTAAAATTTTCATATGATTTATCAATTAAATTTTTTAAATTCAACTCGCTTATGAAATCGCCAGTAAATAATTTTATAATATTAAATGCTAGATTTTTATAACTTAGATTTGATAGATCCTCTAATTCTTTATGATCAAATTTTTTTAATTTTTCTGGTATAAACAGACCACCGTCCTCTGACAAACCTTTTAAAAAGACATGTTCAAAAGATACTTTTTTACTATTATTTCTAGTACTTATATAATTCATGGATTAGGAAAACTTCTACAACTAAAATATTTTATCTACAAGGAATAATACAAAAAGTAAAAATAAGTAAAAAATTGAGTAAGAAAAGACTTTTTTTGCTTTTGAAATTTCAAATTTATTTTTTTTGAAACTATATAGTTCATAACAAATGAATATATAATAAAATGTTAATAATAATGAATTTATGAGGTAAAAGTTGCCTACAAATTCAATCAAGTAAGGCGTTATAACAACTGGCAACATTAAAATTGAATAAATAAATATATTTTTCTTAGTATTTTCAATGCCATTTGTTAATGGCAACATTGGAATGTTTGCTTTTTTGTAATCATCAGCTTTAAATAAACTTAATGCCCAAAAATGTGAAGGTGTCCAAAAAAATATTATTAAAAAAAATGTTATTGGCTCTAGAGCAAGGCTATTATTTGCTATTGTCCATCCTATTACAGGTGGCAAAGCTCCTGATGCCCCACCTATAACGATGTTTTGTGGCGTCTTTCTTTTTAACCATATTGTATAAACGAAAACATAAAAAGAAATTGTTATAAATAATATAAATGCTGAGAGTAAATTTGATGAATAATATAATCCTACTATTGAAAATAAAGATAATGCAATACCAAATACTAAAGCTTGGTTCTTATTTAATTTTCCAGTAGGTATGGGTCTCAAACAGGTTCTCGTCATTAGTTTATCTAAATCAGCTTCATACCACATATTAAGTGCTCCTGCCGCTCCAGCACCTATTGCAACAAAAAATATTGAGATAATTGAATTATAAAATGGAATAGTTGAAGGTGACATTAGTAGACCTACTGCACATGTGAAAATTACTAATGACATGACACGAGGCTTCATTAGAAGAAGGAAAGATTTTAAATTTACTAAAGTATTAGCAAAAACTGATCTCTTATTTAAAATATTGCTTATCACTTTTATTCTACATTAAGGGATATAAATATTACTACTAGAATAAAGCCTGCAATTAAAACATGATTACCTAAATCAAATAATCCTACTTTTGGATTTTTTTTATCTATTAATCTTCTGTGAAGAGGAACATTATCATAGGGATTTATTTTTATATTGTCAGCCTGTTCCTTCTCTTTTTCTTGTTTAACTGTATATCCAAACCAAACTATATAAATAAAAAATAGAAAAAAAATTAAAAAACCAGCTAAATAATCGTATCCATCCATTTTATCCTCCAACAAAAAAGTAAAATAATCTTGAAAATAAGGTATATTTTCCTTCTGCTATCATTAAACATATAAAACAAACAATAGCAGTCATAGGCCATAAAAGAACATTAACTAATGCATATCTTTCCCAATACAAATGCATAAAAAATGCCATGATTAATCCAGCTTTTAAAAACATGAAAAATAAAATTAAGGACCATCTAAGCATCCCTTGAAATTGATACCAGTCTACTAAATAAGAAAAAAAACTTAATACGAAAAGAAGTCCCCATATCCAAAGATATATACCTATTTTATGTGTGCTACCAGATTGTTCTCTTTTTTTTGAATCTTCCATTATTTTTACCATAAGTAAAAAAAAGCGAAAATAAACACCCAAACTAAATCAACAAAATGCCAATAAAGTCCAAGAATTTCTACTTCAACATAATCGCCTTTCATCTTTGTGAACCACCCTCTTTTACCCTTATCATAATGACCTGCAAATACTTTATAACAATAAATAAATAAGAATATAACTCCTATTGATACATGTGTTCCATGAAAACCAGTAATCATAAAGAAAAAAGATCCAAATTGGGCTGCGCCAAAAGGATTAGACCATGGTCTGACACCTTCATGAATAAGCTTGGACCATTCATATGCCTGCATACCAACAAAAGTTAAGCCTCCTAAAGCTGTAGCTAAAATTAAATAGCCACACATTTTTCTATTTTTTTCGTAACCATATTTTACAGCTAAAGCCATTGTGCCACTACTGGTTATTAATACAAATGTCATCAAAGCTATAAGTAATAAAGGAACCGGTACTCCAAAAGCATCTAAAGCAAAAACTTCACTAGGGTTTGGCCATTCTGCGGGTGTTGAAGATCTACCCTTCATATAAGCTATTAAAAAACAACTGAAAACAAAAGTGTCACTTAACAGAAATATCCACATCATCGCCTTGCCCCAGTGGACGCCTTTGAACATTGTTTGGTCAGAGCCAGTATCTTTGGCCATGCCTTTAAACCCTTTTTCTAATTCAAAGCCTTCTATATTTGGGTCAGACATTTTTATTAACTATGTTTTTTCTACCTCAGTATGTGCAACTTCACTTGGTGCAGCTGTTTGTGGTAAATAGTCTTGTTCTGCTCCAGGTACATTGTAGTCGTATGGCCATCTATGAACTACAGGCAATCTATCACCAAAATTACCGTGCTCTGGTGGAACTGTCGATGTATACCACTCTAAAGAATTTGCCTTCCACGGATTTTGTTCTGCTTTTTTTCCAGTTTTCATTGTTTTAATAATATTAAAAACTAAAAATAATTGAGCGGCACCAACTATAAATGCTGCAGTGCTAATGAATTCATTTAATCCAACACCCGATGTCATATACGGGCTGTCGTACATTTCATAATATCTTCTTGGAACACCAATAAATCCTAAATAGTGCATTGGGAAATATATAGAATATGCTCCTAGAAAAGTTATCCAAAAATGCCATTTACCTAATTTCTCATTCAACATTTTTCCAGCTACCAAAGGAAACCAGTGATAAATTGCTCCCATTATAACCATCAAAGGTGCTATACCCATAACCATATGGAAATGCGCTACAACGAAATAAGTATCAGATAAAGGAACATCAACAGAAACGTTACCTAAAAATATTCCTGTTATACCACCATTTACAAACGTTACAATGAAACCTAAACACCATAGCATTACAGTATTAATTCTTATGTTTCCTCTCCATAAAGTTAATATCCAGTTATATACTTTCATAGCAGTAGGAACTGCGATAATCAGAGTTGTTGATGCAAAAAAGAAACCAAACCACGGATTCATACCACTAACGTACATGTGATGAGCCCAAACAAAAAAGCTTAATGCACCAATTCCAACAATTGCCCAAACCATCATTCTGTAACCGAAGATATTTTTTCTAGCGTGAACAGATATTAAATCAGATACAATTCCAAAGGCTGGAAGGGCAACTATATAAACTTCTGGATGACCGAAAAACCAAAAAAGGTGTTGAAATAATATTGGACTTCCGCCACCATATTCTAAAACTTCACCAGCTTTTAAAATAGTTGGCATAAAAAAGCTTGTTCCTAAAAGCTTATCTAGTGTCATCATTATCGAACTAACTAATAATGCTGGAAATGCAAGCATTGCTAAGACTGTTGCTGTAAATATTCCCCAAACTGTTAAAGGCATTCTCATTAGGGTCATACCTCTTGTTCTAGCTTGAAGTATTGTTATCATATAATTTAATCCTCCCATTGTGAAACCAATGACAAATAGAGATAAAGAGATTAACATTAATAGAATACCCCAGCCATGACCTGGTGTTCCCTCTAAGATTGTTTGTGGAGGATATAAAGTCCATCCAGCGCCGGTAGGACCACCCGGAACAAAAAAACTAGCCATTAAAACTACAACAGCAACAAAAAACATCCAAAAACTTAACATATTCACATATGGGAAGACCATGTCTCTTGCTCCTACCATTAAAGGAATAAGATAATTTCCAAATCCTCCTAAAAATAGCGCTGTTAAAAAATAAACCACCATGATCATTCCATGCATGGTTACAAATTGATAATAATGTTCAGCAGTTATAAATCCTGCCAATCCTGGAAAGCCTAACTGTAATCTCATTAACCAAGATAAAATTAATCCAACAATACCTGTAAATACTGCTGTTAAAAAATATTGAACTCCAATAACTTTGGCGTCCTGACAAAAAACCCATTTTTCAATAAAACTATGGGGGTGATATAAATCTTGTTCTGGAAGTTCAGCTGGCCTTACATAATCCATATCAGGTGCAATACCTGATCCACTCCCTGTGATTGCTTCGGAAGATTGAGCATGAATCGTTTCTGACGATTGAGCTTGATAACCTGATTTATTTTCGTGTTCATCTGACATAAATTATTCCTCTTTATATATATCTTGTTTTAAATTTATATTATTATTTTTTGCTAATTTATTATCCTCAAATTCTAATGTCTCATTCTTAGCTATTAAATCTTGAAATGTCTCTTGTTCAGATAACCATACGTTATAGTCTTTAGTGCTTTGTACTTCCACTCCACCTCTCATAGCATAATGACCAACACCACAATACTCCGCACACAAAACTTCGTATTCACCAATTTTATTTGGTTCAAACCAATAAAACGTCACTATTCCTGGAACTGCGTCCATTTTTGATCTAAATTGTGGTACATACCAGTTGTGCAGAACATCAACAGACCGTAATAAAATTTTTACTGGTTTGTTATTTTCTAAATTTATATAATCGCTTTGTACAAGAATGTCGTCTCTTCCAAATGGATCATCGACATTAATACCAAAAGGATTTTCGTCGTTAATATTAGTAACCTTGGTTGTCCCAAGTTTACCATCTTCTCCTGGTAATCTATACTGCCATCCCCATTGCCATGCCATAACGTCAACTTCTAGGGCATTCTTAGGAACATTTACATATTGGTTCCAAATTATTAGTCCTGGAGCGAGTAGAGCCGCAATTCCAAGAGTAGTTGCCCAAGTTAAAATTTTTTCTAATTTTTTATCTTCTGGTTTATATTCAACCTTTCTACCCTCTTTATAAGAAAATTTAAAAAGACAATAGATCATAAACAAACATACTGCTACAAAAACACCTCCACCTATCCAAAAGGTAAGTGTTATAGTATCATCCATGCCTTGCCAATTTGAGGCTATATCTGTCCAATACCATGGCGTGAAAATATGAAATAAAACTGAACCTAGTATGATCAAAAAAAATATTATTCCTACATGCATGAAGATTTATATATAAGAGAAATCTAATAAAAACCTATGACAAAATGTCTTCAAAATGATTATAATTAGCTTGTATAAGTCATAAAATGTTAGGAAAATTTGGAATACTTGTAGCTATTCTTTCTCTCGTATTTTTGTTCTTTATTGTTATCTCTTTTGGGGCTGGGGCATTTAAGAGAGACGGGGTAAAACCCGAAACAAAAAGGTACTTAAAGTCAGTAAATATTTTACTTATTGTAGTTGCCGCAGTCGGTTCGATATTGGTATTATTTCTTTAGGCCACAAGAGTTTTGCACCACTCTATAAATGCATCGTTAAAAACATAAATCATTAAAAAGAATGCTAACCAAACTATTAGAAGAAATGTCCAATACATTGATAATGCCGATATATTTTTTTCTTCTTCTAAGATTTTTTCATTTTTTACTTTTAAAACTCTCGACGCGACTTTACCCCAAAAAAACAGTCCGCCTAGTAAGTGTAGTCCGTGAAGAGCTGTGAATATATAGAATGATGAGAAGTAGTTGTTAGTTTGAACATAATTTCCACTTTTCATTAATTGAATCCAAAAAGCTACTTGACCAAAAAGGAAAAGATAACTTAAACCACCGATTATCAACAATTGTTTTTTTACATTTGAAGTTTCTGATTTTTTAAGTTCATTGGTTAATTTGTTAAAATAAAATGAAATGAGCAACAGTACAAATGTATTAATCCAAAGTAAATTGGGTTTTAATAAATATTTTGTGTCTTGTTCCGGTGGAACACTATAAATATATCCAGTAAAAATTAGACTAAAGAGAACTGTAGCGATGCCAAAAATAATTATTACTGCTGATTTTTGTACTGATAAATCAAAGGTTTGACCGCTGTGAGCATCGTCAACTTGTGCCCTTTCTGCCTCCCAGGGTTTTTCTATAATTGTGCCAAAAAATTTCTTTAATAAGCTGGACATTAATTTTATATAATCATTTATAAAACATTATCAACTATGAAATTAAAGACTTCAATTACAATTATTTCTGGGTGCTTATTTTTATTTATATTTTTAATGTTACCAGTCTTTTTAAACATTAAAGAGCAAAAAGATGATATGGTCGCATCTTTTAAAGGTTCAGAGTTTTCATTAAAAGATGTTAATAATAATACTATAACTGATAAATCATTTGACGGACCACTAACTGCGATATTTTTCGGATTTACAAATTGTCCAGATATATGTCCGATGACTTTATACAACTTGGATCTGGTGATTAATGAATTAGACATCAAAAAAAAACAAAAATTTAAAGTTTTTTTTGTAAGTATAGATCCAAAGAGAGATACACCAGAAACCATAAAAAATTATTTGGGGGGATTTGAAAATGAAATATTTGGAATTACTGGAGACCCAAAAAAAATATTTTTGTTATCTCAATCATGGGGTGTTCTTTCAGAAAAGATTTTTACAGAGAGTGGCAGCTATCTAATTAATCATAGCTCATCTGTTTTATTACTTAAGGGAGGAAAATATTTAGATAGAATTAGCCATCACGCAGAATATAAAGATATGTTTAAAAAAATTAATAGACTATTAAGATAAAAGTTTAAAAGTTAATATTGATATCATTGATATTGCTGCTGTTTCTGTTCTTAAAATATTTTTGTTAAT
This sequence comes from uncultured Pelagibacteraceae bacterium, assembly GCA_902562875.1. Classification (GTDB taxonomy): domain Bacteria; phylum Pseudomonadota; class Alphaproteobacteria; order Pelagibacterales; family Pelagibacteraceae; genus Pelagibacter. The sequence goes on along the minus strand of CACEVB010000001.1, from coordinate 104,164 downwards.
TCTTAAAGACCTCAAGTTTTTTAATTGTCCCATTAGCTCTCTCTCAGTTTCAGAAAAATCTCCCTCAGGACCTATCAAAATACATATTGGACTCTTTTTATTAAAATGTATCTTTTCCTCCTTAGTATTTAAATCTCCTAAAACAATATTAGTATCATTATAAATTTTTAAAAATTCTTTAAATCTTATTAATTTTTCCAATTTAGGTAACTTAGTTCTATTAGATTGTTCACAGGCTTCTATTATTATCTTTTTTATTCTGTTTTTATTTATATCTCTTACAATTGATCTATCAGTTAATATTGGAATAAACCTAGTAATACCTAATTCCGTTGCTTTTTGAATCATAAAATTTAAATAATTAAATTTTATAGGTGAAAATGCTAGCCATATTTCCATATCATTTTCTACATTTCTAATTTTTTCTAGTATGACAAAGTTTATAATACCTTTTTTTATATCCTTAATTTTTGCAATCCATTCTCCCGTTTCATTGAATAAAGAAATGTTTTCACCTTCTTTAATTCTCATAACTTTTGAAATATAGTGGGATTGAGATTTATCTAGATTTGAATTTAAATTAAGAGATAAGTTTTCTTTAAAAAATAATCTAATATAACTCATTTTATAAGTTTATTTATGAAAAATATTAAAGCAATAATTTTTGATGCATATGGAACTTTATTTGATGTCAATTCTGCTGCAAAGAAATGTAAAAGTAAAATAGGTAATAAATGGGAGACTTTTTCAAATTATTGGAGAACAACTCAGCTAGAGTACACTTGGTTGAGAAGTATAATGGACAGACATAAAGATTTCTGGCAAATAACTGAAGATAGTTTAGATAAATCCATGAGGGTATTTGAAATAGACCCTTCTATGAAAAAGGAACTATTGAGTTTATATAAAGTTTTATCTCCATATTCAGAAGTCGAAAAAATACTAAAAAATCTAAAAGTAAATAATTATAAATTAGCGATACTATCTAATGGCACACCTAATTTACTTCGTCAGTTAGTCCAAAGTAACAATTTAGATAATTTTTTTGATAGTATTTTTTCTATTGAAGAAGTTAGAATTTATAAACCAGCTTCAAAAGTTTATGATATACCCGTAAAAAATTATAAAATTAAAAAAAATGAAATTGCTTTTTTAAGTGCAAATACCTGGGATGTATCTGGTGCTGGTAATTACGGATATCAATCTATTTGGGTAAATAGAAATAAAAATATATTTGATAATCTAGATTATAAGCCTAAATATGAAATACAGAGTCTAAAAGGTCTACTTGATATTATTGAATAAAAAAATTAAATCTCTTTATATGAAAAATTACTTAGATCTATTGGGAAGAGTATTAATATCCTTATTATTTTTACTAAACGGTTACTTTAAAGTAATTAATTATGACGGAACATTAGAATGGATGGAGAGTTATGGAGTGCCAGGTATATTTTTAACTCCAGCAATTATTCTTGAGATTGCTGCTCCGATATTGGTAATTATTGGGTATAAGACAAAAATAGCCGCTGGATTATTGGCAATTTTTTGTTTAACCACCGCTTTTGTTTTTCATACAGATTTTTCAAATCAAATGCAGACTATATCTTTTTTAAAAAATATAGGATTAGCTGGAGGTTTTTTAATTATTGTAGTAAATGGATCTAAAAAATTTAGTATAGATAATAAAAAATAAAAATGAAAAAAATTGAAGTAGAAAAAATTATTGAGCCAATAATTTCATCAGATGGCGCAGGGGTTAAATTAAAAAGAAGTATTGGAATTGAACCAAATTATTATGATCCGTTTCTTATGTTGGATGAGTTTGGATCAGAGGATAAAGATGATTATATTGGTGGCTTTCCAGCTCATCCTCATAGGGGTATAGAAACAGTAACTTATATGCTGCATGGAGAATTTGAGCACGAAGATAGCACAGGCTCAAAGGGTAGAATGAAAGCGGGTGATGTTCAATGGATGAAAACTGGTAGTGGAATAATACATTCAGAAATGCCAGCTATGACTGGAGGAAAACTTCAGGGCTTTCAATTGTGGATTAATATGCCTGCCAAATTGAAGATGTCTAAGCCTGATTATATATATATTAATTCAAAGGAAATGAATGTTCACAAAGATGAGGATAAATTAGTTAAGACTATTGCAGGTAAATTTGAAGATGCAGAAGGTCCTATTATTGGACATAATGTGGAGCCAATTTATTTTGATGTTGAACTTAATGAGGATAAAACATTTAGTTTTAAAATACCGTTAACTCATAATAGTCTAATATATTTAATTGAAGGTGAGATTAAAATAGGTGATAAAGAACATGAAAAAATAAAACACTCTAAACTAATTCTTTTATCTAAAGGTGAAAAACTTTTAGTTAAAGCTCATGCAAAATCAAAATTCTTACTAATTTCGGGAAAACCAATTAATGAACAAATTGCTAGAGGTGGTCCTTTTGTGATGAATACTAAATCTGAAATATTAGATGCAGTCAATGATTTTCATAATGGGACATTTGTAAAATAATGAAAGCAGTTGAAATTAAAAAAACTGGTGGCCCTGAGGTAATAGAGCTTAAAGATCTAAGTCTTTCAAGTCCTAAATCAGGTGAGGTATTAATAAAGCAGGTAGCTATTGGCTTAAACTACATTGATACTTATCATAGGTCAGGACTTTATCCTGTACCACTTCCTTCAGGTATTGGTTTAGAAGGCGCAGGTATAATTGAAAAAGTTGGATCAGATTGTAAGGGTTTTAAGGAAGGTGATAAAGTTGCATATGCAGCTGCACCAATAGGGTCATATGCAACACATAGGGTTTATCCTATTAAAAGTTTAATAAAAGTTCCCGAAGGTATTGACCTTGAAGAAGTAGCAGCAATCATGACAAAAGGTTTAACGACATTTTATCTTTTACATAAGACTTATCAGGCACAACCGGGACAAACTGTATTGTTTCATGCAGCAGCTGGTGGTGTTGGTCAAATTTTTTGTCAATGGGCGAAAAGCTTAGGTTGTAAAGTTATTGGTACTGTTGGATCAGATGAAAAAAAAAAAATTGCTGAAGAATATGGATGTTCACATGTTATTAATTACAATACTCATGATTTTCAAAAAGAAGTTATGAAAATTACAAAAAACGTTGGTCTTCCAGTTGTCTACGATGGTGTTGGTAAGGTGACGATGGAAAAGTCATTAATGTGCTTAAAAATGAGAGGAACTTTTGTCTCTTTTGGAAATGCATCTGGTAAACTTGACCTAATTGATGTTGGAAAACTAATAGCTCCAAAGGGTTTATTTTTAACAAGACCCAGTATTGCCCATTATACATCAACTAGGAAAGAATTAGAGGAGGCATCAGCAAAACTATTTGATATGATTAACTCAAAAAAAGTAATTGTGAAGCTTTTTAAAAAATACTCTTTAGATGATGTTGTTACAGCACATAGAGATTTAGAGGGTAGAAAAATAATTGGTCCAGCAATTATTACTCCTTAAACTTAACATCCATATCGGACAGATGTAGCTTTAGTGCTCTAGTAGATATTTGAATTTCTCTAATAAAAAATACTATTGAAATCATCATAGACAAACAACAAGAGGCAAATATAATTCTAGCAATAAATATCTCATTTAAATAAAGAGCAAATACGGTCCCCATATTAAATAAGAAACCAAATGCAGCAAAAAGTATTGAAAATTTTAAAACGCTAATCCTAATATTCAAATTAATTAATTGGCTTCGCCACTCAGGAGGTGTATGTTTTTCAAAAACATACTCATCATGAATTTTTCTTATAAGATTACTCAAAGTGTGAAATCTGTTACTGTAAACAGCCATTATAAGAGGTATAGCGGGAAACATAAGTGCAGTGACCGTGTAGTCTATATTCATAACAAAGATTGATAAATTTATTTTGCTTTGTTATTTACAATTAAATTATGTCAGAAAAATTGCAAAATTTAATACTTCTAACCAGAATTAATAAGCCAATAGGTTACATGTTATTATTCTGGCCATGTATTTGGGGGCTAACTATTTCATATGATTTTAACCAAAGTTTTAATAAATTTATTTTTTATTCGATTTTATTTTTTGTTGGGTCAGTTTTGATGAGAACTGCAGGATGTATAATAAACGATATTGTAGATAGAAAATATGATAAAAAAGTAGAGAGAACAAAATTCAGACCAATAGCTTCGGGAAAAATATCTATTTTGAATGGCTTAGCTCTAGCATCATCTTTGTGTTTAGTTGCCTTTTTTGTTTTAATTCAGTTTAATAAATTAACTATAATTGTTGCATTAATTTCGATGCCATTGGCTTTCACTTATCCATATATGAAAAGGTATACTTATTGGCCACAACTATATTTAGGTATAACATTTAATTACGGTCTATTATTGGGGTGGATAAGTACACAAAATAATATTTCGTTAATACCAATAATATTTTATATTGGAGCCATATTTTGGACATTAGGCTACGATACTATTTATGGATATCAAGATATTAAGGATGATGAAATTATAGGTTTAAAATCAACGTCTATTAAATTTAAAAAAAACCCAAAGATTTTTTTAACTGTATGCTATTTTATTACAAGCTTTATATTCCTATTAGTTGGCTTCTTAATGAATTTTAAAATATACTTTTTTATGTTTTTCATTATACCTTTGATACATTTATTTTTCTTGCAGATTTATAAAGTGAAAATTACTGATGGTGTTTCTTGCTTAAAAATATTTAAATCTAACAATTTTTTTGGTTTTTTGATCTTTGTAAGTTTTCTAATTGGTAAAATATTGTAATGAATAATACCCAGATAATTAAAACTTTATATAATAGATATACGAAAAAATTTTTACCCAAAATATTTTTATCTATATTATTTTCTGTTATTGTAGCGGTGAGTACTTCATCAATTGCTTGGCTATTAGATCCTGCAATAAAGAAAATATTTATAGAAAAGGATCAGTCATTGATAATAATTATTCCGATTGCAGTTTTATTAGCATTCGCTTCAAAAGGTCTTTCGTTGTACTATGCAAAAACAATTTTAATTCGTGTCGCAGAGGAAGTGACTAAAATTTTACAATTGCAACTGATGAAATCGGTAATAAAAGGCGACTCTGATATTATTGATAAAAAACACTCAGGAAAGTTTATATCTCATTTAACTTTTGATATAGGAATGATGACTACGTTAATAAGTACAGTTCTTCTTAATCTAGCAAAAGATACATTAACTTTGTTGGGTCTGGTTGGCGTAATGTTTTATCAAAATTGGAAATTAGCATTATTTGCATTAATAATGATACCTTTGGCCTCTTTTGCAGCTAAATCTCTAGGAAGGAGAATAGGTAAAGTCTCTACTCAGGCTCAAGAAAGTTCAGGTGTATTAACATCATATCTTTTAGAAATTTTTAAGAATCATAAAGTTATTAAAATATTCCAAAAAGAAAATTATGAATTGTCTAGAACTGAGACATTTATAAATGACTTAAAAAATAAATCTATCAAAATTGCAACTATAATGGTTAGAGCATCGCCGATTATGGAAACTCTTACCGGAGGCATGATTGCTCTTTTAATTTATTTTTCAGGTAAATTAATTCTTCAAGAGCAGTTAGATGTAAATAATTTTTTTTCTTTTCTTGCAGCTATGATGTTGGCTTATCAACCTGTAAGATCGTTAGCAACACTTAATATGGCTATAAATCAAGGTCTTTCTGCGGCTCGAAGAATATTGCCAGTTATTGATATAAAAAATAAAATTTATGACAAGGAAACAAGTAAAAATTTAATTTTAAATAAAGGTTCAATTGAATTTAAGAATGTAAACTTCAAGTACGATAAAGAAGAAAAGCAGGTTTTAGAAAATATTAATTTAAGAATTGAAGGTGGCGAAATGACATCTTTGGTTGGACACAGTGGGGCAGGAAAATCTTCAATAATGAGTTTAATACCAAGGTTTTATAATATTGACTCAGGAGATATTCTTATTGATGGGCAATCAGTGTTTGAGTCAAAAATTTCATCATTGAGATCTAATATTTCACTGGTGACACAAGACGTTACGCTTTTTGATGATACAATAAAAAATAATATCGGATATGCGAATTTAGATGCATCTGATGATGAAATAATTAAAGCAGCTGAATTATCTCATTGTACTGAATTTATCTCAACTATGCCAAAAAAATTTGAAACTTTAATAGGTGAAAATGGTGTGAGATTGTCTGGGGGAGAAAAACAAAGAATATCAATTGCTAGAGCTATGTTAAAAAAAAGTAAAATTATACTTTTAGACGAAGCAACTTCATCATTAGACTCCGATACTGAGAAAAAAATTCAGGATGCATTAAAATTATTAACTGTAAATAGAACTTCACTTGTTATTGCTCATAGACTTTCTACTATTGTAAATTCTAAAGTAATATATGTTATAGATGGCGGAAAGGTTATTGCAGAGGGAGATCATTCTTCACTATTAAATAGATCAGAGGTATATAAAAACTTTTATAATAAACAGTTAAGAAAAGATTAATGTTAGCAGTTTATAGAATACTATTAAGTTTATTGTTATTAATTTCGCCAATAATATTAATTTATAGAATTCTAAAAGGAAAAGAAGATCCAAAAAGATTTCATGAAAAATTTGGGTTTTTTCCTGGAAAAAAAACTAAAAAAAAATTGATATGGTTTCATGGATCAAGTGTTGGTGAAATTCTAAGTATTATACCTATTATAGAGAAGATTGAGAGTGAAAAAAAAAATATACAGATTTTAATAACGTCTAATACTGTCAGTTCCTCAAAAGTGCTTAAAAAATTTAAATTTCGAAATGTTCATCATCAATTTTTACCTATTGATCACTCATTTATAATAGATAAATTTTTAAATTATTGGAAACCACTTATGGTTATTTTTATTGAATCTGAGATATGGCCGAATTTAGTAAATAAAATAAATGAGAGAAAAATACCTTTGGTACTTATTAACGCTAGGATAACAGAAAAAACATATAATAATTGGAAATTTTTTAGTGGTTTCGCAAATGATATATTTAGAAAATTTGATCTTTGTTTGTGTCAAAATAATGAGACAAAATATTTCTTAAATAAATTAGGTGCAAAAAATATTAAAAAATATGGGAACTTAAAATTTGTAGAGTCAAAATTTAGGAAATCTCAAAGTTTGGAAGGCAAAACAATTAATTTTTTAAAAAGGAAAAAAATAATATTTGGAGGGTTTAGTACTCACAATACGGAAGAAGAATTCTGTGTCAACATTCATATGGGTCTAAAAAAAAATAATCCAGGTATTCTCACAATAATTGTTCCAAGACATATTAATAGAATTAATGAAATAATTGATGAATTTAAAAAACACGATATCGAATTTCATCGTCATAGCATAAAAAGTAAGATTAAAGAAAATACTGAAATTTATTTAGTTGATACTTTTGGGGAAAGTGAATTTTTTATGAAATACTGCAAAATTGTATTTTTGGGTGGTTCATTAATTAAACACGGTGGACAAAATCCAATAGAGGCCGCAAGAAATGGGTGCTTCATAATTCATGGATCAAATATTAATAATTTCAAAGAGGTTTATGATCTTTTAAAAAAATGTAAAATATCAAGTAAAATAAATTCCCAGTCAGAAACAATAAAAATTATTAAGAGGATAAGGAAATCAAATCGGACTTCAAATAGTGTCAAACTTAGATTAAAAATAATTGGAAATAAGATATTAAAAAAAAATTTTATTGAAATTAATCGACTTTTAAAATGAACTATAAAAAACCAAAATTTTGGGACAAAAAAACCAATTCATTATTTTCGATAGTTTTATATCCAATATCAATTATATATTATTTTTTTTTTCGAATTATCAAACTTAAACCACCATCAAGTTACAAAATACCAATTATTTGTGTTGGAAATTTATACTTAGGGGGAACAGGAAAAACTCCTTTAGTTAAAATATTATGTAAAATCTTAGAGGATTTTAGTAAAAAGCCTGCTGTAGTTAAAAAACAATACAATTATTTAACAGATGAAATTAATTTTTTAAAAAATTATGTCAAGATTTATGCCTCAAAAAATAGAAAACATTGTATAAATAATTTAATTAGAGATAATCATAATGTTGCTATTCTAGATGATGGTTTTCAAGACAATTCAATTAAAAAAGATCTTAATATAATATGTTTTAATGAGAAACAGTGGATTGGTAATGGACAAATGATACCATCAGGACCTTTACGAGAACCGCTATCAAGTTTGTCACGCTCTCAGTGTGTAATTATAAACGGAAAAAAAAATCTACAAAAAGAAAATTTTCTTAAACAATATAATTCATCAATAAGAATATTTTATACAAGCTATATATTAATTGAAAAAGAAAAATTTATGAATAGAAAACTTATTGCTTTTGCGGGGATTGGAAACCCAAATAATTTTTTTGATTTACTAAAAGAAAATGATCTAAATTTAATAGAGACTTTAAGTTATTCTGATCATCATAATTTTTTAGATAAAGAGTTAGACAGATTGATCAAATTAGCTAAGAATAATAAATCTATGCTTGTCTCTACAGAAAAAGACTACTTTAGACTTAAAGAAAAGTATCGTTATTATGTTAAGCCAATTAAAATAAAAGTAAATATAGAAAATATAGATAATTTTAAAAATTTTTTGAAAACTTTTATAATATGAAATTATTTAAATATTTTCTTGAATTTTTATTTATAAATATTATTTTTTTTATATTTAATTTTTTAAATTATAAAACCTCTTCTAATTTAGGTGAAAAGATTGGAAAATTGTTTGGACCTTTTTTTAGAAATAAAAATATAATATTAAAAAATTTAAAGAAAGCAGATTTCAATATAGAAAGTGAAGAGACACATAAATTAATAAGTGAAATGTGGGGAAATTATGGAAGAATTTTAAGCGAATATCCATTCATTAAATCATTCAATAAAAAATTATCAAAAAAATATGTTAAAGTATATGGAATAGAAATTTTAGACCGGCTTCAAAAAGAAAATAAAAAGGCTGTTTTTATCTCAGGTCACTTTAATAATTTTGAGTTAATGCCTATGCATATAACAAAACAAGGAATTGATTTGGCCGCAATATACAGACCTTTAAACAATATTTTTTTAAATAAGAAAATGGAAAGCATCAGGACTAAATATATTTGTAAAAAACAAATAAAAAAAGGTATTGCTGGCACTAGAGAAATTATCAAACTGGTAAAGCAAGGATATTCAATAGCACTTATGATTGATCAAAGGGTAAGTGAAGGAGTTAAGTCAAAGTTTTTTAATGATACAGCTTTTACAACAACCATACCTGCTCAATTATGCAAAAAATATAATATGGAAATTGTGCCAGTATACATTGAGAGAAAATATAAATTCTTTTTTAATATTTATTTTTATGATCCATTGGATATTGGAGAGAATGAAAGCATAGAAAATATTACTGATAAACTAAATTTGATACTGCAGAGATTAATAATGAAAAATCCAAGTCAATGGATATGGACTCATGATAGATGGAAATAACTATTGTATGTTATAATTCTCTTCTTTTTTGGGCCTCTTTATAAGAGAAATACGGTTCTTGCAGTTCTACATTCCAATAACTAAGTTTTTCTAAAGATATTTTCTTACCTGAGACTGCACATTCTACATGATCACCCTCAGAAATGACTTCAAATTTGTTAGGCAAATATTTTAATTTTGCTAATTTTTTATACATTTTTAGTTTATAAAGTATAACATGAAGATAGGCATAATTGGAAGCGGTGGTAGAGAACATTCGATATGTTATAAAATAAAAAAAACAAATAAAAATGTTGATCTTTTTTGTTTTCCTGGGAACGCAGGCACAAGCACAATTTCAAAAAATGTTAATATCGACCCATGTGATTTTGATAAGTTATACTCTTTCGTAAATAAAAATAAAATTGAATTAATTATCGTAGGACCTGAATTACCTTTGGTAGGAGGAATTGTTGATTATTTTGAAAAAAAAAACATTAAAATATTTGGTCCAAATAAAAAAGCATCCCAACTAGAGGGCTCAAAAATATTTTTGAAGAACTTTTGTGATAAAAATTTAATTCCAACAGCAAAATTTCTAGAGGCAAAATCTTTAGATGATGTAAATAAATTTTTAAAAGTTACGAATTTTCCAATAGTTGTCAAATCAGATGGGTTAGCAGGAGGTAAAGGAGTTACTATTTGTAAAGATGAGGAAGAAGTAATAAATGATGTAGAAGAAATTTTAAACGGAAAATTTTCATCTTCAAAGAAAGTTTTGTTAGAAGAATTTTTACAAGGTGAGGAAGTAAGTTATTTTATTATAACTGATGGTAAAAATTTCAAAACTATCGGTACTGCACAAGATCATAAAAGAATTGGAGAAGGCGATACAGGACTAAATACTGGCGGCATGGGTGCATATTCACCATCTTTAATAATGAATAGTAAATTAGAGAAAAAAATTATTGATAATATTATTAAACCTACTTTAGATGGGTTAAATAAAATTGGAATAACCTACAAAGGTATTTTATATGCTGGATTAATGGTATATAACCAAGAACCTAAATTAATTGAGTATAATATAAGATTTGGAGATCCAGAATGCCAAGTTTTAATGATGAGAATGGAAAGCAATCTTTTAGATATTATTCTTTCTGTTTTTAACGAAACATTAATTCATAAGACAATAAATTGGAACTTAAACCCTGGAATTACAGTAGTTGCCGCTAGTAAAGGATATCCTAAAAAATTTGTTAATAATGAAGAAATAGTAAATATTAATGATGTTGTTCAAAATGATACACAACAATTATTTCATGCAGGGACAATTAAAGGTAAAAAAGACAAAATATTTACTAATGGTGGAAGAGTTTTAAACTCTACTGTAATCTCGGAAACTCTTGCAGATGCTAGATATAGAGCTTTGAAAATACTTGACCAATTAGATTGGTCGAACAAATATTATAGACGAGATATTGGTTTTAAAGTTATTGGTAAATGAGAATAATTTCTGGTTACTTAAAAGGAAAAAAATTAGAGCTACCTAATGATAAAAATACTAGACCTCTAAAAGATTTAGTAAAAGAATCGATATTTAATATAATTAAACATTCAGGCAGAATTAAAAAAAATTTAGTTAATACAAGAGTGCTAGACTGTTTTTCCGGAACGGGCTCATTTGGTTTGGAATGTATTTCGAGGGGTGCAAAAAATTTGACTTTTTTGGAAAACTATACTCCTGCGTTAAAAATATTAAATAAAAATATTAAAAATTTAAAATTAGAAAATTACTGTCAAGTTTACTCCGAGGAAATATTTAAATTTTCAAAAAAGAAAATAGATAAGAAATTTGATGTAATTTTTTTTGATCCTCCTTATAAATATGAAAAAATATCTGAGATGTTTAAACATACTTTTGAAAATAAGTTTTTGAAAACTAATGGTTTAATAATTTTGCACCGACACAAAAAAAGTTCAGATAATATTCCAAGTTATTTTAATGAAATAGAATGTAAAATATACGGTATTTCAAAGATTTTATTTTACAAATTAAATGATTAATCTTTTAGTCTCTTTTTTTATTAATTCTACTGATGGTTGATCAAATGGATTAATATTAAGAGCTTCTCCTATTAAAATAGTTTCCAGAACAAAGAATGTAAACAAGCATCCTAAAGTCTCCTCATTTCTTTCAAATACTTCAAAAGATCGGAACGGTAATTTTTTTTTTCTAAAAACGTTTTCAGTAGCTATTTTTTGGATTTTTATTATTTGACTTAATTTTTTATTTTTCAGGTAAAATTTTGATTTTAGAACATTTTTCGGAAGTTTTTCAGAATTTTTATTAATTACGTTAAAGAATGTGAAAAAATTATTATTTGGCCCGTCTAAGTATAATTGTAAAAGACTGTGATTATCTTTAGGCATATTTGAAATAATTGGCATAATCCCTTTAGATTTTTTTCCTAGAGATTCAGAAACAAGTTGTTGATACCACCTAAAAAGATTATCAGACTTTTCGTCGTAATTTAATATAATTGAATTAGTATTACCTTTTTTTTGCAATTTTAATATAGAATCAACATTTATAACTAAGGAATTAAGAAAATTTTTGTTTTTAATTAAATAATTAAATTGTTTAAACTTTTTCTCATTTAAACCCATCAATTCGACTGGTAACATTCCTACCTCTGATAATACGGAATATCTTCCACCAATATAATTCTTATGATCTATTATTTCAGCTCTTAAAAGTTTTGCTAAATTGGATAAATAACTAATTTTATTTTCGGTAATAAAAATATTTTTTAAATTTTTTGATTTATTTAAAATATGAAAATTTGATATTGTTTCTAAAGTTTCACCAGATTTTGATATTACTAAATTTACTGCTTTTATTTTATTTTCTATATTAGGTTTTAAGTTATCTAAAAATATAAAGTTTTTTTTAATTTTTTTACCAAAAAAATCATAAATTGCTTTAGTTCCTAATATTGATCCTCCCATACCAATAATTCTAAAATTTTTATATTTCTTTAATTTTTTTACTAGTTGTTTAGAATAACTATATTTATAATATTCTGTAAAACTTTTGAGTAAGGGAAAACTTTTTATCCAATTTTTGTTCCTCAAAAAATCAATTTTTTTTGAGTTGGCTTTGGATTTTTTGAAATTAATTAATTTAATGCTTTTAGATAACATAATTAATTCTTAATTTTTTCAAGAATTGTATTTTCTAAACTTTTATTTTTATGTGATGTATTGTTTGTCTTTTTATCAGATTTATCAATTTTTAAGATTTTTTCTAATTCATTTGTTTGTTCAGAAATTTGCTCATTTTCAAATCCTGCTGGCTCAGGTAAATCATTAAAATCAGGTGGCATTGAAAGTGGATTTTTTTTCTCTACTAAAAATTCGTCATTCGTGTCTGATCTTGTTTTCCCCGTGAATGTATCTCCTCCACATGATGTGACAAATAATAAAATCGATAATGCTATAATTATATTTTTATTGCTCATTAGTTTTGTTAAAAACGTAGTCCTTAAATTCTAAAATAATAAGAGAAATTATACCTAAAGTTATAAAAATATCAGCAATATTAAATATAAACCAATGAAATTGCTCATAATGTAGATCTATAAAGTCTGGTACAGCAGAATAGTAAACTCTATCGAACAAATTTCCAAGTGATCCACCTAAAATAATAAAGAATAAAAAAGATCTTATTTTATCTGAAACTATACCAAAGTACAAAATCACAATATTAATAGTTATAATTAAAAATGTAATTAAATTATAAATCATAGAGCTATCAAAAGAAAATAAGCCAAAACCAATGCCTTTATTCCAGATTAGAATAAGATCTATGTAATTATTAATTGATATATCAACTTGACCAAAATTATCATAAATATTTACTATGTATAACTTAGAGAGACGATCAGAAATAAAAATTAAAATTACAATTAAAAAATATAATAAATAATTTTTGAAATTTTTTTTTACCATTATTTCAAAATTCCATGTCTTTCGCATTCTTTTTCCCTAATCTTCCAACATACAGGGCATTTTTTTCCATTTGCTTTAGAGGTCGAGGCTTCAAAGATATCTTGAATTGAATTATCTTCATAAACGTCAACTTTTGATGTAATTAATAATTCTTCAAAATCAAAATTATGGAATTTTTTATATAGTTGTTTATTTAATTTAATCTCAACTTTCGCTTCTAAACTTGAGCCAATTATTTTTTCAGCTCGTTTGTTTTCTATACTTATGTTGCAATGGTTTCTAATTTTAATAAGCTCTAACCACTTATCCTCTAATGATTTATTTTTCCATTCTGCGGGCACCTCTGGAAAATTTTCAAGGTGTATACTTTTTCCATTTTTATTTACTATTTTGTAAATTTCTTCCGTCGTAAAAGTAAGTATAGGTGCGAACCATTTAATTAAACAATTTATAATTACGTTTAGCACCTCAATACAACTTTTTCTTTTATTTGAGGATTTTACATCACAATAAAGAGTATCTTTTCTTATATCAAAGTAAAAAGATGACAAATCTACTGTACAAAAATTTAATAATTCTTTGTAAAGATTATGAAAATTATAAATATTGAAATTATCATGAAATTTAGTATTTAAAACTTGAATTTTATTTAGCATAATTTGTTCAAGTTCAGGGAGCTCACTAACATTTATTTTACTAAAATCTAAATCTATAACTTCATCTTTTAAATTTCCAAGAATGTACCTAAAAGTATTTCTAATTTTTCTGTATGCCTCGGCATGCTGTTCTAAAATGGAGTGATCTATTCTAAGATCCTCTGCATAATTAGAGGCTGCTACCCAAATTCTTAGAATGTCAGCACCATATTTTTTTAATATTTCCTCAGGTAATATTGTATTTCCTGCAGATTTTGACATTTTATGACCTTTACCATCAACTACAAAACCGTGAGATAAAATGCTTTCAAAAGGTGCTTTACCTCTAGTCCCACAAGATTGGAGTAATGAAGAATGAAACCACCCTCTATGTTGATCTGAACCCTCAAGGTACATTGATGCAGGCCATTTAAGATCTTCTCTTTTTTCTAAAACAAATGAATGTGTTGAACCACTATCAAACCATACCTCAACAATGTCACTTAATTTTTCAAATTCATCTGCTTTATATTTATCTCCTAAAAATCTTTGTGGATCGTCTGAAAACCAACAATCAGATCCCTCTTTTTCATAAATTTTTGCAATATTTTCAAAAACTTTGTCATCAACAAGTACCTCATTAGTTTTTTTTGAAATAAATATTGGCAAAGGCACGCCCCACACTCTTTGTCTTGATACACACCAGTCCGGTCTAGTTTCTATCATTGATTTTATTCTCTCCTTTCCTTTACTTGGATAGAATATTGTGTTGTCTAAAGCATTTAATGCTTTTGTTCTCAACCCATGACTCTCCATAGAAATGAACCATTGTTGTGTTGCTCTATGTACTAAAGGGGCCTTCGATCGCCAAGAATGAGGGTATGAATGGTTAAGTTTACCGTTAGCTAAAAGTTTTTTTTCGATTTTAAGTTTTTCTATAATTACAGGATTTATTTTAAATATATGTTGTCCCTCAAATAATGGAATATGCTTTGTATATTTTCCATCATCATCAACCGTCTCTAATGCTTTAATATCATGTTTGAGACAAAGATTAAAATCATCAGGACCATGACTTGGCGCGCAATGTACGAATCCAGTTCCCTGTTCAATCGTAACAAACCGTGCTTCTAACATTGGAACTTCGTAATCAAACCCAATATTGATAAACGGATGCGAACAAATAGTTCCTTTAAAATTACTACCTTTTATTTCTTTAATAACTTTATAGTTTTTGATATCACATTCTTTAATAACATTTTTTAAAAGTTCTTTAGCTACAACAATTCTTCTATTCTTAAATTCGTTTTCATCGTTTAATTCAACAATTTGATAAATTAAATTTTCATTATAAGCTAAAGCTTTATTTGCTGGAATTGTCCACGGAGTTGTTGTCCATATTATAATTTCTGAATTTTCTAATTCTTTTAATTTTGTTTTTTTTATTTTGAAAGAAACATAGATTGTATCAGAGGTGTGATCCATATATTCAACCTCAGCATCTGATAATGCAGTCTTTTCTACTGTTGACCAAAGTACTGGTTTATATCCTTTGTAAAGACTTCCCTCTTTCAAAAACTTACCTAATTCTCTTACTATTTGAGCCTCTGCATCAAAACTCATTGTTGAATAATAATTTTCCCAATCTCCAACTACTCCTAATCTTTTAAATTGATCTTTGTGTGTTCTAATCCACTTATTTGCAAAATCTCTGCACTCTTTTCTAAATTCAATAATTGGTACATCGTTCTTATTTTTTTTATTTTTTTTATATTGTTCCTCTATTTTCCACTCTATAGGAAGACCATGACAATCCCATCCTGGTACATAAACTGAGTCCTTTCCATTCATTTGATGAAATTTAGTTATTATGTCTTTTAAAATTTTATTCAAAGCTGTTCCCATATGTATATTTCCATTGGCATATGGAGGTCCATCGTGGAGAACAAATTTCTCTTTACCTTTTGTGCTTTTACGTAGACTTTCGTAGAGTTTAATCTCATCCCAATATTTGATTAAGTTTGGCTCTTTGTTTGGCAGATTAGCCTTCATTGAGAAAACTGTTTTTGGCAAATTTATATGTTCTTTACTCATAATTTTTTCTTAACTCTTTTTTACTTACTAAAATGTCTTTGTCGATTTGTTTTTTAAGCTGATCGATATTTTTAAATTTTATTTCACCTCTAATAAAGCTAATAAACTCTACTTTCAATTTTTTATTGTAAATATTTTTTGAAAAATTAAAAATATTAACTTCTAACAATATTTTTTTTTGATTAAATGTAGGTCTATATCCTAAATTGGCTATCCCATTGAGTTTTTTTCTATTTCTACCTATTTGAACTTTAACAGCATAAACACCCGGTTTTGAAATAATGTAGTCCCCTAAATCTATGTTGCATGTAGGAAATCCTATTTTTCTACCTACTTTTCTCCCAACTTTAACTATTCCCTCTATTGACCAATTTCTTTTTAAATATTTATTTACAACATTTATTTTTCCTTTAGATAAATTTTCTCTAATTAATGTGGAGGAAACTATTTTTTTATTTTTTTTTAATGGCGGCGGGTTGATTACTTTATAATCGTATATTTTCTCAAATTTTTTTAAAGAGTTTACATCTCCTTCTCTTTTATTTCCAAATCTAAAATTATTGCTTACGAAAATATATTTTGGTTTTATTTTTTTATGTAAAACATTACTTATAAAATTAATATATTTAGTATTAGAAAATTTCTTATTAAATTTTTTGTTTATTAAAAAATCAATATTATATGATTTCATAGTTTCTAATTTTTGTTCAAAATTAGAAATTCTATAATTCTTCATATTTGGGTTAAAATACATTTTTGGTATTGGATCAAAGGTTATTACACCAATTTTTAGCTTCTTTTTTAACTTATATTTTTTTGCTATATTAAATAATTTTTGATGACCAATATGTAATCCATCAAAATTACCAATTAATATTATTGAATTTTTAAATTTTTTTGAAATATTAAAATCTTTATATACTTTTAAAATATTTACCATTTTAAAAATGACTGTAAATAGTCAACCTTAACGTTGTGATTTTTAAAAGCTACATTTAAATCTCTTTCATTTTTATGAATTCCGCTTGAGATAAATAATGAACTAAAATTTTGTAAATTTGCACCTCTAATATCTGTATTGAGATTGTCCCCAATACATAAAATTTTTTTATTTTTAATCACTGCTGATGATCTATATACTAATGGATAAGGTTTTCCGAAATATTCTACCTCCCCACCCTGCTCCTGAAATATTTTTGCTATCGTCCCTGCGCAATATTCACGTTTATTACCTTTGTCTACTATCAAATCAGGATTTGTGCATATCATTTTTAAATTTTTTTTATTCTTTAATAGATTTTTATAATAATTTAAATCTTCAAAATGCTCATCAAATAGACCTGTGCACAGCAAAAATTTGCAATCGTTAATATTTTCCACTTTATTTTCTTTGAAAGAAAAAAATAAATCAAAATCTCTTGGAGGTCCAATATGATAAAATTTTGAATTTTTTCCAGTTTTTTTTAAAAAACCTAAAGCAGCTTCACCAGAAGTATAAACTTTATTACAATGTCTTTTTGCTAATCCCATTTTAATTAAAAATTTTATAACAGTTGAATTTGGTCTAGGAGCGTTTGTTAAAAGTATGTAATCTTTATCCAGATTATTTAACTTTTCTAAAACTTCAATTGCGTTTGGGTATAACTTAATGCCATTATGAACCACTCCCCAGATATCGATGAAGAAAAGATCAAATTCTTTGACGATGTAGCTTAGACCCTTTTGCTCTAAATTTACTGTCATTATATAATGATATAACCCAAAAAATTTCATTTTTCTTGATTTTTTAGGGATATTATATTTTTCAAATATCTTGAAATAATGCTCCACTGTATCTATATGTGTCCAATATTTAAAGGAGTTTTTATGAAGTTTAAACCTTTGCACGATAGAGTGCTCATTGAAGTATTAGACAGTAGCGAAAAAACTGCTGGAGGAATTATCATACCTGACACTGCCCAAGAGAAACCTCAAGAGGGAAAAGTTGTTGCTGTTGGTGGTGGAGCAAAAACAGAAGATGGGAAAATTATTCCTATGGATGTTAAAGTAGGTGATAAAGTATTGTTCGGTAAATGGTCGGGAACAGAAGTTAAAATAGATGGTAAAGAATACAACATAATGAAAGAGTCAGACATTATGGGTATTTCGTCTAGTAAATAATTTAAGGTAAGGAGTAAGTTAAATGGCAAAAATAGTTAAATTTGATTCAGAAGCAAGAACAGCTATGCTAAAAGGTGTAGACATTCTTGCAAACACCGTAAAAACAACTTTAGGTCCGAAAGGAAGAAACGTTGTTATCGATAAATCATATGGTGCACCAAGAACAACAAAAGATGGTGTTACGGTTGCTAAAGAAATAGATTTAGATGATAAATTTGAAAATATGGGTGCACAGATGGTAAAAGAAGTCGCTAGCAAAACAAACGATGAAGCAGGCGATGGGACTACTACTGCAACTATATTAGCTCAAGCAATAGTCAAAGAAGGTTGTAAGTACGTCACTGCTGGTATGAACCCTATGGATGTTAAAAGAGGTATTGATGCTGCAGTCGAACAAGTAAAAGAAAAACTTATTTCATCTGCTAAGAAAGTTAAAGACAGTGATGAGATAGCGCAAGTCGGAACAATTTCAGCAAACGGTGATAAAGAGATTGGAAACATGATTGCAAAGGCTATGCAAAAAGTTGGAAATGAAGGTGTAATAACTGTAGAAGAAGCAAAAGGAATTGAAACTGAGTTGGATGTTGTAGAAGGTATGCAATTTGATAGAGGTTACCTTTCTCCATACTTCATTACCAATGGAGATAAAATGACGACTGAACTAGAAAATCCTATGATTTTACTTCATGAAAAAAAGCTTACAAATCTTCAACCAATGGTTCCATTATTAGAGGCCGTTGTTCAAGCAGGAAGACCTTTAATGATTATTTCTGAGGATGTTGAGGGTGAGGCATTAGCTACATTGGTAGTTAATAAACTAAGAGGTGGTTTAAAGGTTGTTGCAGTGAAGGCCCCAGGTTTTGGCGATAGACGAAAAGCAATGTTAGAGGATATTGCAATATTGACTGGCGGACAAGTCATTTCAGAAGACCTAGGTATCAAACTTGAAAATGTCAAACTTACAGATTTAGGCTCGGCTAAAAGAGTAAAGGTTGACAAAGAAAACAGCACCATTGTTAGCGGATCAGGTAAAAAATCTGATATTGAAGCAAGATGTAGCTCGATAAAACAACAAATTGAGGAAACAACTTCTGACTATGACAGAGAAAAATTACAAGAGAGACTTGCTAAACTTGCTGGGGGTGTAGCTGTAATTAAAGTTGGCGGTGCAACTGAAGTAGAAGTAAAAGAGAGAAAAGATAGAGTAGAAGACGCACTTAATGCTACAAGAGCTGCGGTGGAAGAAGGAATAGTTGTCGGCGGAGGATGTGCATTGTTATATGCATCTCAAGATCTTGATAAATCTGTTAAAGTAAAAGGTGACGACCAAAAAGCTGGTGTAGAAATAGTAAAAAGCGCCTTACAAGCTCCAATAAGACAAATTACCAAAAATGCAGGTGTCGATGGATCTGTAATTGTTGGAAAGCTTCTAGAAACAAATAAAACCTCAAATGGTTATGACGCTCAGACAGAACAATACGTAGATATGTTTAAAGAGGGTATTATAGACCCAGTTAAAGTCGTTAGAACTGCATTGCAAGATGCTGCATCTATATCTGGATTATTAGTTACGACTGAAGCGATGGTTGCTGATAAACCGGACGAAAAAGACTCTGGTCCTGCCGGAATGCCTCCTGGTGGAATGGGTGGAATGGGCGGTATGGGTGGAATGGGAATGTAATCCCCATAAACTCAACAAAATTTAGAAAAAAGGGCAGTTTTTACTGCCCTTTTTTTTGCTCGTCTTAAACATTTGTGATGAACAATTTTAAAAAAAGATAGAAAATTTTAAGCTATTAAACCATGACACAAGAATTTTATTTATATTATATTAATTAAACTAAGCTTTAATTAGAACTTAATAAATTTATAATATAAAATACTCACAGTTTAAAATTTATATATATAATATTTGAAAGGAGATGTTTAATGAACCTCGTTGGAACAACTACTTATGAAGGAACTAAAAAAGATGCAGATGAGTTATTCAGTATGTTTAAAGATGAAATTGCAAAGTGTACCTCATCATTTGAATGGTCGCACATTCGTGAAGGTAAAATGATTTTTATTGCAAATGTCACCGATGAAGAAAAATTTTATGCCTTATTTGAAGATCAAAGATCTAAAGACTGGAATGCCAAGTTTAAAGCAAAAGATGAAGTGTGGAAACTTGAAAAAATAATGTAATCCTTATTTTGCTCAAAAAAATCAGATAAAACTAATATGAAATAAATAAATATATATAAAACGTGTCTATGAATTCAGAAATAAGAAATATAACAATCATCGCTCACGTTGATCACGGTAAAACTACTTTAATTGATAGTTTGATGAAACAAAGTGGTTCATTCAGAGAAAATGAAGTAGTTGATGAAAGATTGATGGACTCTGGCGAATTAGAAAAAGAAAGAGGAATTACAATTCTTGCAAAGCCTGCATCAATTAATTGGAAAAATTCAAGAATAAACATAATTGATACACCGGGTCACAGAGACTTTGCTGCAGAAGTTGAGAGAGTTCTAAGTATGGCTGATGGCGCTTTGTTATTAATTGACTCTGCCGAGGGTGTAATGCCGCAAACTAAATTTGTATTATCAAAAGCACTTAAACAAGGTTTAAAACCAATTGTTATAATTAATAAACTTGATAAACCAGATCAAAGGGCAGATGAAGTGCTTGACGAAACTTTTGATTTATTTGTTAAT
Organism: uncultured Pelagibacteraceae bacterium; assembly: GCA_902562875.1. Lineage (GTDB taxonomy): Bacteria > Pseudomonadota > Alphaproteobacteria > Pelagibacterales > Pelagibacteraceae > Pelagibacter. The sequence continues at coordinate 82,985 of CACEVB010000001.1, read as the reverse complement.
CTAGATGCAAATGAAGAACAATTAGATTTTCCTGTATTATATGCAAGTGGAAGATCTGGATGGGCATGTGAAGAAATAAATGGAGAAAGAAAAAATCTTCATCCATTAATGGACTTAATAATAAAACATGTTAATCCACCGATGTTCGATAAATCAAAACCTTTTGCTATGTTATCAACCCTTCTCTATCCAGATAGTTTTTTAGGAAGAAGTTTAATCGGGCGAATTTCACAGGGCACTGCAAAGGCAAATCAAAATATTAAGGCAATAGATTTGAAAGGGAATAAAGTTGATGAGGGAAGACTTACAAAAATTTTTAGATATGAGGGAACTAAAAAAGTCCCCATAGATGTAGGTGAGGCAGGTGACATTGTGGTTATTGCTGGTTTAGAAAAGGCAAATGTAGCAGACACTATATGTGATCTTGAGATAAATAATCCAATACAAGCTACTCCAATTGACCCTCCAACAATGTCAATTCAAATTACTGTAAATAGTTCTCCACTTGCTGGTACAGAAGGAAACAAGCTTACTAGTACTCAAATAAGAGAGAGGTTAATTACTGAAGCACAAAACAATGTTGGCATTTCTTTTTCTGAAAATAAAAACAAAGATTCTTTCGAAATAAGCGGAAGAGGAGAATTGATGCTTGAAATCTTATTAACTCAAATGAGGAGAGAGGGATTTGAGCTGACTGTTAGCCCCCCTAAAGTTTTATTTAAAAAAAATGATAAAGATGAAAAACAGGAACCTATCGAAGAGATAACATTGGATCTTGACGAAGAATTTTCATCAAAAATTATAGACTCTATGAACAAAAGAAAGGGCAAATTAATTGATTTAAAAGATACTGGAAAAAATAAAAAAAGACTAATTTTTCATGCACCAACTAGAGGATTAATGGGATACACAAGTAGATTTTTGACTCTAACAAAAGGAACAGGTGTTATTAATAGAATTTTTCACTCGTATGGAAACTTTGAAGGCGACATGGATAGTAGAAAAAATGGAGCATTAATTTCAATGGATAAAGGTAAAGCAGTAGCTTTTGCTATATTTAATTTACAAGCTAGAGGTGAGATGTTTGTAACACATAACGATCCAGTTTACGGCGGTATGATTGTAGGATTAGCTCCAAAACCAGGGGATTTAATAATTAATGTTATGAAAGGAAAAAAACTTACAAATATGAGAACTCAGGGGACAGATGAAAATATTGTACTTACGCCAGTCAGAAAAATGTCAATAGCAGAACAATTAAGTATTTTAAATGGTGATGAAGCATTAGAAATTACCCCAAAGTCCTGTAGATTGAGAAAATTAATTCTTGATGCAAATGAGAGAAAGAGATTTGAAAAATCTAAAAACTTAACTTAAATTTATAACTAACCATTCACGGTGGATGGAAAGTTAATCTAATAAATTTATGTAGTCTTATTTTAATTAACCACATAATTAATAATAACATTAACAAAAGGTTGTATTTATCACTTTTTAGTAGAAATTTTATCCACAATATAAAGTCCAAAAGCAACACAGGGACCAATTCCAAATGCAAATAATAAGGTTCCCACACCTACTGTACCTCCTAGATACCAACCAATAGAAACTACCGTAATCTCTAAGAAAGCTCGAACAAACGCTATAGGTAGATTAGTTTTTTTTTGAATACCGGTCATTAATCCATCTCGAGGACCTGGACCTAGATTTGCAATAAGATAAATACCACTGCCTAAACCAGTAATTATAACAGCAAATATTGCTAAGATAATTTTTAATCCAAAAGTTTCTGGTGTTGATATATATTTTAAACAAACATCAATCATTGCTGCAATAATTATTGCATTTAGTACCGTACCAATTCCTGGCTTTTGATTTAAAAAAACCCATAAAGCAATTACAAAAACACTAATTAAAAAGGTTATAGTTCCAATTGATAGATCAATATAGTTTGAAATTCCTTGCGCGAGAACACTCCATGGCGAAGCTCCTGTAAACGAAACTAGAAGTAATCCTTCTCCTACACCAAAAAGCGTTAATCCTAAGCAAAGAAAGGTGAAAGTACTAAATTTTGGTCTAAGATTTAAAGGCTCTTTAGAGCTCCAAGATACTTTCGGTATATTTTTTATAGTTAAAAACATTTTATGACTATATATTTTTGATATTATTTTTATGAATTGTTATATTATTTACGTTAATAGATATATTAAATTTTTCCTTATATTATTAACCCTATTAATCTATCCAATTCGTTCAATTTCACACCCACAAGATTATAAAATGTTTAAAGAAATAAAAATGGAAATCTTAAGAGATGGAAAAGTAATAGGGTTTAGTAACTATAGTTTTAAATATAAAGATGATTTTTTTGAAGTTAAAAATGAGACCAAATTTGAAGTAGATCTATTAGGAGTTAAGTTATTTGCAATTAGTAGCGAAGGTACTGAGAAGTATTATAAAAACTTACTTGTTTCTTTCAATTCTGAAACTTTTCAAAATAAAAAAAGGAAATTTGTAAATTTAATTTTAAGTGAAAATAAGAAAGAATTTGAAATTATCGGATCTTCTTATAAAGGAAATGGAGGTATAAGTAGTGTAGTAGGTAACTGGTGGAACCACGACATATTAGAAGCAGATTACCAAATTAGCCCCTTATCTGGAAGTATAAAGGAACAAGTAGTTACATTTGTAGGCAAAGAAAACGTTATTATTAATAATAAATATTATTTAAGCGATCGTTATAAATTAATATCTAAAGACCCCAATACATCAGAGGATAAAAAACTCAATTTTGATATTTGGTACAGCAAAGAAGAAAATTTAATTTTAAAAATTGTATATGATAAAATGGGTTATTGGGAATATAATGTGGTAAGTTATAAAAAAAATTAGATATTAAGAATTCTTAAAAGAATTTGATTTATAAAAGACATAAAAATTACAAAACCTAAGAAAAAAACAAAATACATAAAAGTAACAGCTCTATTTCTTTTTCTTCTTAAAATTACTAAATTCTTATCATCTTCTAATGTAACATCTCTTTTGCCTACTACTTGATAATCATAGCTATACTTCCAAATTGATGCCCCTAGCCTGTTATCTAATTTACTATAATATTCTATCCAAGATATAGACCATCTATAAATAGCATAAAGAATGATTAATACAAAAATAGTAGTGGTCATAATAATTAAATTATATTAGAAAATCACAATATGTCTATCTGGGGAAGTTTAATAGGAGGGATGATTGGTCTTTCACTAGGGGGTCCTTTCGGAATGCTTTTAGGTTCTATTTTAGGTGGAAAAATTTCAAGAGCAAGGAATAAAGGGGGTTTTTCTGCAATTGGTCAAAGTCAAAAAATTTTTGCTCTATCACTAATTGTTTTATCTGCAAAACTAAGTAAAGCAGATGGCCAAGTAAGTCGCGAGGAATTAATCGCCGTAAAAGATAAATTAAAAATTCCTGAAAACGAATTAGACGAAGTTGGTAAAATATTTAATCGAGCAAAACAGGAGAGCACTGGATACGAACCATACGCCCAGCAAATTGCAGAGTTTTATAAAGGTAATTTAAACGTGTTAGAGGAGGTTATTAATATTCTATTTTATATAGCAGAGTCAGATGGAAAGGTAAGTCTTGAAGAGACAAAAATGATCGAAAAAATAGCATATATTTTTGGATTAAGTAAGACACAATATAATAGTATTAAAGAAAGTAGAAAATCATCTGATAAGCTAAACCCTTATATGGTTTTAGAAAGCAGTCCAGAAGATGACATACAAACAATCAGAAAAAGATATTTAAAGTTATCCAAGGAACATCATCCAGACTTACTTTTAAGTAAAGGAGTTCCTCAAGAGGTAATAGAGGAAAGTAAAAAAACAATGAGAGCTATAAACTCAGCATGGGATCAAGTTCAAAAGCTAAAAAATAATTAAAATTGTTCTGACTCCGTTGAGCCATCCATTGCAGTAGTAGAACTTTTGCCACCACTTATAGTGTTAGATACTGCATCAAAATAAGAGGTACCTACCTCTCTTTGATGTTTAACGCTAGTGTAACCATCTTTTTCTCTGTCGAATTCCTGCTGTTGGATTTTAGAGTATGCGGCCATTCCATCTTTTTTATATTTTTCAGCAAGTTCGAAAATAGCTATATTTTGAGTATGAAATCCTGCTAAAGTTATAAATTGGAACTTGTAACCCATTTCACCAATTTTTCTTTGAAAAGTTCCTATTTCATCATCTGATAAATGTTTTTTCCAATTAAAAGATGGGGAACAATTATAAGCTAGTAACTTTCCAGGAAATTTCGTGTGAATTGCATCAGCAAATTTTTTTGCTTCATCTAAATTAGGGGTTGCAGTTTCACACCAAATTAAGTCTGCATAAGGAGCGTAAGCAAGCCCTCTTGAAATTGCTTGATCTATTCCAGCTTTAACGTAATAAAATCCCTCAGGTGATCTTTCTCCAGTTAAAAAAGATTTATCATTATCATCATGATCGTTAGTTATTAGTTTTGCAGCGTTAGCATCAGTTCTTGCAAGAATTATTAATGGAACGTCTGCAATATCTGCGGCTAATCTTGCTGCTTTCAAATTTCTAACGGCAGTTCCAGTTGGCACTAAAACTTTTCCGCCCATATGCCCACATTTTTTTTCACTTGCTAACTGATCTTCAAAGTGCACTCCGGCTGCCCCCGCTTTTATAAATTTTTTAGTTAATTCGAATACATTTAATGGACCACCAAAACCAGCCTCACCATCAGCTATGATTGGCAGCATATAATCGGTTCTATCTTTTGAATTCATTTCACCATCTTGAATTTCCATGTGTTGTATTTGATCAGCTCTTACTAAAGCATTGTTGATGCTGTCCACAAGTTTTGGGGCGCTATCAAAAGGATACAATGATTGATCAGGATACATCTCTCCAGCTGTATTTGCATCAGCAGCTACTTGCCACCCGCTAACATAAATAGCTTTCAATCCCGCTTTTGCATGTTGAACTGAGTGATTTCCTGATAATGATCCTAATGTATTTACGTAAGGTTCGGTGTTAAGTAGATTCCACAATTTTTTTGATTGCTGTTCGCACATGGAATATTGAATTTTTATTGAACCTCTTAAACGCTCTACCTCTTCTGATGTATAATCTCTTTTAATGCCTGCAAATCTTTTTAAATCGTATGAAACTTTGGCCTCAGAACTCATTTAAACCCCTCAATTTAAATGTTGAATATTTAGTGAGATGATAATGAATTAGTTATTATTAAACTCGTTAGTAAACTCATTCATACCACTTGAACCCCAATCGCAATGATCGTCTCTCAAGTAAATACCAGATTTATTCCTTTTATCACTAGTGTCTTGATGGCTTTGTTGACCTTGATTTTCCTGAGTTTTTTTATTGTTATCGTTATTCATATGGGCTTTATAATTTACAATATTTACAAAATCTATAAAAAACATTGAAATACTTGTAAATTTGATAAATTTTTTGTAAAATTAAATTTACAAAATTTACAAAATGCAGGAAAATATTGATAGTAAAATTGGTAACAAAATTAAGGGTTTTAGACTAAAGCTTGGATTGCAGGCAAAAAAACTTGCTGAACTTGTTGATATCTCTCCTACATATTTAAATCTTATTGAAAGTGGAAAAAGAAAATTAGATGGAGACTTGCTTTTAAAGGTATGTCAAGAATTAAGGATTGAGATTTCAGATTTAGTTGATGATAACTTAATAAATATAAATAACTCTAAAAGTGCAATTTCAAAAAATTTAAACAAGAAAGATCTAAAATCTCAAAGTTTAAAAATTGGACCAAAAATTAAAGCATTTAGAAGGCAACTAGGTATACAGGCAAATAAACTAGCAGAGCAAACAGGTATATCAGCTAGTTATTTGAACCTAATTGAAAGTGGAAAAAGAAATATTGATAGTAATTTAATTATTAAAATTTGTAATGAGTTAAAAATTAATGTTTCTGACTTGACAAGCAAATCTGATGTAAATCTCGAAAATAATATTTCAGAACTTTTGAGTGATGAATTATTTGAAGATCTAGATATTTTAGGACCTGAAGTAAAAGATTTAGTTGCATCAAATCCTAAAATTGCAAAAGCATTAATTAAATTAGGAGATAATTTTAAACAAAAGGATATTGAAATAGTAAATAAGGTTGAAAATTTCTCAGGCAAAATAATTGATAAAAGAAAAGCAGCATTTCCTGGTGAAATAGTTTCTGATTTTTTACAAGAAAATAAAAATTATTTTCCAGAATTAGAAAAATTTGCTGAAGATGTCTTTAATCAAATTAAAATAAATAATAGAGCAACATATTTATCATTATGTAATTATCTTAAAAGAACATATGAAGTAAAAGTGAAAGATGTTTTGCCTGAGGAAAATAAACCATTTTCTAAAATTTTTGTTCAAAAAAATAAAGAACTTTTGCTAAGTGATTATGTGGCCTTAGAAACCAAAAAACTTTACGCTGCAGCTCAAGTTGCTCAGGAGGGAGCAATAAATATTATTGAAAAATATCTTTCAAATTTTAAATTTCCTTCCGAAGAGTCAAAAAAACTAACAAAAGTTGCACTATTAAATTACTGTGGTGCAGCAATTTTAATGCCATATAAAATGTTTCATAATGAATGTATAAAACAGAAATATGATTTAGAATTGTTGCAAAATACATTTGCATGTACATTTGAACAAATTGCACATAGAGTAACATGTTTACAAGATCCTAAGTTACCTGGAATTCCTTTTCATTTTTTAAGGGTAGATGTAGCAGGTAACATATCTAAAAGATTTTCGTTGTCTGGAATTGAAATTCCGAGGTATGGAGGAGCATGTCCTCGTTGGAATGTTTACTCTGCTTTTTCAAGACCTGGTGTTATTCAAGCAGCAGTGAGCAAAATGACCAATGGTGAAAAATATGTTTGTATCGCAAGAACTGTTGAAAAAGGAGTAGGAAAATATGGTCAAAAAAAAAGTATTTTATCAATCGGCTTAGGTTGCGAAGCTAAATATGCTAAAGATTTTATTTACACTGAATATATGGACCTTAGTGACAAAAAATCAGAAATCCCAATCGGAGTATCATGTAGAACATGTGATAGGTTAGACTGTTCACAAAGAGCTTTTCCTCCACTCCACAAAAAATTTGATGTAGACATAAATAATCGAGGTGTCTCTGTTTACGTCACAGAATAGATCAATTTTGTTTTTTGGACCGTTCTCTTGATAATAGTTGAGTTAAAGAGTCAACCATTGCATCTGAGGCTTTAAATATTTCACTTGATTTATATTCATTAGATAAGTTCTTCTCTGGATTAGTTTTATCCTCAATTACAATACCTTTGTCAGGTGCATTATCCTTAATATAAATAAGTATTAACCACTCTTCATCATTTGACTCGTCCCATTTAATAAAAATTTCGCCAGTTTCAAATCTTCTATCTACACACCTAAAAATTGACATATGCCTTGTAATATGTCGTTTATTTAATTGAAAAACTAAACTTGCGGCACTTCTATAAAAACTCTCTAGAGACAACTCAATCTTTTGTCTTTCAAGAGAATATTCTTTTTCTTTTCTTAAAAGAGTCTCTCTATCATCTGTTTCTAAAGTTTTTATTCCAAGTGCCTCAACTCTCTCTCTAATTTTTTGATCTCTAATTAATCGGTATTTTTCTTTAAGTTTATCAATTCTTTCTTGTACAGCTCCATAGTCATCTCTTTTTTCCCTTAAAGATATTTTTTCTAATTTTTCTAACTCTTTTACTTCTCGAACTCTAAATTTTTCAATTTGTTGTTCTAATCTTAACTCCTGTAGAAATCTTTTCTGCCTGTTTGCTTGTTCTTTTCTCAATAAAGCTTGTTCTTTTCTTAAAAACATTTTGATATCTTTAGCACGTTCTCTTTCAAGTCTTTCCTCGTGTTTGACTAATTTTATTTTTTCTTTTAATATTTTTTCTTCCTGCTCTCTTTTTTCAATTTCAATTAATTCTTTTTGGGTTCTTTCAATCTCTAGTTTTTCAATTTTTAGTCTTTTATTCTCATCGGCCTTTAATCTTTTATATTCATAAATTTTATTTTCAATTTTTCGAAAGAATGATTCTATTATTTTGTCTAGTAAAAAAAGATCAAATTTAAAATTAAATGTAAAATTATCTTTAAACTTATTTTGAAGTCTTATTATATTTATTAGCAGTCTCGAGGATTTTTTAGTACTAACAGAATTATAATTTTTAATTTTTTTTATACGAATTTTTCGTTTAATTTTTTTTATTCTTTTTTTTGTTTGAGTGCGAGACTTAATTTTTCTAAATACTTTTTTTTTATGATATTTATTTTTTTTTTTAGAAATTTTTTTTTTTTTACGTTTTTTATTTTTTTTCATTAGGCACTATAAATTATCAATAAACACCTAATAAATATAGTCTCTTGTATTTGGTGTTGATAATAATTTTTTACTTAGTTGAAATTGAAATACGACCTGATCTCCCCATTTAAAAGCCATTTCGCAACCTGCTAGATAAAATTCCCACATCCTAAAAAATTTTTCGTCAAACATTTCAAGGATATCCTCTTTTTTTCCTATAAATCTTTTTTTCCAATTTCTCAGAGTATGTGAGTAATGCATTCTTAAAACTTCCATATCAGATATAATCAAATCTGAATTTTCTATAGGTCTTGCAAGTTCACTAAGGCTAGGCGTGTATCCACCAGGAAAAATATACTTTGAAATCCAAGGATGTGGGTCTCTAGGTGTCATCACAGACCCAATGGTATGTATAAGTGCAACACCGTCGTCATTTAAAAAATTAGACACTGATTTAAAATATTTATTATAGAATTTCTTTCCTACATGCTCAAGCATTCCTACGCTTATTACACGATCAAATTTTTCAGTAAGCTGCCTATAATCAATTAATTTAAATCTTACTTGGTTTTCAAGATTAAGTTCTTTTGCTTTTTTTTGACTATACTCTAATTGGTTTTTTGAAAGTGTAATTCCAAGTACTTCACATTCACTTTGTTTTGCTATTTCTAATGCTAAAGTTCCCCAACCAGACCCTATATCTAAAACTTTTAAATTTGGTTTTAAATGAAGTTTTTTGATAACGTGTTTCATTTTATTTTCTTGAGCTTGTTCTATTGTTTCATTTTCATTTTTAAAGTAAGCACATGAGTATTGTCTATTTTTGTCTAGAAATAAGTCATACAATTTTTCTGAAATATCGTAATGATATGCAGCATTTATTTTAGATCTTTTTACAAAATTAAAGTTTGTTACGTAATTATAAATTCCCATCAACTTTTTAATTATTGTAGCATAATTATTTGTGGGTCCACGTCTGATATTTTTCATTGCGATTTCTAAAAAATCAGTCAAAGAGCCATTTTCTATAACGGCAGAACCATCTACGTAAGCTTCACCAAAATATAAATCAGGAAGTAGTAAAAGTTTAGTATGGAGACTTTTATCTAACAGTTTTAATTTTATTGGAGGATTTTTTAATGGCTTACCTATTAAGAATTCATTTTCATTTGCATCAATAAGAATAAATCCATCGTCTTTAATAAGACTTTGCAAAAATTGATTTAATGATTTCATAATTATAAATATTCAATATTAAAATCTAATTTTTCCAATTCTTCAAATAATTTTTTTTCTTCATTTATTGATAGTAAATCTAAAATTGGCAATACATTACTAAAAATATCGTCTTTTTTAGTCATAAAAGAGTGCAAAGCTGAAATTAAATTATATTTTTCAAATACCTTTCTAACCTTACAAAGTTTTTCATTTACAGTTTGAATTTTTTTTTGGTGGAAGTCGTCAAAAACCTTTCTTGCTAAAATTGAAGTTACATTACAGGTTGCAGTGATAGCTCCCTGACATCCTAAATTTAAACCTTTTAATAATTTTTCCTCAGATCCAACAAATATTGAAATATCATTATCTTTATAATCACTATAAATATTGTAACTACTGTCTTTAACACCAATAATTTGATCTGGAAATTTTTTTTTTAGCTCTTTTATACATTCAATGCTAAATCTATAGCCACATAACTTTTCAAAATTGTAAAGTATTATCTTACATTTGCTTGCACTTTTTATTATTAGTTCAAAATATTTTATAACGTCCTTGTCTTTGTATTTGTAATATGCAGGTGGCATAACTAAAAAATATTCTATCCCTAAAGACACTGAAATTTTTATTAATTTTATGGTATCTCCTAAAGAATTTAATCCTGTGCCAACTATAAATTTTTTAAAATTTTTACTTTTTGGCAAATTATTGACTAATTTTATTTTTTCTGAAATTGAAATCAATTGAGATTGACCTGTGCTTCCGAGTAAGACAACGCCATGACAGCCGTTATCAATTAAAAAATCTGCGTGATTTATTGTTCTTGATACATTTAAAGATAAATCCTGGTTAAATAATGATAAAGAAGCCCCATAAATGCCTTGAATTTTATACATTAATAAAAATGTATATAAATTAAAAATTTAGTAAAGTTGTTTAGTAAATTATGAGAATACTTATAATTCAAAGTCGTATGGGTATAGGAGATATGGTAATCTTTTTACCCTTTATAGAGGCGATATCAAAAAAATTTGGTACTTCTGTGTCTTGCCTTGTTAAAGCAAGTTCTAAATCAAATGAAATTTTAAAGGATAATAAACATATAAAAGAATTAATTATTTTAGATAGAGAAAATGGTAACGGAAAACATGATGGTCTTTTGGGAACTTTTAATTTAGTTAAGAAGTTAAAAAAATATAAGTTTGATAAAGTATTTATTTTTAATTCATCTTTGAGATATAATATTGTATGTAGATTATCATCTATAGGAGAAATTAATCAGTACCCACTTTTTAAGAAACAGAAACAACATCTAATTAACACAGCAAAAGAATTTTTAAAAATAAAATTAAATTTAGATGTCGAAAGTAATCCAAAAATAATTATAAATCCTAAATTTATAGAGCTGTCAAAAAAGAAATTTGAAATAAATGAGAAAAAAATAAATATTTTACTTGGAATTGGTGGTTCAGGACCTACTAAAAGAGTTCCTGCTAAAATTTTTATAAAATTTATGAAAATTGTTAATCAGAAATATGATTGCAGATTCTTTCTTGCTACAGGTAGAAGTAACGAAGAACAATCAATTTTAAATGAAATTATTAATACAGAACTTAATAAAAGTTGTATAGCTTTAGATAATTTGAGTATAAATGAAATTCTTCCAATAATAAAAAACTGCAATATTTCAATTTGTAACGACTCAAGTTTTAGTCACCTATCCGCTAGTTTAGGAATTAAGACCATAGTTCTAATGGCAGATACTCCACTAATTTATGGAAGTTACAGTCCTAAAATGTTTCCAATTATTCCAGATGGTTTTGAAAATGTGACACATAATACTAATGGAAAAGAAAAAATTAATCCTGAAAAAATTTTTGCGAAATATAAGGAAATTATTAATTAAACAATATCTTTAATAATTATGTCTTTTGCTTCATTTACAATAGAAGCCAATCTTGTCAGTTCTGGACTCACATCTGGATGAATTTTTTTCATAATTTTTTTGTAAGCACTCATTATTTGTTCTTTATTATATTTTTTTTTTGGATTTAAATTTAAAATCTTGTAAGCTTCCTCTAAAGAAACAGATTGAGTATTTAAACTTTGATTTGAACTACCAAAATTATATCTTCCATAATTTTTAAGAACTCTAAGTAAACCCCAAACTCTTAATATTTGTAGCAAAGTAAAGCCAGCTTTAGTTTTTATAAGGGGTAGAACCATCATTAAAAAAGGTAAGGAAAATATATATCTGCCAGCAACAACCATCAAAACTGCTAACAGTATAGAAACAATTATAATCGATGACCTTATAGTTTTTGCGACCCTTTTGGTTGAACTTTTAGCGAACCAATTAAGAAAAAGGTATATTAAGACAAAAATAACAAGTGTTATGATAAAAATATTCATATATTACATTTCTAAATGAAAATACCACAACTTAAAAAAAAAACTGAACTTAAATCTTGTCACAACACTACTTGGGAGGATGATTATAGTTGGGTACATCAATCAAATATACTTGAAGTTCTAAAAGATAGCTCAAAACTTGATCCTGAAGTACGGAAATACTTAGAGGAAGAGAACAAATTTACAGATTTCCATTTAAAAGATACAAATGAATGTCAAAAGAAATTATTTAATGAAATTAAGGGTCGTATTAAGCTAGATGATGAATCTCTTCCTTTTAGAGATAAAGTTTATGAATATTGGACCAAAACAACTCAAGAAGGAAATTATTCGATTAAACTGAGGAGACGAATTGATGGTAAGGTAATTGAGGAGTATTGGAATGGAGACGAAGAAAAAAAGAAACTGAAAACTGAATATTTTGGTGTTGGTGATTTAGAGGTGAGTAACAATGACAAAATTTTAGGATACTCTCTTGATTTAAAAGGGTCTGAATATTATACAATTTATTTAAGAGATATAGAAACGAGAAAAAAAATATCTGAAAAAATCAAAGATACATCTGGAAACATAACTTTCAGCCAAGACGATAAATATATTTTTTATTCTAAGCTCGATGAGTTTCATAGACCAAGAAAAATATACAGACACAAAATTGGCAATAGTGTAAGTGAAGATACTCTAATTTTTGAGGAAAAAAGTGATGCTTTTACTGTAGGAATAGGAATTACTTCCGATGAGAAATTTTTTATAATAACTACATCAGATCACAACACCTCGGAGCAATATTATTTTAGAATAGATGAAGAAAAACCTGAACCAAAGTTGATAAAAAAAAGGAAAAAGGGAATAATTTATTCAGTAAATTCGTGGAACAGTTACTTCTATATGCATACAAACGAAAATGCAGAAGATTTCAAAATAGATTTTTGTAAAGATTTATCAAAACAAAAGTGGGTAACTTATATACCTCCTCAAGATGAAGTTCTTATAGGCGGTTTAACATTTTTAAATAATTGGATTTTAAGATCTGAAACTTCAAATGCTTTGGCTAAAGTTTTTGCAAAAAATATATTAAATGGAGAAGAGGAAGAAATATTATTTACTGACGAAAAGGTTATTGATCCAGGGATTTCTTTGATTAAGAAAGATAGAAATACCGATCAAATTTATTTAAGTTATTCCTCTCCAAAAACTCAAAATAGGACATATTTATACAATCTTAAAAGTAAAGAGAGAAAGCTAGTAAAAGAACAAGAAATACCTTCTGGACATTACCCAAGTAATTATATTGTTGAGAGAATAGAATGTACTTCGCACGACGGAAGAAAAGTTCCAATAACTATAACAAGACACAAAAAAACCAAGTTAGATGGTTCTGCTCATTTACTTCTTTATGGATACGGATCTTATGGAAATTCTATGTCACCTTCATTTTCTTCAACTAAGTTAAGTTTAATAGATAGAGATATAATTTGGGCTACAGCGCATATTAGAGGCGGTATGGAGAGAGGTATGAAATGGTGGAAGGAAGGAAAGTTGTTAAATAAAAAAAATACATTTGAGGATTATTTAGCAGCTGGAGAACATTTATGTAAAATGAAATATACCTCAAAAGGAAAAATTATTGGTTTTGGGGGCTCAGCTGGTGGATTGTTAATGGGGGCTTCGGTAAATCAAAATCCAGATTTATTTCTAGCAATTATTATGGCTGTTCCATTTGTTGACTCTCTTACAACAAATCTTGATCATTCTTTACCTCTAACAATAGGAGAGTTTGATGAATTTGGAAATGCCAAAGAAAATAGAGAACACTTTGATTATATTTATTCCTACGCTCCCTACAACAATATTAAAAAAATGAATTATCCTCACATTTTAATTACAACTAGTTTGAGCGATAACAGGGTGTTATTTGATGAACCACTTAAATTTACTGCAAAACTTAGAGACTATAAAACTGATAATAATTTACTTCTTTTAAAAACAGAAATGAATGCAGGACATGGTGGTAAATCTGGAAGAGATGGCGCGATTGAGGAGATAGCATTAGACTATGCATTTGCTTTAAAAGTTTCTGGTAAAATATAAATCAAATTAGTATTGAAATTTAAAAATTAATAATTATATGAAAATTGAGGTCGCCTTATGGGGCTTCGTAATAACCTTGCTAACAAAGGAGGATATATGACAAGTAAGGATCTATCTATATTTAACTCGCTAAGACCTTTTTCAATTGGTTTCGACGATATGTTTGACCAATTTGAGAATATGCTTGGTAATGGTAATTTAAGTTTACAATCAAATTACCCGCCATACAACATCAGAAAAACAGGTAAGGACAATTACTCAATTGAGGTTGCACTTGCTGGTTTTAATAAGAAAGATGTTGAAGTTGAGTTTGAAGATAATTTGTTAACAGTAAGAACTAAACAAATTAGTAAGTCCGAAGACAAAGACGTAAATGGCGAAATAATTCACAAAGGAATATCTCAAAGACAATTTGCTAGATCATTTACAATTGCAGATGATGTGAAAGTAAATGGTGCAGAATTGAAAGATGGACTTTTAAAGATAGCTTGTGAAAGAATAGTGCCTGAGCATAAAAAAAAGAAGCTTATAGAGATTAGATAAGTATTAAACTTACTTGTGGGAATATTTCCCACAAGTATTAAATACACCCGCTCGAAGAAAATCCTATCACAGTTCCGTTAGTATTGATTGTAAATTTCCTTTCACAGGGAATTCCGTACTTTTTAGTTTTATAAACCAATATCTCATTACCTAAATTGTTTATAAAATCGTCTGAGGGTGCTCCTAATTCCATTTTAAGCTCTGTAGCTTGCTTTCCCACAAATTGTCCAAATCTTTCATTTTCTCTGTCTGCCACTTCATCTGATTTATTTTTTATAGTTTGACATCCGTTGACAAAAATCAAACCTATGAAACAGATTAATAATAATTTATAATTCATATAAATATCTAACATC
This sequence comes from uncultured Pelagibacteraceae bacterium, assembly GCA_902562875.1. Lineage (GTDB taxonomy): Bacteria > Pseudomonadota > Alphaproteobacteria > Pelagibacterales > Pelagibacteraceae > Pelagibacter. The sequence goes on along the minus strand of CACEVB010000001.1, from coordinate 67,968 downwards.
TAAATGTGTCCAAAATTTTAACTGCAAGCACTTAGTAAAATATTAACTTTTAAGTTGAAAAAAAGACATCTTTAATAACAATCATAACACATATCTTTATTAAACATGAGATTTTTGAGCAAGAATCGTTTAACTTTATTTTTTTTGGAGGTTCAATGTTAGACAATTATTTTAATTATAAAAAATATAAAACTGATTTTAGAACAGAAGTGGTTGCGGGTGTTTCAACTTTTTTGACAATGGCATATATTATGTTCTTAAATCCAGTTATTCTTGCTGATGGCGGTTTCGATTTCGGGGGTGTGTTCACTGCTACAGCACTGGCGACAGCTATTGCATGTTTCATAGCTGCATTTTACGCGAAGACTTGGCCAGTAGGCCTGGCTCCAGGTATGGGCATAAATGCTTTTGTCGCTTATGGTGTATGCCTTGGGATGAAATATACACCTGCCGAAGCTTTGGGTGCTGTACTAGTTGCCGGAGTAGTGTTTCTTATTATTTCATTAACACCTATTAGAGCTTGGTTAATAAATTCAATTCCTAAAAGTTTAAAACTAGGTATTGGAGCAGGTATTGGTCTTTTTCTTGCAATTATAGGTTTTGAAATAATGGGTTTAACAGCTGATAACCCGGTTACTCTTGTTCAGCTTGGGGACTTATCAAATCCACTGTTATTACTTGGTGCAGGTGCTTTTATTTCCATGATTGTAATGGAAAAGTTCAATATCAAAGGAAATATTATTATAGGTATTATTGCTTTTAGTGCTATTGCTTGGTTAACTGGTGTTGGAAAGTTTAACGGTGTAGTTTCTGCTCCACCACCAATGACACACTTATTAACTTTTGATTTAGGCGCAGCATTAAGTGCATCTATGGTAACAGTTATTTTTACACTATTCTTCATTGATTTTTTTGATACAGCAGGAACACTAACAAGTGTTGCGAATGTAGCTGGTAAAATTGGTAAAGATGGAAAAATAAAAGATATCGATAAAGCGATGTTATCTGATAGTGTTTCTACTGTTGCCGGATCTATGTTAGGAACATCAACGGTAACTACATATGTTGAAAGTGCTGCTGGGGTAAAAGCAGGCGGTAGAACAGGTATGACATCTTTAGTAATTGGTGTTCTATTTCTTGCGTGTTTATTCTTCAGTCCGCTAGCAACTTCATTGCCAAAAGAAATTGATGGTGCAGCCTTAATATATATTGCAACTTTATTTGTAAGAAATATTACAGATATTGAGTGGGACGATATTGCAGAAAGTGCTCCTGCTGTTCTTGCCATGATTGCGATGCCATTCACATATTCGATCTCAAATGGAATAGCCTTGGCATTTGTTTCTTACGCACTAATTAAAATTTTCACTGGAAAATTTAATGATACAAGTCCAGCCATTTGGATTGTTGCTGCATTAAGTGTAGTAAGTTTTATAGTAGGATAGATAAAAAAAAGGCTAGAAATTGTTTTCTAGCCTTTTTTGTGTTTTTTTACAATTTCTTCTATTCTCAATTCCTCATAATGTTCTGTGGGTTGAACTATCCAAGGATCACTATTTAATTTGATTGGACAAAAATCTGGAGTAAATTTTGAAGACTTTTTTTTCCATAGACATGCTGTTTTAATTTCATAAATATGATTTTTTATAGGATTATAATTTTTAAGCCAATCTATACTTTTATTTAACGTTAAACCCGTATCAGACAAATCATCAACTAATAAAACTCTTTTAAAATTTTCGGGTTTAGCAATCGAACTGATATCTCTAGAAAAAACTAATTCGCCTTGTTTATCTTCCTGGCCTAAGCCAGAGTAACTTTGAATTACAATGTACGCAGTAGGTAATTTAAATATTCTAGATAATATATCTATAATTGGGGCGGCACCCCTCATAATACCAACTAAAACTGTCGGATTATAGCTTTTACTAATTTGAATTGATAATTTTTCAACAACTTTAAGGTAATTTTCGAAAGAGATAATTAATTTTTTTTCCATTATTAGCTTTTAATATAGTATTAAATTAAATTAAATATATTTATGAAAATATTTGATTGTTTCATGTATTTTGACGAAGACATTCTTCTAGAAATTAGACTTAATATATTAGATAAATATATTGATTATTTCATAATAGTAGAAAGTAAATATACACATAGTGGAAAATCGAAACCATTAAAATTTGATATAAAAAAATACGAAAATTTTAAAAATAAAATAATATATTTGGTTCACGATGAGAGTCCACTGGGTGTAAAAAAAATAAATAATAATGATAACGAGGGAGAAAAATCTAAGAAATTTATTAATAATGCATATTTGAGAGAGAATTCGCAAAGAAACTTTATTTTAAAAGGTTTAGATGGAGCTAATAAAGAAGACTTAATATTGATTTCAGATTTGGATGAAATACCAGATTTGACAAAAGTAGATTTAAAAAATTCTAAAGAAAAAATAATACTGTTTGAACAAAATATGTTTTATTATAAATTTAATTTAATGTCAGCTAATTTATGGGTAGGAAGTAAATGCTGTAAAAGAAAATTTTTAAAAAGTCCACAGTGGTTAAGAGATGTTAAAGGTAGAAAATACTCACCATTCAGAATTGACTTACTTTTATCAGATAACAAGTATATCAATGTAAAATTAATTAAAAACGGTGGCTGGCATTTTACAAATTTAAAAAAACCCAGTAAGATTAGAGAGAAGTTATCTTCATACCTTCATCACAGAGAATTTGATGTTAATCCGTTAAGTTCTAAGGATATAGAAAAAATTATTAATAAAAGAAAAACTGTTTATGACTTGGGAGTTGACAAAAAAATTAATAAATTTGGCGAAGGAAAAGATCTTATCAAAGTAGATACGACGTTTCTGCCAAATTTTATAAATAAAAATAAAGATAAATATAAAGAATGGTTTGATCAATGAAAGCATACTGGATAGCTACATATAAAAAAATAGATAATTTAAAAAAACTTAGAGAATATGCGGAAAAAGCAACACCTATAATAAAAAAATTTGGTGGTAAAGCAATAGTTAGAGGAGGTAAATATCAATTAATTGACGGAGAAGAATTTATTAGAACTGTAATATGGGAATTCCCAAATTTTGAACAAGCAACTCTATGTCAAAGTTCAAATGAATATCAAAAATGTTGGGATATTGCAAAAGACACTACAAAAAGAAATTTACAGATCATTGAGGGTTTTAATATTGAATAGGCTCATCATCAATAGATCTCCATAAGTACCATGTAGCTACTGAGCAATACGGAGAATATATTTTTGACAATTTTTTCACAAAACTCATAGGAGGGAGGTATTTTTTATGATAATTATTAGAAATAGCTCTCAATAAACCTATATCCTGTACAGGCCAAATATTCGACCTATTAAAAGTAAATAGTAAAATCATTTCTGCAGACCATCTTCCTATCTGTCTTAAAGTTGATAAATATTCTATTGCTTCTTCATCATTCATTTTTTTAATTAAACTCGGATCAAAAGATTTATTAATAAATTTAATTGAAAGTTCCTTTATTCCTTTTGCTTTTTGTTTACTTAGCCCACATTTTTTTAAATTAATAATACCTAGTTTTTTGACACTTTGTGGAGTTATCTTCCCTTTACAGGCAATACTAAATTTTTTATAAACTGCATTAGCAGCAGCTACACTTATTTGCTGACCTATAATGCTTTTACAAAGAGAATAAAATACATCCTTTCGAGTACTTAAAGTAGTATCATCATATTTTCTTATTAAAGATCTCATTACTTTATCTTTTCTAGACAAATAATTTTTTGCTTTTTTCCAATAATAAGGAGGCTTATTCATGGCTTTGAACTGATACTTGTTTCTTTAATTGAATTTCTCTTTTAAAAATAATTATTGAGGATAATATCACTAAAATAGCCCCGGATAGTGTCTTTAGAGTAGGAACCTCACCCCAAATAAAGTAACCAAATATAATTGCAAAAACAAGTGCCAAATACTTTAATGGAGTGACTAGGGACACCTCTGAAAATTTATATGATTGACTTAACCATAAATTTGCAACTCCTCCGAATACTCCTAAAAGAGACAATATAATTAAATCGTTTAAACTAGGCATGATCCATCCACTTGGAATAGTGATTAAACTTATAATGGTTATGGCGAGAGAGAAATAAAGTGAAATTAACCAAACTGGCTCTGTTTTAGATAATTGTCTTATTGAAATTGCCACATATGCCATTCCAAGACAAAAAATGATTGGGTAAATATAAAATATATTTAGTTCAGTAAAACCAGGCTCAGCTATAATTACAATACCTATAAATCCAATTAATACTGCAAGCCATCTATAAATTCCTACATTCTCACTTAAAAAGAAAATTGAAAAGATAGTTGTGAATATAGGTGCTGCGAAAGATATACTCACGACTGTTGCTAAAGGTAAATTTCTTAATGCTGTGAATATTGATAGTAATGCTATAAGACCAAAGAAACATCTCAAAAAATGTAGTCCAGCTCTTTTTGTATGATAAAAATTCTTTATTCTCTCTCTTGGTATTATTAAAAAATATATAACAGCACCTACAAAACCTCTGAAAAAAAGGACTTGTCCTAAAGGATACTCATTTGACCACTTAACTACTAGATCCATTAAAGAAAAGGCACAAACTGACATAAACATGTACAAAAAGCCTAATTGATTTTTGGAGAGCATACAATTAACTTAAGACAAATATAAATTTATATCAATGGAAATAGCAATACTTGCAGCTGGTTGTTTTTGGGGACCTGAAATTAAATTCAGTAAACTTAATGGCGTATTAAAAACGGAAGTTGGATACTGCGGAGGAATTAGCTGTGAAACAACATACAAAGAGGTTTGCACTGGTAAAACTAATCATGCTGAGGTTGTTAAAATTGAGTTTGACGATAAAGTCATTTCTTATGAACAAATATTAAATTTTTTTTTTGAAATACACGACCCGACAACACTAAATCAACAAGGATATGATATTGGAACTCAATATAGAAGTGAAATTTTTTATACATCAGAAAACCAAAAACAAGCTGCTCAAAAGATTTTAAATAAAATAAATAGTAAATATAATGGAAAGATAGTGACTAATATTTCTGAGAGTAAAAATTATTGTAAAGCTGAAGATTATCATCAAAAATATTTAGAAAATTAAATTAAATGTCTTTAGTATCAACAGAATGGTTGTTCGAAAATAAAGATACTGTAAAAATTATAGATAGCTCATGGCATCTTCCGAGTGAAAATAGAGATGGTTTAAAAGAGTATAGTTCAGAACATATACCCAATGCTATTTATTTTGATATAGATAAAAATTCGGATCTGAACTCTGATTTACCTCACATGCTTCCAAATAAAGATATGTGGGAAAAAATAATGTCATCAATAGGAATATCAAACAATGATAAAATTGTGATTTACGATAATTCAAAAGTTCTTAGCTCCTGTAGACTTTGGTATATGTTACTATATTTTGGCCATAGTAAAAAATTAGTTAGTGTATTGAATGGTGGGTTAGAAAAATGGAAGAAAAATAATTTTCCAATTACCGAGGATCATACTAGATCAAAAATGACAAACTATAAGGCAGATGAAAATAAATTTATGGTTAAAAATTTAGATGAAATAAATCAAAATATAGAAAACAAAGTATTTAGTTTAGTAGATGCTCGTAGTAAAGACAGGTTTGAAGGCAAGACAAAGGAACCACGAGAAGGAGTTAGGAATGGTTCTATTAAAAATTCAATTTGTATACCATTTAATAATGTAATTAAAGATGACAAAACATTTAAAGGTAAAGAGGAATTGAAAATTATATTTAATAATATTATTAGCGACATTGATAATGATAATGTGGTTTTTTCGTGCGGTTCAGGTATTACCTCATGCGTTTTAGCACTTGCATATTCTCTAATTAATAATAATTATAATCCAACAATATATGACGGCTCTTGGGCTGAGTATGGGAAGATATTTAAATGAAAAGATCAACTAAAATTACAACAATAATTATTATTTTTTTCTTGATCATTGCATCAGTCATCATTGGTAGGACTATGATTGGCAATCATTTTAAAAAAAAGTTTAGCAAAAGACCACCCCCATCAATAATTGTATCTGAGGTTATAAAAAATGAATTTTCAGACAACATTGAAAGTTTTGGCACTGCTATATCAAAAAAGAACAAAACTTTTAGAATTGAAAAAAGTAATCTTATCTCAGATTTAAATCTAAAAAAATTTGTGAAAAAGGGTGAGATAATTGTAAAATTAAAAAGTGAAAATATTATAGCGCCTTTTAGTGGTGTATTAGGTGTGAGAGGTATTACTGAAGATGTGCTTGGATCAGAAAACTCTATAATAGTAACATTAGATGATAATTCAGAAATATATGTAGATCTTAAAATACCTGAAAACTTTGCAACTGTTATTAAAAAAGATTTATCAGTAATAGCTAAGTTTTCTGGCATTAAAGACAAAATCTATAAAGGAAAAATTGACGGTGTTGCAAGCAGGATAAATGCTGAAACAAGAAGTATATTAACTAGAGTTAAAATAGACAATCCAGATTATGAACTCATTCCAGGTTCATTATTAGAAATAACATTAAGCACTAATAACAGAGACTCTTTAAGTATTCCAGACACAAGTATAATCCTAGAGGGGAATAAAGCTTACGTATATAAAGTTTCTAAAGACAACATCGCAAATAGATCTGAAATTCAAATTGGGCTTAGAAACGATGGCAAAGTAGAAGTTACTTCTGGATTGAATGCAGGTGATATTATTGTTGCCGAGGGTTTAAAAAAAGTCAGACCTAACGGAAAAATTAAACCATTAAATAAATAATGTTAATAACAGAATTAAGTATTAAACGACCAGCATTTTCATGGGTATTATCTTTAATATTGGTGTTGTTCGGGTCATTTGTTTTTTGGAAATTACCTGTTAGAGAATTGCCATCTGGATTACAGCCGCCAGTCGTTCAAGTAAATGTTGAATATTCTTCTGCATCATCACAAATAGTAGACGAAGAAGTAACTCAAGTTCTTGAGGAAGTTATAGGAGGTGCTGAAGGTATTAAAAATATAGACTCATCATCTGAAAATGGAAAAAGTAAAATAAACATCGAATTTGATACAGATGTAGATTTAGATGATGCAGCTAATGATATAAGAGAAAGAGTGGCCAGAGTTGTTGAGAGACTTCCATCAGAGTCTGATCCTCCAAGAATTTTAAAACAGGCTGCTGGTTTTACCACAACCATGTGGTTATCTTTGTCTTCACCAACTTGGAGCGACTTAGAATTAGGAGATTATGTTGAAAGGTATTTAATTGATCAATTTTCAAGTATTAAAAATGTTGGAAGAATAAGAACTGGAGGTTTAAGAGAACTAAGTGTTAGAGTTTGGATAGATCCTATAAAATTAGCAGCATATAACTTGACTACTCATGAAGTCGAATTAGCTCTTAATAAGGAAAACGTCAGATTGCCCGCAGGATCTCTTGAGGCAGATAATAAAGATTTAACACTTAATATTGATAAATCATATAATGATTTAGAAAAACTAAAACAACTTCCAATTAAAAAAGTTAAAAATAACGTTGTTAAATTATCAGATATAGCTGAAATAGAATTTGGACCAGTATCAGAAAAAGCATTTTTTAGATCACAAAGTAAAAATGCATTAAACTTTAATTCTGTTGGTATAGGAATTTATGCTCGTAGTGGTGCATCAACAGTTGAACTATCAAACGATGTCAAAGATAAAATCAGAAAAATTAAGCCTAATTTACCAGCCGGATTAAACCTAGAAGTAGCCTTTAATAGAGCCACATATATAAGTGTAGCAATTAATGAAGTTTATAAAACTTTGTTTATTGCATTTATTTTAGTTGTAATAATAATCTATTTATTTTTAGGAAATTTAAAAGCTGTTATAGTTCCCGCAATTGCACTTCCAGTAAGTCTTATAGCAACTTTTTTAGGTATATATATATTTGATTTATCAATTAATATTTTTGTACTTTTAAGTTTTATTTTAGCGATCGGTATCATCACAGATGATTCGGTTATAATGACCGATGCTATCTATCGAAGAATTGAACAGGGAGAAACACCGCTGGTTGCAGCATTTAAGGGATCGAAACAGATAACTTTTGCAATAATAGCTACTACATTAATATTGGTAGCAGTATTCTTACCACTCATCTTCATAGAGGGAATAGCTGGAACATTATTTAAAGAAACTGCAATTGCTTTATCATTTGCAATTGTAGTCTCGTCTTTAGTCGCATTAACACTATCACCAATGCTAGGAAGTAAATTTTTGGACAACCAAAAAAAATCAAATATTATAGTTAAAAACTTTAATAAGTTTTTTATTGGATTTTCAAATTTTTATAGAGATACTCTTCAATTCTGGTTGTATCGTAAAAATATAATAATTGGATTTATATTTTTTATAATTATTGGATCTGCACTTTTATATAATTTTACAAAAAAAGAATTATTGCCTCTAGAAGACAGAGGAGCTTATCTAGTGATTGGATTCACAGACGAAGGAAGCTCTTTTGATTACACACAACAAAGAGCTGAGGATGTAGAAAAAAGACTAATACCTCTCTTGAAAGATGACAATAGTCCTTATAAAAAATTTTTAATGATTGTACCCGGTTTTGGAGCTGATAATAGTTTTTTAATAATATCTTTATTAGACAATTGGAAAAATAGATCAGAAAATTCACAAAACATAATGAGGAAGGCAATTGGAAAAATTGTAACTGTTCCTCAAACACTAGCTTTTCCAATTTCTCCACAATCTATAAGAACGTCTAATTATAACAAACCTGTTCAAATGGTGATTTATGGAAATACTTATGAAGATCTTGAAGAAACACAAAAAAAAGTGATAAGAGCAATGAGAGAAAACCCAAATTTATCAAGAATAGAATCTGATTATACAAGAAATAGACCTGAAATAAAATTACTGATAAATAAAACTAAAGCCAAAGATCTTGGTATTTCAATCAAAACTATTGGTGAAACCTTAGAAACACTTTATGGAGGTAAAATAGTTACTAAATTTAACAAATTAGGCAAGGAATATCCAATAATTTTACAGCAGTATAAAGATGACAGGAAAAATCAACAGGGTTTAAGTAAAATTTTTGTAAGGTCAGAAAGTTCTGGTGAACTTATTTCTCTTGCCAACTTAGTTGAGTATGAAGAAGAGGGTTCTGCTAATAAATTGTCGAGATATAACAGACAAAGAGCGGTAACTATTTCTTCAGATTTGAGTGAAAATTACACTTTAAATGAAGCAATTAAATTTTTAGAAAATACTATGTCTGTAGTTGCATCAGATAAACAAATTACATGGAAAGGAAAGTCTGAGGAACTCAAAGAGACAAGTAATGAATTATATATTATTTTTGCTTTAGCTTTGTTGACAGCTTATTTAGTGATGTCTGCAACATTCAATTCTTTCATTCATCCCTTTATCATAATACTTACAGTCCCATTAGCTGTTTTTGGAGGATTAGTTTTTATACTTTTCCTTAATAGCTCTATTAACGTATTTTCGCAGATAGCTTTAATAATATTAATTGGTATATCAACTAAAAATAGTATCTTAATAGTTGATTACACTAATCAATTAAGAGTAGCAGGCAAAAACATTGAGACTGCTTTAAAGGAAGCATGTTATTTAAGGTTCAGACCAATTATTATGACATCATTAAGCACAATGATTGCAATGATCCCTTTGGTTCTAGGTAATATAGGACCCGGTGCTGGCGAAGGATCAAGATTAGCAGTTGGTTGTACAATACTTGGTGGAATGTTAATTTCTACATTTTTTACACTTTATGTAACCCCAGCGATGTATTTGGCTCTTGCAAAAAATACAAAAAGAATAGATGCAATTGATATTGAGTTGAAGAAACAACTTCGTTAAAAAATAATATACTTTTTTGTTGTTAAAGAATTTTTGCAATCGTTTAACTGTTTTTTATATTTTTTTGATTGTTTCTCTACTCTTTTGGCAAGTCCAATAACTTTCTGTTTATTTTTATAATTTTTGTAAGCTCCCCAACCTTCATGGTATGCTATATATTGCCTGAAGGCATCCTTTTTAGAAATTTTTAATATTTTTTCAGTTTTATTTGTGTACCAACCAATAAAATCAACACTATCTTTAAATCTAGATCTTAATGCATATTTATTTCCGGTTTCTTCTTTATACTGTTTCCAAGTTCCTTTCACAGCTTGTGAGTATCCAAATGAGGAAGAGGGTCTTTTATATGGAATTACTTTAAACAATTTATACCTTTCAGGTTTTGCGAGCCAATCGAAATCAGACTCCATTTTAATAATAGCTAATTGTAAATAAATTGGGGTTCCCCATTTCAATTCTGTTTTTTTAGCATGTTTATACCAAAGATATTTCTCTGAAAATATTGAACATCCGTCAGTTGTATTTTTTGGGATAGATGAGCACGCACTAAGAAAAATAAAAAAAAGAATAAGTATTTTATATTTCAAATTATCCACATTTTTTTTCCCAAGAATTTTCAAAATTTAATGCCCATATACCTAGCTTTTTTGACTTTGCATATTCTTGTTGTTTAGCATACTTTTTTTTAGAGTACTTTTTGTAATCACAGGCATAACCATTTTTAACCATATAAGAAGATATACTTTCATCATTTAAAAAACACTCTGCAACTGTTCTACCCCATGGATCAAGCTGAGGCTCTCTTAAGCAAGTTATAATATTATTACCCAATTTTTTTTTTAATTTAATTTTAGAAAAATTGTGACCAATTTTATTTCTTTCAGGTGTATCGATACCACCAAAACGTATTTTCTCCCCGTTAATTACAATTGTATCTCCATCAATCACCTTAGCCTTACCTATTGCAGCGTTAATTTCAGTACTATGCGAAAAAGTATTTAAAAAAAAAATAAAGCTAATTAAAATCAGACTTTGCTTTTTCATTTAGCTCGCCCATTTTTTTTCTAATTTCTTCTTCTGAAACATTATGGTTTTTTAAGTCCTCTTTCAATTTTCTTATAACATCCTCATCCCCAGCTTCAGCAAAATCTGCCTTGATTACCTCTTCAATATAATCTTTTTTTTTATCCTCGCTAAATCCAAGGATACTTGAGGCCCACTCTCCAATATATTTATTTCTTCTTGCACTTACTTTGAACTGTAATTCTTCATCATGAGCAAATTTTTTTTCAAAACTTTTTTTTCTATCTTCAAATGTGTTCATTTTTTTTCCTAAATTTATATAACGTATTTATAATAAAAGGTATTATAACACCTAATATATTACCAAATAAGTCTGAGAATTGAAACGATCTATTTGGAATTATTAGATGGCAAACTTCAAGAAATATTGAAATGAAAATTAAGTAAAAAAATAATAATAAATTTTTTTTAATTGATAAAAGACCAAGCAAACTAAGTATAATAAAAACATACAAATGATTAGAGGAAATTGAAAAAAAATCAGATGTTATTTGTGGCTGACGACTTAAATCTTTATAAAGTAAAAACCCCAAGATACTTCCTGGATAAATGTATAAAATGATCAATAATAAATTGTAAAAATGAAATAAAATCTTTAACATTTAGTATATTTATTTATAAATAAAAATTTACAATGAGTCATTTAATATTAGTTAGACATGGTCAGAGCTTGTGGAATCTTGAAAATCGGTTTACAGGTTGGGTAGATGTGGAATTGTCAAAAAAAGGTGAGGAAGAGGCTATTAAGGCGGGAAATCTTATAAAAAATTTAGATATAACTATACATGGTATTTTTACATCATATTTAACAAGAGCAATTAAAACTTTAGAATTAATAATGAAAGTTAATAAGTTTAAAAATTTACCTTATACTAAAGCATGGGAATTAAATGAAAGGCATTATGGTGCTCTAACAGGATTGAATAAAGATGAAATGAAAAAAAAATTAAGTGAAGATAAAGTGCATGAATTAAGAAGATCATGGGACAAGCCACCAGATAAACTTGATACTAGTAGCATTTATCATCCGAATAATATTAATATTTATAAAAATGTTCCTAAAGATAAGATACCAAATACAGAATCTTTAAGAGATACTTATGAGAGAGTAGTTCCATACTTTAAAAAAAATATTAACAGTATTAACAAAAATATTTTAATTTCCGCACACGGAAATTCTATCAGAGCACTTTGCAAATATTTATTTGATTTAAGCGATGACAATATTTCTAAATTAGAAATTCCAACTGGCAACCCGCTAATTTTGGAAATAGAAAACGATAGGGCTAAAAGCGCAAAATATTTGGACTCGGAAAGAGCTAAAGATTTAATTATTTTTTAATAATTTTTCGTAAATTTCAATATCAGTTAAATGGACAAATTCTTGGTCACTCTCAAAACCAAAAAGGGTGGAATTGTTTATCTCGTTATTCCACACTTCATTAATAGAAAACTTTTTATATTTTATACTACTTAAAATCGCTTTATTTATTATTTGGCATCCTGTGTAAATATAGTTACAATTTTTTTTTTTAGACAGTATATAATTGTTCATAGAAAAATCGCCGACAAATCTAGTATCATAGCTTTTTGATTTATGCACTACCATAAGTAAATTGTTTAAATTTTTATATTTATAATATTCAATCATTTCTAAAATGACTTTTTTATAACCTAAGTTCCAAATTGTATCGGGATTTAAAACCAAAAAATTTTCATCTTTTGACGTTTTCATTATATTTTTTATACCCCCACCTGTATCAAGTATCTCTTCACCATCTTTAATAATTTCAATCTTGCCATAATTTTCGAGTTTGTTAACAAAATCTTCAATTTGGTTTGATAGATAATAAGTATTTAATTTAATTTTTTTAATTCCTAAGTTTGCTACTAGTTCAATAGTATTTAATAATAACGATTTATTTTTTATTTTGATTAATGGCTTTGGTACTTCTAATGTAATGGGATGCAATCTCTTTCCATAGCCTGCGCAAAGAATTATAGCTGTTTCAATTTTCATTTTTTTTTAAATTTTTTGGAAAATGGATGCTTAAAAATTTATTTAATTCTTCAAATTTAATGTTATTTTTTCTTCTTTCATCTATCATTTTCCAGGCATAAGGTATTAATCTTAAATATTTATGTTTTTTATCTCTTTTTGAAAGTCTTGTAAAAATTCCTATAATTTTTAAGTTTCTTAGAATTGACAATATCTCAAAATCATTCCTTAATTTTACTAGGTTTATTTTTTTTTGTTTTGAAATAAACTTTTCGTAAATCTTTTCTCTATTTTTTAGTTTTACTTTAACTCTTACATCATCAATTAGAGATGCCAGATCATAGGCTTCGTTTCCAAAAACTGCATCTTGACTATCTATTAAATAAATTTTATTTTTTTTTATCATTATATTTGAAATATGAAAATCTCTATGAACAAAAACTTTTTTTTTTAATTTTAAACTTAATATTAGTTTTTTGATAATTTTAATATATAATTTTTTAGATTTAGATATTTTTTTTTTAATTATTTTTGGCATATACCAGTCTGAAAATAATTTTGCCTCCCTAAGTAACTCATTCTTTGAATAATTTTTTATAGTGTAGTTTGTTTTTAAAAAAGTATTGATGGTTCTTTTTTTTACTAATTTAAGTTTTTTTAAGATTTCAAATAATTTAATATAATTACCAATCTTGTAATTTTTAAATTTTTTTAGCCCTGTATTATCTCCTAGATCTTCAATTATAATATAGTTTTTTTTGTATTTTTCAGAAATTAATTGGGGTGTTAGAATTTTGTTTTTACTTAATAATTCATTTATAGCTGCATATATTAATAAATTTTTTCTTTTTTCTTTTTTTGCATGAACAATAATCGAATTATTTTTTTTATCTCTATAAAACTTTCTATGAGAAGCATCACCAGATAGTTCCACAATATTTTTAAAGTTCATTAATTATATTTTTTTGGCTTGTAGAGATTGTTATTGATCTTTTATCAAAATCATTTTCATACCTAAAATTAAGACTAATAAAATCTTTTAAATTTTTGGAAATTATTTCAGGCCATTCAATTAGCGTGATATTATTTTTCAGCTCTTCATATATTCCAAGATTGTCTATTTCACTAATATCTTGCAATCTATATAAATCATAATGATAAATATTTATGTTATTAATTTTATATTCATTAAGAATATTAAAAGTTGGACTTGAAACTTCTGTAGTACTTTCTTGAAATTTTATTTGCAGGTAATTAATTAAATATTTAATAAATGTTGTTTTACCTACACCTAAATCTCCAAATAAACAAACTAAATCACCAGGTTTTAAAAATTCTGCTAACCTTTCAGATACCTTTTTTGTATTTATTTCTGATGAAATATCTAATTTTTTTGAACTAGTACCGATATGCATCGGGTTTGTAAGGCCCCTCTTGTTTAACGCTAATGTAATCTGCTTGATCTTTAGATAATTTTGTTAATTTTGCTCCAACTTTTTCAAGATGCAACATGGCTACTTTTTCGTCAAGATGTTTTGGCAAAACGTAAACTTTTTTCTCATATTTGTCAGAGTTATTCCATAGCTCTATCTGTGCGGTAACCTGATTAGTAAATGATGCACTCATTACAAAACTTGGATGACCGGTTGCACAACCTAAATTAACTAATCTACCTTCGGCTAATAATATTATTCTTTTATTACTTGGTAATGTGATCTCATGAACTTGTGGTTTAATTTCATCCCATTTATAATTTTTAAGTGCATCTACCTGTATTTCGTTATCAAAATGTCCTATATTGCATAAAATTGCTCTATCTTTCATTTCTCTCATGTGATCAGCTGTAACAATATCTTTATTACCTGTTGCAGTAACAACTATGTCTGCATGGCTTATCATATCGTCCATGGTTACAACTTCGTAACCTTCCATCGCTGCTTGCAGCGCACAAATTGGATCAGTCTCTGTCACCATTACTCTTGCACCAGATTGTCTTAAGGAAGCAGCACTACCTTTTCCAACATCACCAAAGCCAGCAACTATTGCTACCTTGCCAGACATCATTACGTCAGTTGCTCTTTTAATTCCATCTACTAAACTTTCTCTACATCCGTATAAATTATCAAATTTTGATTTAGTGACGGAGTCGTTTACATTTATTGCAGGAACTAACAATGTCCCTTCACCTTCCATTTTTTTTAGTGCTAAAACTCCAGTTGTAGTTTCTTCAGATAATCCTTTAATATTTTTCATTAAATCTTTATAATCTTTATGCATCAAAGCCGTTAAGTCGCCACCATCATCTAAAATCATGTTTGGTTTCCAATCTTTTTTTCCTTCGATAGTTTGACGAACGCACCACCAATACTCCTCCTCCGTTTCACCCTTCCATGCAAAAACAGGAATGCCTGCTTTAGCTATTGCTGCAGCGGCGTGATCCTGTGTAGAAAATATATTGCATGAAGACCATCTTACTTCTGCGCCTAATGCAACTAAAGTCTCAATTAATACTGCTGTTTGAATTGTCATGTGTAAACAACCAACTATTCTAGCACCTTTAAGTGGATGCTTACCCTCATACTCTTTTCTAAGAGCCATTAGACCTGGCATTTCAGTTTCTGCCAATGAAATTTCTTTTCTTCCAAATTCAGCTTGGTTTATGTCAGTTACTTTATAATCTGTCATGAGCGAGGCTTTTAACAACTTTATATTGATTAATCAACTTAAGAATTGTCACTTGGGAAAATAATTTCAATATTTGCACCTTTATCCTTATTATTCATTGCGGTAATAGTGCCATTATGAAGCTCTACTAGATTTTTAACAATATTTAATCCCAGACCGGAATGTTCACCGAATTTTTCAGGCCTGTTGCTATAAAACCTTTTAAATATTTTTTGTGTATCTGCCTCTCTAAAACCTCTCCCTTCATCTATGACATTTAACTTAACATAACCCGAGCTATCTGAATTTAAAATGACTTTTATTTTTTTATTATCATCACTAAAAGAAACTGAATTATCCAATAGATTTGCAACTATTTGCTCAACTCTATTTTCAATACCGAGTATATTATAATTTCCACTGCCATTAGAGATTAATTTTACAGATATCCCTCTTTTGGAATTATAGATACTATTAAAATCGTCAACAACAGAATTTAAAATATATTTTAAATCTAGTCTAACCATTTTTTCAGACGAAATAGCAGCCTCATCTTTTAACATTTGCGAGTAATCTGTTATGAGTCTTTCTATTCTTTCAACATCGTGAGAAACAATTTTAATCAATTTATTTTTTTGATCCTTGTCTTCAGAATCTGATATAATTTCAGCTGCACTTTTTAAAGAGGCTAAAGGATTTCTGATTTCATGAACAAGATCTTTTGAAAAGTTTTCAGCTGTATTTATTCTTTTTTGAAGTTCGCTAGTCATTTCATCCATAGACTTTGATAGAATACCAACTTCATCTTTTCTATTTTTGTATTGATCTATATTTGCATCCTCTTTACTTTTATCCTTTATAATTTCTGTGTAGTGAACTAAATTTTTAATCGGTTTTAGAAAATATCTATTAAGAACATAAGAAAAAATAAGAATTACTAGTGCTATTATTACTGCAGTTCTAAGAACAAAATTTTTTCTCTCAATTATTGCAAATTTTATGTCATTTGCCGTTTCTATAACAGCTATATAACCAAGATTATTTTCCTTAATTGATATATTTTTAATAGTAATTAGTAAAAATTGATCTTTTGCATCATAAGTAAATGTGTAAGAATTATTTAAATTTTTTGAATTGGAATATTCGTTTAATATTTTATTTATAAAGTTATTATTTTCTCTATTGTCTATATTTTGATCTAGTTCTAAACTTTCCTCATCAGTTAGAATATCTGATTGTAAAATTTCAAAATTTCTAGAAAACGACCTAGGATCTAAATCGAGAGTATCTGTATCAGAAATACTGTTAAATCCTTTATCAAAAATAATGACTCTATCTATTGTTTGAAACAAAAATTTTGTTGCAAACAAAAACTTTCTTATATCTTCCTGAATAAAATTTACTTTAAGACGTTCAATATGATTAATGGTATTATTTATAATTTTATTATGGTTTGTAGATTTGTCTTTTATTAAATTTGGTTGAATATTATTTATATATATAAAAGTAAAAATACTAATAATTAAAAAAAAAACTAAATTGATAAAAAGAAATTTTTTTAATATAGAAAAGTTTTTTAAAATATTGCTCAACATCAGCTGACATTCCACCTATAACCACTTCCATATCTTGTTTCAATAGCTGCAAAATTACTATCAACTTTTTTGAATTTTTTTCTTATTCTTTTAACGTGGCTATCAATTGTCCTATCCTCAATATCTGTATCCTCTCTATATGCAATATCCATTAACTGTGCTCGTTCTTTTATTATACCGGGCCTTTTGGCCAGTTCCTTAACAATTAAAAATTCGGTTGTTGTTAATTTATCTGGTAACTGCTTACCATTCCATTCACATTCTAATTGTGAAGGGTCAAGTTTTAATTTGCCGTGAGAAATAATATTTTTTGTATCTTCAATATTATTGTCTTTTTTTCTAAGTTGTACTCTAATTCTTTCAATTAAAACTTTTATAGAAAATCCACCAGATTTTTTAACAAAATCGTCTGCTCCTAGTTTAAGACCAAGCAATTCGTCAACCTCATCATCTTTTGAAGTTAAAAATATGACTGGCATGGTTGTTTTTTTTCTCAGTTTTTTTAACAATTCTTCACCATCCATTTTGGGCATTTTAATATCCACAATTGCAAGATCAGGCGGCGTTCTAGTAAGACCTATTAAGGCACTCTCTCCATCAAGATATGTTTGAACTTTGTATCCTTCTTTTTCAAGTGCGATACTAATACTTGTTAAGATATTTCTATCATCATCAACTAAGGCAATTGTTTGTGTCATTAATAAAATTAAAAATACTAAATTGTTCTAAATTGGGCAATACCATCTAATTATTAATTTAATAATCCCCAATTGTCACCAACATTTATGTCAACTAATAATGGTATAGAAAAAGAGTGTAGATCACTATTTTTCACACTGGTCATTTCTTCTCTTACAATTTTAGATATAGCTTTAAGATCTTTTTTTGGAGCTTCAAATATTAATTCATCATGTATTTGAAGTATCATTTTAAGCGATTTAAATTTTTTTTCTTTTAATTTATCATTTATCCTAATCATCGCTAAACGCATTATTTCTGAAGCAGACCCTTGTATCGGAGCATTTATAGCTGCTCTTTCTTGAAAATTTCTAACATTAAAATTTTTATCATTTATGCCTGTAATATGCGTCCTTCTACCAAAAATATTACTAACATAACCACTTTTTCTACAAAATTTTATTGTGGATGTCATGTAATCTCTAATTTCTGGAAATTTTGAAAAGTAAGAATTTAAAAATTCAGCAGCTTCATTATTTGAAACATTAATTTGTTTTGCCAATCCATATTGTGATATTCCATAAATTATTCCAAAATTAATTGCTTTTGCTTTTCTCCTCATGTCGTTATCAACTTTTCTGAAGTCTACATTGAAAACTTGGCTAGCTGTTAAAGAATGGATATCTTCGTTGTTTTTAAAAGCTTTTTTCAATTCCTTTACATCGGCAAGATCTGATAATATTCTCATCTCTATCTGGTTATAGTCTGCAGAAATTAAACAATTGTTTTTTTCTGCTATAAAAGCTTTTCTAATATCTCTTCCGTCATCTGATTTTATTGGAATATTTTGAAGATTGGGGTCGCTAGATGCTAAACGCCCAGTAGTTGTGGCTGCGAGTAAAAAGGAAGTATGTATTCTTTCTGTAGTTTTATTTATATGATCAGGCAAAGAATCCGAATATGTATTTTTAAGTTTTGATAATTGTCTCCATTCTAATACCAATTTTGGTAGTTGATGGCCTTTAAATGCTAAATCTTCCAAAACATTTGCACCTGTTGCAAAACTACCTTTTTTTGTTTTTTTTAGCGCTGAAATCTTCAAATCATTGTACATTATCTCTCCTAGTTGTTTTGTTGAGGCAATTTTAAATTTTTTTTTGGAAATTTTAAAAATTGATTTTTCTAAATTAGAAATTTTATTCTCAAATTTTTTGGAGAGTTTTATTAAAAAATTTTTGTCAATTTTTACTCCATGAATTTCCATCATTGATAAGATTTTAATAAGAGGTTTCTCAAAAATCTCATAAATGTTAAGTAATTTTTCAGATTTTAAATTTTTATGAAATATTTTGTATAACCTGTATGTTATATCTGCATCTTCGGCTGAATAATTTTTTGCATCTTCAATTTTTACATCACTAAAATTAATTTGTTTTTTACCAGATCCCACTAATTCTTTAAACGGTATTGGTGAATGATTAAGATGAATTTTTGACAAAGTATCCATATTATGCCTATTCTTTCCTGCATCGAGAACATATGACATTAGCATAGTATCCTCCATTGAATTCATTTCCACATTCCTTTTAAATAAAACTATAAAATCAAATTTAATGTTTTGTCCTATTTTTTTTATACTTTTATCTTCTAAAATTGGTTTTAGAAAACTTAATACTTGTTTTTCATCGAGATTGTTATGGTTTTTGTGCCCAAGAGGTATGTAACAGGCATATCCTGTCTTTACAGACAATGAGATGCCAACTAATTTTGTTTCATGTGGATTAAGTGAGGTGGTCTCAGTATCAATACAAATCTCGCCTTTTTCATTTGCCTCATCTAAAAAAATTTGGATTTCATTTAAATTATTTATTAAAGTATAGTTTTTTTCTGAAATTTTAATATCGTCTTTACTTTTATCTTTTGTTTCAATATTAGAGCTATATTGTAATTCTCCATATTTAGAAATTGCTGAACTTAATAATCGATTGAATTCCATTTCTCTTAAAAAAGAAAATAATTTTTCTTTATCAACCTCCTTTAATAAAAAATTTTCTAATTTATCTTTAACTGGAACATCATTTTTAAGTGTTACAAGTCTTTTGCTGATTATGGCTTTATCACTATTATTTATTAAAGTTTCACGTCTTTTATTTTGCTTTATTTTAACAGCATTTTTTAAAAGGTTATCTAATGTTCCAAAATTATTAATTAATTCTGCTGCAGTTTTTATTCCTATGCCTGGGACTCCTGGAACATTGTCACTACTATCGCCTGCGAGTGCCTGTACATCAACAACCTTTTCAGGTTTTACTCCAAATTTGTTAATTACATCAATTTCATTTATAAATTTATTTTTCATTGGATCATAGATTCTTATATTTTTTTTAAATAGTTGCATTAAATCTTTATCCGAAGAGACTATTGTTACTTTTGCTCCAGCTTTAATTATTTGTTCACTATAAGTTGCTATTAAATCATCAGCCTCGTAATTAAGTAATTCAATAGAAGGTAGGTTAAAAGCTAGAACTGATTTTCTAATATAATCAAATTGAGGTACTAAATCTTCAGGTGCATCAGATCTATTGCCTTTATAATCTTTATAAATTTCATTGCGAAAATTTTTTCTTGCAGAGTCGAATATAACTGCAAAATGAGTTGGTTTTTCTTTATTGTCATCAGATCTTGCGTCCTCTAATAATTTGAATAACATGCTGCAGAAACCGCTGACAGCACCAGTAGGAAGCCCGTCACTTTTTCGTGTTAATGGAGGTAACGCATAATAAGCTCTAAAAATATATCCAGATCCATCTATTAAGTAAAAATGATCGTTTTTTTTAATTTTGTCCATTATAAATATGTTATCTTAAAAAATCCTAATGTTAAAAATTTAAATTATTATGAACGATAGAAAAGTTTTAAAAGTTAGTAACCTAAATAAGATTTATGTTAAAAAAGGTTCGGATAAAGTTGAAGCTATTAAAAATTTAAACTTAGAGGTGAAAGAAGGCGAGATATTTGGATTGCTAGGCCCAAATGGAGCTGGAAAAAGCACTTTTATTAATATTTTGGCAGGACTAGTTATTAAAACAGCAGGAACTGTTAATGTTTGGGGTTTTAACTTAGACATTAATCCAAGACAAGTAAGAGCTTCAATTGGAATAGTTCCTCAAGAGTTAAATTTAGATCCATTTTTTAGTCCTAGAAAATTACTTGAATTTCAGGCAGGTATGTATGGAGTAAAAAAAAAGGATAGAATTACTGATACCATTTTAGAAATGGTATCTTTAAATAGTCAAGCTGAGAGTTATTCTAGAGGTTTATCTGGTGGTATGAAAAGAAGATTAATGATAGCTAAAGCGCTTGTACATCAACCACCAATAATTATTTTGGATGAGCCCACAGCAGGTGTTGATGTCGAATTGAGAAAGAATCTTTGGGAAAATATAAGATTACTAAATAAGAAAGGAGTAACTATTATTTTAACAACCCATTATTTAAATGAGGCTGAGGAGATGTGCGATAGAATTGCTATTATTAATAAGGGTGAGTTAGTGGCTTTAGATAGCACAGAAAATTTAATAAAGAAAATTAAAAATAAAATAGTTAAATTAAAATTAAGCAAAGCCATAGATATTTCTGATGGAATTCTTGATACTCTCAAAGTTATAACAAAAAGAGATAACTCAATGACTTTATCTTATGAAAAAGATAAATTAAATATTGGAGAAATAATTGATTTTTTTAATAAAAAAAATATCAAGATAATTGATATGTCAACTGATGATGGTGATTTAGAGGATGTTTTTGTTTCGTTAATTAATAACTAGAAATATGTTCTTTTAATTGTTAGTATATATAAATGGAAATTTCAAAAACTTTACAAAATTTTAAATTTTTAAAATATTCATTAATTATAATTCTGGGAAGTGTGCTACTTGCTATATCTGCAAAAATTAAAATACCATTTTATCCAGTGCCTATGACTATGCAAACATTTGTTGTTGTTATGTTGGGTATCACTTTAGGCTCTAAGATAGCTACAGCTACAGTCATATTGTATTTGTTTGAGGGTATAATAGGTTTACCAGTATTCTCTAACTCACCTGAAAAAGGTGTTGGTTTAATTTACTTTACAGGTCCAACAATGGGTTACTTGATAGGCTTTGTATTTGCATCTTACATTGCTGGTAAAATTAATTTAGAAAAAAACTACTTTAACATCATAATTAAGATTATTTTTTCTATATCATTAATATATTGTCTCGGCATGCTATGGTTAGGTAATTTAATAGGTTGGGACAAACCTATATTTAGTTTGGGTGCTAAGCCATTTTTATTAGCAGAGTTGCTTAAAGTGACTATCTTGATTATCTCAGTTAAAAGTTTATTAAAACTTAGAAAATTTATCTAGGTGATCTTTTTGAAAGGATTCTTTGAAGGGTTCTTCTATGCATTTTTAAACGCCTCGCTGTCTCAGAAACGTTTCTGTTGCATAACTCAAAAACTCTATGGATATGTTCCCATTTAACACGGTCTGCTGACATAGGGTTTTCTGGTGGCTCAGCCTTTTTATCTCTATCTGCTAAAAGAGCCTTTTCCACATCATCAGCATCTGCAGGTTTGGAAAGGTAATCAATAGCACCTCTTTTTATGGCTGCCACAGCAGTTGGAATATTTCCATATCCAGTTAACATAACAATTCTGCTGTCCTCGTTAGAATTTTGGATCTCTTTTACAACTTCTAATCCATTACCATCGTTAAGTCTAAGGTCAACAACTGCAAAAGTTGGTTTTTTTACCTTTACAGCATCAATGCCTTTTTTTACTCCTTCAGCTTGTATTACCTCGAAACCCTTTTTTTCCATTGCTCTGGCTAATCTCTCTCTAAATGGGTTATCGTCATCCACTAAAAGTAAGGATTTGTCAGGAAAATCTGTCAATTTTTTTAGATTTACTACAGCATTCATTCTATGCATATGGACATTAATAAAATAATTTCAATAGTATTATTTGCTTTACTTTACCTCAATAATCCCATAATTCACGAATTTATATAAATTTGCATAATTGATATGCAAGTTTTTTTTATTAAGTTTTTTTTTAGGAGCTAAAATGAAAAAATTTAAATCGGTTGATAGTTTAATTAATCAACTGAAACCAGATGAACCGATTTATTGTATTAGGAAGCAACCAATAAATATCGCTTCCAAATACTTTTTAAGAAACTTTCCAGGTAAAATTTTATACGCAGTAAAGACAAATCCAAATCCTGAGATACTTAAGACTATACTGGAAAGCGGTATTGATCAATTTGATGTTGCATCAGTAAAAGAAATTGAAGCCGTAAAAAAAATAAATGTTAACGCAAAATGCTCTTATATGCATACGGTTAAAAGTAGGGAAAATATTAAAGATGCCTATTTTAGATATAATATTAAGACTTTTGCTTTAGACTCTAAAGATGAATTAATTAAAATTATTGAGACAACAAATTACGCAAAAGATTTAGAATTATTTGTAAGAGTTTCTGTATCAAACGAACATGCAGAAATAGATTTATCAAAAAAATTTGGTGCTATTACATCAGAGGCAATTGGATTGTTTAGACTAACAAAACAATATGCAAAAAAAATTGGAATTAGTTTTCACGTTGGTTCACAATGTATGCACCCAATATCTTATAATAAAGGAATTCATGAGATAGGAAAAATTATTAAGAAAACCAAAATATTGCCAGATTATATTAATGTCGGTGGTGGTTTCCCAACTATTTATCCTGACTTAATATCTCAACCGTTATCAAGTTATTTTGAAGAAATTAAAAATAGTTTAAAAAATTTAAAGTTAAAAAAATTACCAGAGATAATTTGCGAACCAGGTAGGGCGATTGTTGCTGAAAGCGGCTCAACAATAGTTAAAGTTATATTAAGAAAAAAACAAAAATTATTTATTAACGATGGAACATATGGAACACTTTTTGATGCCGGAGTTCCTAATATTGTTTATCCGTCTAAACTAATTACAGATGGTAGAATCATTTCAAAAAAATTTACAGCTTTTGATTTTTATGGTCCTACTTGTGATAGTATGGATTATATGAAAGGACCTTTTTTATTACCTAACAACGTTAAAGAGGGTGATTATATCGAATTAGGTCAACTTGGGGCATATGGTTTAACATTTAGAACAGAATTTAATGGCTTCTATTCTGATCAAATATATGAGGTAGAGGATTCTCCTATAATGACAATGTACGACAAAGATGATAAGGGTGAATTTCTTGTTGCTTAAATGTCAGACAAAAAAAAATTAGGCCACAATAGCAAAAAAGACTTTTTAAAGAAATCAGTAGAACATATTGATATAACATCTTTTGATTCTCGAAAGATAATTTCATCCATGCAGAAAATGTCATTTGTTTCAAGGGAAACAGGAAACGCAGCAGATATATTTAATCAAATGCTAAGAGATAAAGATTGCACTATATTTTTAACCTTAGCTGGATCTACATCTGCAGCCGGATGTATGAATATCTATAGAGACATGGTGAAATATAATATGGTTGATGCAGTTGTGGCTACAGGAGCATCTATTATTGATATGGATTTTTTTGAGGCACTAGGTTTTAAGCATTATCAAGGCTCCCAGTTTCAAGACGACAATCAATTAAGAAAAAACTACATAGACAGGATATATGATACTTATATCGATGAGGAAGAGTTACAATTATGTGATAAAACAATATGCGAAATTGCGAACAAGCTTCCTTCTAAGAGCTACACTTCGAGAGAATTTATTAAAGAGATTGGAAAATATTTAAAAGCTAATTCAAAAAAGAAAGAATCATTAATTGAAACAGCTTATGATAATAATGTTCCAATCTTTTGTCCTGCTTTTACAGACTCAAGCGCAGGATTTGGATTAGTAATGCATCAAGAAAATAACCCAAATGAACATATTACAATAGACTCTATTAGAGAATTTAGAGAGCTAACAGAAATTAAAATCAAATCGAAAGGATCAGGGTTGTTTATGATAGGAGGAGGTGTTCCAAAGAATTTTATACAAGATACAGTGATATGTGCAGAATTATTGGGTAAGGAAGTTGATATGCATAGATATGCTATACAAATTACAGTTGCAGATTCTAGGGATGGGGCTTGTAGCAGCTCTACACTCAAAGAGGCTAGCTCATGGGGTAAAGTAGAAACTACAAAAGAACAAATGGTTTTTGCCGAAGCCACCAGCGTTTTGCCTTTAATTGCGAGTGATGCATATCATAAAGGCGAGTGGAAAAATAGAGACAGAAAAAATCTTTCAAATATATTTAAGTAAAATGACAAAAAAAACTAAAGTTGGACTAATTCAACTTAAAATTTCAAAAAATAGAGAATTGAATATAAATAAAGCTATAAAACAAATAAATGAAGCTGCTAAAAAAGGAGCTAAAATAATTTGTTTACCTGAATTATTTTTAAATGAATATTTCTGCAAAGTTGAAAATCATTCAAATTTTAAATATGCAGAAAAAATTCCAGGTAAAACTACTCATATGTTTTGTAATTTAGCAAGGCAATTAAAAGTTGTGCTAATCATCTCATTGTTTGAAAAAAAAATGTCAGGAATTTATTATAACACTTGTGTCACTATTAATGAAAAAGGAAAAATTATTTCAAAATATAGAAAAATACACATTCCAGACGATCCTGGATATTATGAAAAATTTTATTTTAGGCCAGGTAATCTTGGATTTAAAAATGTTAAAACCAAATATGGCGAAATTGGATCTCTTATTTGTTGGGATCAATGGTTTCCAGAAGCGTCAAGGCTCACAGCTTTAAAGGGCTCAGAAATAATATTTTATCCCACTGCAATCGGATGGCATCCTAAGGAAAAAAGAAAATTTGGAAGTACCCAGTTAGACTCATGGGTCACAATTCAAAGATCTCATGCAATTGCTAATGGGATTTTTGTTGCCGCAACAAACAGGGTTGGTTATGAAAAAAAAGGTAATAGAAAAATTGAATTTTGGGGAAATTCACTAATTATTGACCCAAATGGAAAAGTTATTTCTAGATTAAACTCCAAAAAAAGTGGAATTTTAGTATGTGCTATTGATTTTAAAAAGGTTGAAAATGCTAGACAACATTGGCCTTTTTTGAGAGATAGAAGAGTAGATGCTTATAGGGATCTAGCAAAAAATTCCAAAAATGACTAAAAATTTGGATCATTCCAATTATAGAATGCCTGCAGAGTGGGAAACTCAAAAATCAGTATGGATTACTTGGCCATACAATAAAAATGACTGGCCAGGTCTTTTTAAATACATACCAAATACTGTAGCTAAAATTGTAGCCGCAATATCAAAAGATCAAAAAGTTAATTTAATTTTAAAACCGGGTGAGGAAACAAAAAGTATAAAAAAGATATTATTGAAATTAAAAGCTAAATTAAAAAATATTAAATTTTATAAAATTTCATCAAACAGAATATGGATTAGAGACTTTGGGCCAATATATCTTATTAATAAAAAAAAGAAGATTTTTATAAATTTTAAGTTCAACGGTTGGGCCAAATATAACGATTTTGAAAAAGATAATAAAGTTAATAGTTTTATTTCTAGATTAACCAATATTAAAAAAATTGAGCCCACTTTAAAAGTTGGAAAAAAAAGATATAAAATGGTTTTAGAGGGTGGTGCCATAGATGTTAATGGGAATGGCTCAATTTTATTGACTAAAGAGTGTTTATTAAGCAAAGTTCAGGAAAGAAATCCAGGAATTAATAAATCAATATATGAGACGATTTTATCAAATTTGTTAAACGTAAAAAATTTTATTTGGTTAAACAAAGGAATAAAGGGGGACGATACCCATGGGCATGTTGATGATATTAGTAGATTTATTTCAAAAAATAAAATTATGACTGCAGTTGAAAAAAATAAAAATGACAAAAATTATAATATTTTAAAACAAAATCTGAAAATTTTAAATAGAGCTAAAGATATAAATGGTAAACGATTTAAAATAATTAAAATACCAATGCCAAATCCAATTTACATAAAAAAAATTAGAGTTCCTGCAAGTTATCTAAATTTTCTAATTTGTAATAAAATTATTTTATTGCCTCTGTTCAATGATCCAAACGACAAAGTAGTTGTTAAAATTTTTAAAAAAAATTTTAAAAGAAGAAAAATTATTGGTATTGATTGCAGTAAACTAATTTGGGGTTTTGGGGCGATACACTGTATGACACAACACGAACCGAGTGTTTAGTTTATATGGGTTTTAGTGTACCTAACAAAAATCTAAAAGGAATTAACATCAATAAAGCTACAAATATCTTTACTGCCAAGTCTCCAAACGACAACGTAACCCAAGGTATACCAGTTGCGTAAAAAGATATTGAAAAAAATAAAAAAGTATCAATAGTGGATCCAATTAAAGATGATGTTAGTGGGGCAATAAACCATCTCTTGTCTCTTAATTTATCAAACACCTGAACATCCAAAAGTTGTGCTACTATAAAAGCTGTGCCAGAACCTATTGCTATTCTTATGGATATAAGATCTGAGAAATTAGTTGAAAAAAATAAAGTAAAACCAATACCTATTCCAAAGCCAAAATAAACTATTTTACGTGCAGCAAATTTTCCATAAGTTCTATTAGCCAAATCTGTTATCAAAAATGCAATAGGATAGCTAAAAGCTCCATAAGTTAATATTTCCTGTAGCCCGAAATATTTTATTGGAAATTGAACCAGAAAATTAGAGCTCAATACTACTATACCCATTAAAACTGATAAAGTTAAAAAAACCTTATTCATTAAGCCGATTTATTTAAAATAGATTTTTTTAGTTTTTTTACTCTAATAGATAAATTCTTGAATTTAGCTAACTTAAGAAATTCATCAAAACTTCCTCTCTTGTCAACAGATCTCACACCTGCGTTTGAAACATTAAGTTTTAAACTTCTTTTTAATATTTCACTTTTAAATTTTACCTTTTTAAGATTTGGTAAAAATTTTCTTTTAGTTTTATTGTTAGCGTGACTAACATTATGACCTTTTAGAGGTATTTTACCGGTAAGTTCACATTTTTTTGACATAAGGTATGATTTATATACGGTTAGTTATAATAATCGTCAAGCTGAATTTTTTGATCCTATTAATTCACCCACATTCTTTATACCCTGTTTAATTAAAATATTAGCAAGATTCTTATTTATTTTATTTGCGATATAAGGACCTTGATAGACCATCCCTGTATATAATTGCACTAATGATGCACCGCTTGAAATTTTATCGTAAACTCCAATTGCATCGTTAATACCACCAACTCCAATTATTTTAACTTTTTTTCCAATAGTTTTGTAGAATTTGGATATTAAATTATTGGAAATCTTTTCAATTGGCTTCCCAGACAACCCTCCTTTTTCAAGTTTATTAATGTTTTTTAGAACCTCTCTATTTTTGTCAGTGGAATTTGAGACAATTAAAATATCAATTTTTTTTTCAATTAAAATTTCAGAAATTTTATCAATTTGATTATAGCTTATATCTGGGGAAATTTTTATAGCTAAAGGAGTATATGATTTTAATGTTTGTTTTTCCTCATTAATTGCTGTTAATAATTCGATTAGCTCATTTTCATTATGAAAATCTCTTAAATTCTCAGTATTTGGAGACGAGATATTAATGGCAATATAATTACCTAGATTATGGAATTTTTTAAAGCATTCTAAATAATCAGATATTCTATTTTTCGTATCTTTATTTGGACCAATGTTTATCCCTAGACAACTATTTGGGGGATTATTAATAATTCTTTTCAAAATATCCTCACTACCAGAGTTATTAAATCCCAGTCTATTAATAAGTGCTTGATCCTCTTCAAGTCTAAATACTCTTGGTTTTGGATTGCCAAATTGCGGTTTTGGGGTAATTGTTCCAACCTCTGCAAATCCAAAACCTAAATTAAAAAGCGAATTATATACTTCTGCATTTTTATCAAATCCTGCAGCTACTCCTACTGGAGATTTTATTTTTTGATTAAAAAAATCTGTTTCTAGCAAATTTGAATTACTAAAATTAAACTTCATTAAATAATTTAGTTTTAAAGCTTTTATTGCCAGAGAATGTGCCGACTCTGGATTTAATTTAAATAAAATAGGCTTTATAATATCAAACATCATTTATTTTTTTTTTTATCAAATTTCTTGTTTCTGCTAACCCAAAAAAACTTATAAAAAATCCCATTCTTGGTCCATTTTCATCTCCAAATACCACTTGATATATTAATTTAAACCAATCTCTTAGATTTTCTTTATAACCATTTTCTTTGCCTACAGTATAAATCTCAGTTTGTAATTCCTCAGGTGTCATTTTCTCATTGCATTGCTCTAATTTTTTTACTAAAGCATTCAATGCTTTAATTTCAATTTCATTAGGTTTTTTGTAAATTTTATTTTTTTTTATTACCTCATTAAAGTATTTAATAGCATATTCAACAAGTTGGTCAAAAATTGGATATTTGTTAATATTTATATCTGGCTTATTTTTTTTTATAAATTTCCATAATAAATCTTTTGAATCCGCATTGCTGGTCTCTACAAGATTTAATAGCATTGAAAAACTCATGATTGAATTTTCATGTGGAATTTCGCCATTATGAACATGCCAGAGTGGATTCATTAAAACCTGTAATTTATTTTGTGTCCTACTTTTTTCCATAAAATCAAAATACTCATCAACCGTTTTGGATACTATTTCCTTATAAAGTTTTTTTGCTCTTTTTGGATTTTGATACATAAACATTGATAAACTTTCAGGTGAAGCATAATTAAGCCATTCATCTATAGTTATTCCATTACCTTTAGATTTTGAAATTTTTTCTCCTTTATCATCTAAAAAAAGTTCATATGAAAAACCCGAAGGATTTTTTTTACCCAAAACTTTAATTATTTTAGTTGATAAAATAGCACTTTCTATTAAATCTTTTCCATACATTTCGAAATCTACATCCAATGCAAACCAACGCATTGCCCAATCAACCTTCCACTGTAGTTTGCAATTACCATCTAAAATACTTTTCTCTAATTGTTTACCTTTGTTATCAAAAACCACCTTAAATTTTTTTTTATCAATTTCCATTATTGGAATTTCTAAAACTGTACCAGTATCAGGACAAATAGGTAAAAAAGGAGAATAAGTTTTTTGTCTATCTTTACCTAACGTCGGTAAAATAATATTCATAATTTCATTTAAATTTTCTAAAATAATTTTGAGGCTATCATTAAAAAATCCATTAAAATATAAGTCGGTTGAACTCACAAATTTGTAATTAAAATTGAATTTGTTTAAAAATTCTTTTAACATTTCATTGTTATGTTCGCCAAAACTACTAAATTTTCCAAACGGGTCAGGTACTACAGTTAAAGGTTTATGTAAATTTTTTTTTAATAAATCTTGGTTTGGCACATTTTCTGGAATTTTTCTCAAACCATCCATATCATCTGAAAAGGTAATAATTTCTTTCGGAACATCGGTTAAATAGTTTAATGCGTTAACTACCATTGATGTCCTGGCCACTTCTCCGAATGTTCCAATATGTGGCAGTCCACTTGGACCATACCCTGTTTGTAAAATTATTTTACCCTTTTTTTTTATATTCTCGGATCTTTCTCTTAACAGTTTTTTCGCTTCAACAAATGGCCAAGCGTTTGTTTTGTCAATATCAGCTTTATCAATCACAATTTTCTTATTTTTCCTTGAAAATACCCGTTTTAATTTTTTTCATATAGAGTTGAAATTTATTTACCATAAAATAATGTCCATTCAAAATGTCCAATTATAAAACAGTTTTTTTTACACTGGGTCTTCTGCAAATTATTTTAGGTTTATCAATGATAATACCAATATTTGCACAAATTATATATGAAGAACTAGATGCTGGTTTTATTGGATCTGGGATAATATCAATAATTTTTGGGATGTTATTTTACTTATCAAACTTAGATCATGATAGGAAAATCAACTTACAACAAGCATTTTTACTAACATCATTAGCTTGGTTGAGTATTGCAATATTCGGATCTCTACCATTTATATTTTCTGAATTAAATTTAAAAGTTGTTGATGCTTTTTTTGAAAGTATGTCAGGAATAACAACTACTGGATCAACTATAATTATGGATTTGAATGATTGTCCAAAAAGTATACTTTTATGGAGAGCTATGCTTCAGTGGCTTGGGGGTATTGGTATTATAGTGATGGCTATCACGTTAATGCCAATTATGAATATTGGTGGAATGCAACTATTTAAAATTTCATCAAGTGATACAAATGAAAAAATATTACCAAAAACTAAAGAAATTGCTTTAAGACTAATGCTAATCTATTTATGTTTAAGTATCGCTTGCATGGTTTTATATAAGATATGTGGAATGAATTTTTTTGACAGTATCACTCATTCGATGACTACAATTGCAACTGGTGGGTTTTCTAATTATAATGAATCAATTGGATACTTCGACAATCAATATATAGAAATAACATCTATTATATTTATCATATCTGGAAGTATTCCTTTCCTAATTTATTTAAAATTTCTTAACGGTGATAAGAATGTATTTATTTCAGATATTCAGATATTATCGTTTTTAAAAATTTTAATAATTTCTACTTTAATACTTTTTTTTTATTTAGCTATAAAAAATAAAAGTTTAACTGAAATAGACCTCCTTTCAGTGGCATTTAATGTTGTATCGATTCTTACAGGAACAGGATATGTAACTGAAGATTTTAGCCTATGGGGAAATTTTCCCTTAATATTTTTTTTAATTTTGATGTTTATCGGTGGTTGTGCTGGATCAACCTCTTGTGGTATAAAAATCTTTAGAGTTCAAATCCTTTATAATTTTTTTTCTAATCAAATAAAAAAAATTATTTATCCTAATGGTATATTTAATCTTAAATATGATAGACAAAATATAAATGATAAATTTATGTCCTCAATAATCGCATTCATATTTCTATATATTTTAATATTTTTTGTTGTGACTGCACTTTTGTCTATCAGTGGCTTAGATTTTGTTACATCTATTTCTGCTGCAGCAACATCAATATCTAATGTTGGTCCTGGTTTGGGTGAATATATTGGGCCTAATGGAAATTTCTCTCAATTACCTAACACATCTAAATGGATATTAAGTTTTGCAATGATGCTTGGAAGGCTAGAAATTTTTACAATATTAGTTTTATTTTTACCTGCATTTTGGAGAAAATACTAAATGCTGCAAAAAAATAAATCGGGTGTGTTTTTTAAATATTACTATGATTTAAGAATGCTAAAAATATTACTTCTTGGAGCTATTAGTGGTTTCCCATGGGTGATTATTGGAAGTAGTTTGTCACTTTGGTTAAAAGAAGAGGGATTAAGTAGATCAACTATTGGTTGGGCTGGTTTAATATTTGGAGTATATGCATTCAATTATCTCTGGGCTCCACTAATTGATAAAATCAGAATTCCATATTTAACCTTAAAATTTGGACACAGACGAAGTTGGATTATTTTGATGCAAATGATTATATCTATTTGTCTTGTGCTATGGAGCTTGATGGAGCCGACTAAAAATCTTTCTTTGATAGTATTTATAGGATTAATTATTGCAATTGCATCATCAACTCAAGATATAACAGTAGATGCTTTAAGGATTGAGCAAGTCGGAGAAAAAGAGAATAAAGCCATGGCTGCAGGTGCTGCAATGGCGGTTGTTGGATGGTGGACTGGTTATAAGTTAGGTGGAGTAATTTCTTTATATGCAGCTGAAATATTGCAAAATTTAGGATTAGATAATTACTGGCAAATTACCTTTTTAATCCTTTTTTTGTTGGTTTTATTGATGAATGTTGGTCTATTATTTATTCATGAAGACAGTCATTTGAAGAGATTAGAGTTACAAAGAAAAAATCAAGAGGCTCTGAAAAATAAAATTGGATCGACCAGTTTTTTTGCTGAAATTCTAGCTTGGATAGTTGAAACATTAGGTGGACCCATAATTAGTTTTTTCAAAAAAAACGGTATTAAAGTAGCAATAGGTATTTTGGGGTTTGTTTTTCTATTTAAAATAGGTGAAGCATTTTTAGGTAGAATGTCTATTATTTTTTATAAGGAAATAGGGTTTTCAAAAAGTGAAATAGCTATTTATTCAAAAACACTAGGATGGATTACAACTGTGATATTCACTTTAATTGGTGGTATACTCGCAATGAAGGCTGGTACATTAAAAACCATGTTTGTTGCTGGTATCTTAATGGCTTTAACAAATATATTATTTGCCATACTATATTGGGTTGGGAAATCAGAACTATTATTTGCATTCACGGTTATTGCTGACGATTTGACAGCAGCATTTGCAACTGTGGCTTTTGTTGCCTTTATATCTCTACTAGTTGATAGGACTTATACTGCAACTCAGTACGCATTGTTGGCATCTATTGGTACTGCAGGAAGAACTTTGCTGGCTTCATCCTCTGGAGCCCTTGTGGATTGGTTAAAAGGCGATTGGGGAATATTTTTTATAATGACATCATTAATGGTACTGCCATCTTTAATTTGTTTATGGTATATAAGAAAACAAATTCAAATCAGTGAATAATAATTTTTATTTAAATAAACCATTTATAAATATTTTTGAAAAACCAAATAAATCATCTAAAATAAGTTCTCAAATTTTATATGGAGAAAAATTTAAAATAATTTCAAAGAATAAGAAGTATTTAAAAATTAAAACGACCTACGATAAATATTTAGGTTATATTAAGAATGAAAAATACCCAAAAAATTTTGTGCCAAATTATAAAGTAAAGGTCCTAAAAGCAAGGATATACAGAAAACCAGAAAATTCCCGAAAAACAATAGAATATTTATCTTTTTCAAGTGAGATATGTGTTAGCGAATCAAATTCAACATTTTTTAAATTTGATAAAAATAAATGGATAAAAAAAAGTGATGTAATCAACAAAAATAATACAACAAATAATTATTTAAAGATTTTTAACTTATTTAAAAGATGTAAATATATTTGGGGTGGAAAAACTTTTAAGGGAATTGATTGTTCTGCTTTAATACAGGTTTATTATAAATTTAATAATAAATTTTTTCCTAGAGATTCAGTAGACCAAATTAATTTTAGAAAAGGTAAAAAAATTTATTCTAAATTTAAAACAGGTGATATAATATTTTGGAAAGGTCATGTGGCTGTATGTGTAAATCAAAAAAATCTAATTCATGCTTATGGACCAATGAAAAAAGTTGTGATTATGCCTATAGACAAAACTATAAAAATTATAAAAGAAACAGCTGGTTTAAAAATCAAGAAAGTTTTCTCTATTTAAATATTTCTCCCAAAATCTGGTTTGGGAACATCTTGCTTTAGGTTTATAATTTGTTTTCTAACTTTTTTTGAATTAATTAAAATTTTTATTAATTCTTTGTCTTTTTTATTTTTAATACTCCTTTTAAGGAAATTTAGATTTTGAATAAATTTGTTGATTGAATTGATCATATTATCTTTATTACTAAAAAAAATATCCCTCCACATAATTTCATTGGATGCAGCTGTTCTCGAAAAGTCCCTAAGACCACCAGCACTGTATTTAATAAGGTTTCTTTTTTCTAATTTTTGAAAATCTTGAGCAGTTTTGATCAAATTATAGGCAATTAAGTGTGGGAGATGGCTTGTTATTGCAAAAATTTTATCATGATCTTTCACATTCATTAATATCACTTTAGATCCGAGTTTTTGCCAAAACTTGTTCACCAATTTGATTTTACTTCTATTGCCTTTATTAATTAATATGCACAATTTATTATTGAATAATTCTTTATTCCCAAAGTTAGGGCCACTCACTTCAGATCCAGCAATAGGGTGACTTAAAACTAAATCTTTATTTTTAGTAAATTTAAGTAAATTTCGTTTTGTAGATCCCACTTCA
The DNA here is from genome assembly GCA_902562875.1 of uncultured Pelagibacteraceae bacterium. Lineage (GTDB taxonomy): Bacteria > Pseudomonadota > Alphaproteobacteria > Pelagibacterales > Pelagibacteraceae > Pelagibacter. Next base: position 32,964 of record CACEVB010000001.1, on the reverse strand, counting down.
GTTATGATTGTTTTTTTAAAAACTAAACTATTTAATTTTGAAAATATAAAATTATATTCACTCATTGGAGTACAGATAATTATAAAATCCATATCCTCTATATCTTTGTTTAAATTATTAATAAATTTTATCTTTTTGTCTATTTTTTTTATTATTTTTTTATTTATTTTTGATTTTTCATTTACATATATATTTTTAGATATTTTATTTTTTATAGAACTTTTCAATATTGACGATCCGATTAAACCACATCCAATTATTAAAATTTTTTTAAACATTTTTAAATATTTTATCTACAGATTTAAGAAACATTTTATTTTCTACACTATTTCCTATAGTTAATCTTAAATGATTATAAATTCCATATGTTTTCATTTCTCTGAGTATAATCCCATTTTTCTCTAATTTTTTTTCTATTACTGATGCTGAGAATTTGCATTGGTTAAAATTTAGTAAAAGAAAATTGGCACTAATTTTGTTTGTATAAATATTAAATTCCTCAAGCTTATTTTTAATTTTTCTACACCAGTATAAATTATGCTGGATTGATTTGTTTATGAATTTTTCGTCTTTTAATGCTTCGATAGCACATAATTGAGCAATTTTATTTACATTAAATGGTGGTTTAATTAAATTTAACGCATTTATAATTTTTTTATCACCAAAACCCCATCCAATTCTTAATGCCGCCAATCCATGAATTTTTGAAAATGTTCTTAATATAAAAACATTTTTAAAATTTTTAAAAGTATCTAGCCCTGATGAATATTTATTATCTTTCATATATTCAAAATATGCATCATCAATTACTAATAATATGTCTTTTCTTAATTTATTTCTTAAATTAATTAATTCATTTTTATATAAATAAGTACCAGTGGGGTTGTTAGGATTTGCCAAAAAAACAATTTTTGTTTTTTTGTTTACTTTTTTTATAATATTATTAACAGATATTTTATAATTTTTTTCCTTGGCAAATATAACTTTTGCACCTGAAATAGACGAATAGATTCTATACATTAAAAAACTGTATTCTGGAACAATTACTTGATCTCCTTTACTTAAAAATAATTGACAAAGCATCTGAATAATCTCATCGGACCCAGAACCGCAAATTACTTTATCTGAGTCGCATTGAAATTTAATTGAAATTTGTTTTCTTAAAAGTTTGGATGTATAATCTGGATATTTAGAGGTGTTAATATTTTTTCTTAAAATAGTTTTCACCTTTGGGCTAGCACCCAAAGCGGATTCATTTGCAGATAGTTTTATAATTTTTTTGATTTTCTTTGAATTTGGAATTTCATACTTCCCAGGTTTATAAGATTGGAATTTTAGTGATTTGAATTTGGTTAGTTTCATAATTATATTTTTTTGTTATATATAATTAAATTTTAATTTATTTAAATTAAAATAAGTTAAAATTTATAAAAATTTGACATATAAAAACCTATGAGGTAAACATTATCTGCGCTGATTTAACTGAATTGCGAGCGCTATAAAAAAACCGCTAAAAAAGTTTTTTTTCCTCACAATTCAAATGAAGTAATTATGAACAAAATAGATAATTTAAATAAATATATAGTGAAGGAAGTATTAAAGTTAGATTGTGGTAAAGAAATTTCAAATTTTCCAATAGCTTACGAAACATATGGTAAGTTAAATGATAAAAAAAATAATGGAATTTTAATATTTCATGCTTTAACAGGTGACCAATTTCCAGGTGGAAAAAACCCTATTACAAATAAAGAAGGGTGGTGGAATTATGCACTAGGTCCAGACAAAGCTATAGACACTAATAAATTTTTTGTGATAAGCGCAAATGTAATTGGTGGGTGTATGGGGTCGTTCGGGCCTTCAAGCATTAACCCAAAAACAAATAAACCTTATGGCTCAAACTTCCCTGTGATTACAATTAACGACATGGTAAATGCACAAAATTTTTTATTAGATCGTTTTAATATAAAAAAACTTTTTGCAGTAATAGGTGGTTCTATGGGTGGTATGCAAGTGCTACAGTTTATTTCAAACTTTCCAAACAAAGCTGAGGTGGCCATTCCAATCGCGTGCACAGCAAGTCATTCAGCACAAAACATTGCACTAAATGAGCTTGGTAGGCAAGCCATTATGGCGGATGGCGAATGGGACAACGGGAATTATTTACAAAATGGAAAATCTCCTTCTAAAGGTTTATCTGTAGCTAGAATGGCAGCTCACATTACTTACTTATCTAAAAAAGGATTGCAGGAGAAATTTGGAAGAAAGCTCCAAGAAAGAGATACACTAAAATTTGGTTTTGATGCAGATTTTCAAATTGAAAGCTATTTAAGGTATCAGGGTTCAGTTTTTGTTGATAGGTTCGATGCAAACAGTTATTTATATATAACTCGAGCAATGGATTACTTTGATTTAACAAAACAATTCAATGGAAATCTTTCAGATGCTTTTAAAAACAGCAAAACTAAATTTTTTATAATTTCTTTCACTTCTGATTGGCTATATCCAACGTCTGAAAATAGAGAAATAGTTATTGCCTTAAATGCGATAGGAGCTGATGTTGGATTTATTGAAATAAAATCTGACAAAGGACATGACTCATTTTTGTTAGATGTCCCAGATTTTTTAAGTTCAGTCAAAAATTTTTTGAATAATTCATATAAAAATATAAATGAAACAAGAGTTTAAAATAATCTCCTCTTTGATAGGGAAAAACTCAAAAATATTAGATGTGGGTTGTGGTAATGGAGAACTAATGAAATTTATTTTAAAAAATATTTCGAATAATATTAGAGGTTTAGAAATATCAAAGGAAAATGTCCAAGCATGTATTCAAAAAGGTTTGACAGTTATAGAGGGTAATGCTGAATTAGATTTAGGGCAGTTTCCAAATAAATCTTTTGGTTATGTAATTTTAAGTCAAACCCTTCAGGCATTCTTAAAACCAGAAAAAGTTTTATTTGAATTGCTAAGAGTTGGGAAAAAGGCAATTGTAACTATCCCAAATTTTGGATATTGGAAGGTAAGGACAGATTTATTATTTAAAGGAACAATGCCTGTAACTGAAAATTTACCAAATGAATGGTATAATACTCCGAACCTACATATGTGTACTATTAAAGATTTCGTAAATTTTTGTAATCAAAGAAATTTAAAATTAACAAAATCGATTTCCTTAAGTGGAAATAAAGTATCTCATATTACAAGAAGAAATTTAAATTATAAAAACTTATCATCAGAATTGGGTATATTCGAAATAGAGAAATAAAATGAAAGTAATTACTGTCAATTGTCTCTCAGATAATTTTTCTTATATTGTTATAAATGAGAAAAATAATAATGCTTGTGTGATTGATCCTGGCGAGGCAGATCCAATAATTAACATTGTTAAAAAAAATAAAATTAATATCAAGTACATATTAAATACTCATCATCATGAGGATCATGTGGGAGGAAATTTAGAATTAAAAAAAAAATTTAATTGTAATGTTTTGGGATTTGTTGATGATAAAAATTATATTCCTGGTATTGACACTTTTTTAAAAGATAAAGAATTATATAAAGACAAAGATTTTGAGTTTATGACATACCATACCCCTGGTCATACTTTAGGGCATGTGGTATTTCATTTTCATAAATATAATTTTTTATTCTCTGGCGATACGCTTTTTTCACTAGGTTGTGGAAGAATTTTTGAAGGCACTCATGATCAAATGTTTAATTCCCTTAAGATAATTAAAAAACTCTCGAAAGATACAATGATCTATTTTGGTCACGAGTATACAAAAAGTAATTTAAATTTTTGCTTATTTAATGATCCTAATAATATCCAATTAAAAAATAAAGTTAAAAAAATATATCAACTAATTGATGCTGGAAAACCAACAACACCAACGAGTTTAATTGATGAACTACAAACAAATATTTTTCTAAAATCAGAAAATCTTGAAACTTTTAAAAAACTAAGAGATTTAAAGGATAATTTTTAAGTTATTCAACTTGACTAGAAATTACCTAAGCTTATATTGCCATTTATAAAATTAAGGGAAAAATAATGTCTTTTGCAGTAATACAAACTGGTGGGAAACAATATAAAGTTAAAGCTGGTGAAATCCTTAAAATTGAGAGAATTGAAAATTTTAAAGATGAAAAAAAAATTCTTTTTAATCATATTCTTGCATATGGTGACGATAAAAGTATTGAATTGGGAAGTCCTACTGTAGAAGGTGCAAAGGTCGAGGCTTATTTAGTAAAAAATTCAAAAAATAGAACAGTATTAGTATTTAAAAAAAGAAGAAGAAAAAACTCTAGAAGGAAAAATGGACATAGACAATTATACTCGATGATTAGAATAATGAAAATTTTTTCAAAAGACGGCAAATTATTGTCTGAAGCTCACACATTACCTCCAAGTAATGATCAAAAGAAAAAAGAAGAAGAAAATAAAGAGATTGGAAAATAATAAGGAAATTTATGGCTACAAAAAAAGCTGGTGGATCGTCGAGAAACGGAAGAGACAGTGCTGGTAGGAGGTTAGGTGTAAAAAAATATGGTGGTCAGATCGTACATCCAGGCAATATCATTATCCGGCAAAGAGGAACAAAAATTTTCCCTGGGGAAAATGTAAAAATGGGAAAAGATCACTCTATATTTTCTGTAGTCAAAGGGACTGTTGAGTTTAAAAAAAGCAAATCAGACAGAACGTTTGTTTCAGTAAAACCCAATTAATTAATTAACAAAAATTGGCGTATGAAATTTCTAGATCAGGTAAAAATATATATAAAAGGTGGTGATGGCGGATCAGGATCTCCAAGCTTTAGGCGTGAAAAATTTATAGAATTTGGTGGCCCTGACGGTGGAGACGGAGGCAAAGGTGGCTCGGTAATATTAGTTTCAGAAAGAAATTTAAATACATTAATTGATTATAGGTACCAACAACATTTTAAGGCAAAAAGAGGTGAGGATGGAAAAGGAAAAAACCAAACCGGAAAGGGAGGAAATGATTTATATCTTAAAGTTCCCGTTGGAACACAAGTATTTGAAGAAGATAACAAAACACTAATTTATGATTTTAAGAAAGAAAATGATCAGTACGTCGCAGCGATTGGAGGTAAAGGTGGTTTTGGTAACACAAAATTTAAATCCTCAGTCAACAGAGCACCCAGAAAATTCACAAAAGGTAAAAGTGGAGAGGAATTTTGGATTTATCTTCAGCTTAAGACAATTGCTGATATAGGTATAATAGGGCTACCTAATGCTGGAAAATCAAGTTTGCTAGCTTTTATAACTAGTGCTAAACCTAAAATCGCTAATTATAAGTTTACTACTTTAAATCCAAATCTTGGAGTGGCAAGTTATGATGATAAAGAAGTAACACTTGCAGATATACCTGGTTTAATTGAAAATGCTCATAATGGTGTAGGATTAGGAATAAAGTTTTTAAAACATATTGAAAGATGTAAAACTTTACTTCATCTTATCGATGCAAGTGAGGCAAATCTCGAAAAATCATACAAGCAGGTAAGGAGAGAGCTAGGAAAATACAGCAAAAAGCTTCTGGATAAAGAGGAAGTGATTGTTTTTAATAAAATAGATCTACTTAAAGACGAAGAAATTGATAAAAAGAAAAAAATATTTACAACTAAAATTAAAAAAGAAATTTTAATGTTATCTACTTTAGACAAAAAATTAGTATCAAAATTTAAGTCAAAAATTATTAAATATGTATCTTAAAAATTCAAAAACAGTTGTAGTGAAATTAGGTTCATCTTTACTTGTAAGTGAAAAACAGGTTTTTAGACAAAGTTGGTTACAAAATTTTGCAAAAGATATCAAAGATCTTTTGAATAAGAAAAAAAATATAATTATAGTTAGCTCAGGAGCAATAGCATTAGGTTGCAAAAAACTAAATTTGGATAAAAAAAATATTAAAATTGATAAAAGTCAAGCTGTAGCTTCTATAGGCCAGATTGAACTAATTAATGTATTTAAAAAAATTTTTAGTAAAAATAATATTAATATTTCACAAATATTGTTAACTTTAGAAGATACGGAACAAAGAAGAAGGGCAATTAATGCAAAAAGAACTTTTGATAATTTATTTAAAATTGGATATGTTCCAATTGTTAATGAAAATGACAGTATAGCTACCTCAGAAATTAAATATGGAGACAATGACAGACTAGCATCAAGAGTTGCACAAATTTCAAGTGCTGACTGTCTTATTTTGCTTTCAGATGTAGATGGATTATATTCAAGAGATCCAAAAATTCATAAAAATGCAAAATTAATATATCAAATAAAAAATATAAATAGAGACATTGAGAAATTTGCAACAAAACATTCTGGAAAATATGGGACAGGAGGAATGAAAACTAAACTTGAAGCTGCTAAAATTTGCCAAAATTCAGGATGTGTAATGGCTATTGCTAATGGTTTTAAAAAAAGACCTTTAAAAAACATTGATAAAATTAACAATTGTACTTGGTTTTTACCTAAAATTTCTAAATTACACGCCAGAAAAAAATGGATAATAAGTTCTATTTCCCCAAAAGGTGATCTAATTATAGATGATGGTGCCGTATCGGCCTTAAAAAAAGGTAAAAGTTTGTTAGCTGCTGGAATAAAAAAAGTCAGAGGAGAGTTTTATAAAGGCGATCATATAATAATATTAGATAAAAATCTCAAAGAATTTGCTAGAGGACTAAGCTCATTTAGTGCTGACGAGATAAGAAAAATTCAAGGTCAACATTCGAATAAAATTGAGGAGCTTTTAGGGTATATATCTAAATCGGAAGTAATACATAAAGATGATATGGTTGAAGTATGATAATGAAAAGTTTAACTCAAATGGGTATGAAAGCTAAAGCTGCATCAAGTTTAAGAATAAGTGAGGACATTAAAAATAAAATATTGTTGAATTTTGTAAAATTAATTAAAACAAATAGAAAAAAAATATTATCAGAAAATAAAAAAGATATCCTGAAGGCAACTAAGCAAAATTTAAAAGGGAATATGATTAAAAGACTTGAGCTCAACAACGAGAAGATAAAGAATATTGAGGATTCAATAAAAAATATTATAAAGATTAAAGACCCGACCGACAAAATACTTAAAAAGTGGAAAGTTTCAAATGGACTGCATATAAGTCAAGTAACAATTCCGATCGGGGTAATAGGTATAATTTATGAAAGCAGACCAAATGTTACAGCTGATGTATCATGCTTATGCTTTAAGTCAGGAAATAGTGTTATTTTAAGAGGTGGATCTGAGGCATATAATAGCAACAAATTTTTATCCAACCTTTTTAGAAAATCTTTAAAATCTTATAAAGTTAACGAAAATTTTGTGCAGTTCATAAGTAGCAAAGATAGAAATATCGTTAAATTTATTTTATCAAAGATGGAAAAATATATAGATGTTTTGATACCTAGAGGTGGAAAAGGATTGGTTAAAACTGTCCAAAAATACTCCAATATACCAATAATCGGGCATTTAGAGGGGTTATGTCATACTTTTATTGATAAGAATGTAAATATAGAAATGGCAAAGAAGATTGTTTTAAATGCAAAAATGAGAAACACTAGTATTTGTGGGGCAACCGAGACATTACTTATTCACGAAAAAGTTTTAAATAAATATGTTAATCAAATTTTATCTACTCTGGCAAACGAGAATTGTAAATTATACGGAGATAAAAAAGTAAGAGAGGCTTATAAAGGAAAAATTTTTATAGCAAATGAAAATGATTGGTCTAAAGAATATTTGGCTGCAAAAATATCAGTAAAAACTGTGAAAAATGTTTCAGATGCCGTTAAACACATAAATAAATACGGCACAATGCATACTGATGCAATAATTACAAAAGACAATAAAGTTGCAAAATTTTTTTTGAAGAATGTAAAAAGCTCAATAGCAATTCATAACTCTTCAACTCAATTCGCTGATGGAGGAGAATTTGGCTTCGGTGGAGAAGTGGGCATTTCAACTAACAAACTTCCCCCAAGAGGTCCAGTAGGATTAAATCAATTAGTATCTTACAAATATGAAGTTAAAGGAAAAGGGCAAATAAGAAAATAATTTGAATAGATCTAACTCAAACAAAATTGGTATATTGGGAGGTTCATTTGATCCACCACATAAAGGTCATATAAAAATATCAATAGAATCAAAAAAAAAATTTAAATTGGACAAAATCATTTGGGCTATAACAAAAAAAAACCCTTTCAAAAGTAAAAGTAATTTAAATTTAAAGGATAGAATTATTCTTTCTAAAAAAATTATACAAAAATACCCTTTTATTAAAGTTCAATTTTTTGAAAAAAAAATTCAATCTAATAGGACAATAAATTTGATTAATTATCTAATTAGGAAAAATAAAAATACATCTCTATATTTAATAATGGGTGCAGATAATCTTATTAATTTTCATAAATGGGTTAAATGGGAGCAGATAGCAAGAAAATGTCGCATTTTAGTTTTTGATAGAACAGGTTTTAAAACAAAATCTATAAATTCTTTTTCTTATAAAAAATTAAGAAAAAAAGGTTTAAAATTTATAAAATTTAAAAAAGTCAATATTTCATCTTCAAAATTAAGAAAAATTTGATATGTTTATATCAATTAATGCCAAAATATTCAGAGTTAAAAGATAAGATAATACACACGCTCGATAATAACAAAGCATCAGACATAATTACAATTGATCTTGAAGGGAAGTCGTCGATTGCTGATTTTATGATAATTGCAAGTGGTACTTCATCTAGACATATTCAATCATTATCTGAACAAGTACTTGAAGAATTAAAACGCCAAGGAGTTAAGGATCCTAAAATTGAAGGTAGAGATAGTAGTGATTGGAAGTTAGTTGATGGAATCGATTTAATAATCCATATTTTTAACCCTGAAAAAAGAAAATTCTATGAATTAGAAAAAATGTGGTCAGAACTAATACCAAAAGAAAAAGTGATTATATGAATAAAAATTTATTAATTTTTTCCTTAATATCTTTGTGCATATTTCAAATCAAAGAAGTCAAGTCGGATATTTACGAGAAAATTGATACATTCAGCGAAGTTTTGGAAAAAATAAATAATGATTATGTTGAAGAAGTAAACCAGAGTGATGCCATGGATGCTGCTATTAATGGTGTTTTGCAATCATTAGACCCTTATTCTGCTTACATGTCGCCAGATGCTTTTAAAAACATGGCTACAGAGACCAGTGGAGAATTTGGAGGCCTAGGTATTGAGGTTAGCATGGAGGCAGGTGTAGTTAAAGTAATATCGCCTATTGATAACTCTCCAGCTTATAAAGTAGGCGTAAAAGCAGGAGACTACATTATTAAAATAAATGATATCCAAGTTCAAGGTAAGTCATTATCTGAGGCTGTAGATCTTATGCGAGGACCAGTTGGTTCTAATATAGAAATCACTGTAAGGCGAATAGGCTTGAAAAAATCACTAAAATTTATAATCACTCGACAAATAATAGAGGTAACATCAGTCAAAAGTGAGGTAAAAGAGGATAATGTTGGTTATATTAGACTAACATCATTTAATGAAAATAGTAGCGATCAGATAAAAAAAAAAGTAAATGAGTTTAAAAAAAATAATAAAATTAAATACTACATATTAGATTTAAGAAATAATCCTGGAGGTTTGCTTTCCCAAGCAATTAAAATTTCAGATTACTTTTTGGAAAATGGGGAAATTGTCTCGACTAAAAGCCGAAAGAACTATGAGAATAAAAAGTGGTTCGCTAAGTCTGGGGATATTTTAAACGGAAGTACCATGATTGTTTTAATTAATTATGGTTCTGCATCAGCCTCTGAAATTGTAGCAGGGGCGTTGAAAGACCACAAGAGAGCAATTTTAATTGGTGAAAGATCATATGGCAAAGGATCTGTGCAATCTATTATCCCGCTAAAAAATAACGGAGCGATTAGGCTTACAGTTTCAAAATACTATTTACCATCTGGAGATTCAATTTCTGAAGTAGGGGTTGTGCCAGATTTTGAAATAGAAGAGGAAAATGACGAATTCAGAATAAATACTGAGACTGATAATCAATTAAAGTTTGCTTTAAAACTTTTAAAGAGTTAAATGAAAATAGAGTTTCAAAGACTACCTCTAAGAAGTGGAGTGGGAATAGTAGTTTTAAATAAAGATAATAAAATTTTTGTAGCTAAAAGAATTGATAATCCAACAAATTTTTGGCAAATGCCTCAAGGCGGAGTCGATAAGGGGGAAAAGTTTTTTGAGGCAGCTCTAAGGGAACTCAAAGAAGAAACTAGTATTGAAAATGTGACATTATTGAAAGAGATAGAAGGATATATTTCATATGAGCTACCTGATTATCTTTTAGGAATTATCTGGAAAGGTAGATACAAAGGACAGACCCAAAAATGGTATGTAATGAGATTTAATGGTAACGATGATGAAATAAATATAAATACAAAAAAACCTGAATTTTTAGAATGGAAGTGGATAAATGTTAAGGACCTAACAAATGTAGTAGTTCATTTTAAGTTGGAAGTTTATAAAAAAATTCAAAAAGAGATTACAAAAATTATTTAATTTATTGATTTTAATACTTCTATTTTTTGTGAAATCAAAAACCTATTTTGATCATTGATTTCTGTATTTTTTAAATCATTCTCAGCATTTTTTAGATTTTCACTTAATATAGATTTATCAATATTTTTTAAATCCATTATCGCACTAGTCAATATTGATAAAGTATTATCTTTAAATTCTAATATACCATCCTCAACATAAAATTTTTCTTCTGCACTTTTGGTTATTACTTTGATAATTCCCGGTTTTAAAAAAGATATGATTGAAATGTGGTCCTTTAGAATTCCCATTTCTCCCTCAAAAGCTGGCACCACTGCTTCAGTTATGCTTTCGTTGACGTAAAAAGATTTTTCTGGATTAATAATTTCTATTTTGAATTCTTCGCTCATTAAGCTGCTGCATCTTTTGCCATTTTCTCTGCTTTTTCTATTGCTTCATCAATTGTTCCGACCATATAAAAAGCTGCCTCAGGTAAATGATCGTACTCACCTTTGCAAATCGCATCGAATCCCTTTATTGTAGACTCTAAATCTACTAATTTTCCAGGAGAACCTGTAAAAACTTCTGCAACAAAAAATGGTTGAGATAAAAATCTTTGTATTTTTCTTGCTCTGGCCACAGTTAACTTATCCTCTTCAGATAATTCATCCATTCCCAAAATTGCAATGATATCTTGTAAAGATTTATATGTTTGCAATATTTTTTGAACTTCTCTAGCTACTCTATAGTGCTCATCACCTACAATTCTAGGGTCTAATATTCTAGAAGTGGAATCTAGTGGATCAACGGCTGGATATATTCCTAATTCAGCTATTTGTCTTGATAGTACAGTTGTAGCATCTAAATGAGAGAATGAAGTTGCAGGAGCTGGATCTGTTAAATCGTCAGCAGGCACATAAATTGCTTGAACTGAAGTAATAGAGCCTTTATTTGTCGTAGTTATTCTTTCTTGTAAATTACCCATGTCAGTAGCTAAAGTTGGTTGATATCCAACCGCAGAAGGTATTCTTCCCAGTAATGCTGAGACTTCTGAACCTGCTTGAGTGAATCTGAAAATATTATCAACAAAAAATAAAACATCTTGACCTTCTTGGTCTCTAAAATATTCAGCAACAGTTAATCCTGTTAATGCTACTCTGGCTCTAGCTCCGGGAGGCTCGTTCATTTGTCCATAAACTAATGCAGCTTTTGAACCATCTCCATCAGGTTTGATTACACCTGACTCGATCATTTCATGATATAAATCATTTCCCTCTCTAGTTCTTTCGCCTACACCTGCGAAAACTGAGAAGCCACCATGGGCTTTTGCAATATTATTTATTAGTTCCATAATAATTACAGTTTTACCAACACCAGCTCCACCAAATAACCCAATTTTTCCCCCTTTTGCATATGGAGCCAATAAGTCTATTACTTTAATACCAGTTACTAGTATTTCAGTTTCTGTTGACTGATCATTAAATGAAGGTGCTTGTCTGTGTATAGGCCAATTTTCTTTGGTCTCAACTTCGCCTTTCTGATCAATTGGTTCGCCAATTACATTTATAATTCTTCCGAGTGTTTTAGGTCCTACTGGAACTTGAATTGGTTTTCCTGTGTCAGTCACCTCATCTCCTCTTTTTAGTCCTTCAGTACTATCCATTGCTATTGTTCTTGCACTAGACTCTCCTAAATGTTGCGCTACCTCTAATACTAATCTTGTACCACCATTATTACATTCTAAAGCAGTTAAAATTTCTGGCAACTCTCCATCAAATTTTACATCAACTACTGCTCCAATAATTTGTGTTATACGTCCCTTTTTGTTCATAATTATAAACTCTCCGCTCCTGATATAATTTCAATTAATTCTTTTGTTATAGCTGCTTGACGACTTCTATTATACTCAATAGAAAGTTTATCAACTAAATCTCCAGCATTTCTAGTGGCGTTATCCATTGCAGTCATTCTTGAGCCTTGCTCACTTGCTGAATTTTCTAACATTGCCTTAAAAATTTGAGTAGAAATATTTTTTGGCAATAAATTACTTAAAATTTCGTCTTCATCTGGCTCAAACTCATAGATATCCTCTAATTGTTCTTTAGATGTATCGTTTTCCTTTTTGCCTTGAAGGGGTATTATCTGTTGTTGCTGTGGAATTTGGGTCATTACATTTTTAAATTTATTATAAAATATATTACAGACATCAAATTCTTCTAATTCAAATTTTTCTAAAATAAACTTTCCTATTTTTTCTGCATCAAAATAATTAACGTTTTTAGACTCCTTAAACGATATTTTTTTAATAATCTTGTCCTTATGGTTTCTTTTTAATTGATCATAGCCTTTCATCCCTACGGTTACGATTTTAATTCTTTTTCCTTCTTTACTAAGCTTATCAAAATAATTTTTTGCTTTTTTAATTATATTGGTATTAAAACCCCCGCATAAGCCTCTATCAGAAGTTAGCACAACACAAAGATGTGTATCTTCTTTTCCAGTTCCAACTAGAAGTTTCGAAGAATTTTCTTTATCAGATATTCCCTTGGAAAGATTTAATATTATATTATTCATTCTTTCGGAATAAGGTCTACCTTTCTCTGCATTTTCTTGCGCTTTCCTTAATTTAGCAGTCGCAACCATTTTCATAGCTTTTGTTATTTTCTGAGTGGACTTGACACTGGTAATTCTTTTTTTTAAATCATCTAAACTTGGCATAATTATTTCATACTAGATTTTAAACTAGTTATTAATTCAGATAGTTTTTTCTCATTTTCATCATCAAGTTTACCTGAACTTCGAATAGATTCCAATATTTCAGAATTTTCAGTCATACACTTGTTTATTATTTTATTCTCAAATTCTGCAATATCCTTCAGATCAACATCATCTAAAAATCCCTTTACTCCACAGAAAATTGAAATAACTTGTTCTTCTACTGTCATTGGAGAGTATTGTTTTTGTTTTAAAAGTTCAGTAAGTTTTGAACCTCGATTTAATAATTGCTGTGTTGATGCATCTAAATCAGATCCAAATTGTGCAAACGCTGCCATTTCTCGATATTGAGCCAATTCTAGCTTGATTGAACCAGCAACTTTTTTCATTGCTTTTGTTTGAGCAGCCGATCCTACACGAGAAACAGATAATCCTACGTTAATGGCGGGTCTTATTCCTTGATTGAATATTTCAGTTCCTAAAAAAATTTGTCCGTCAGTAATTGAAATAACATTTGTAGGAATATAAGCTGATACATCTCCAGCTTGAGTTTCGATAATAGGTAAAGCAGTCAAAGAGCCTCCTCCATTCTCATCGTTTAATTTTGCTGCTCTTTCTAATAATCTACTATGTAAATAGAAAACGTCACCAGGGTATGCTTCTCTCCCTGGAGGCCTTCTCAAAAGTAATGACATTTGTCTATAAGCAACAGCTTGTTTAGATAAATCATCATAAATTATTAAAGCATGCATACCATTATCCCTAAAGTATTCACCCATTGTACATCCAGTATATGGAGCTAAAAACTGCAGTGGTGCGGAGTCTGAAGCTGTTGCTGATACAATTGTTGTGTATTCCATTGCGCCAGCATCTTCTAAAGTTTTAACAATTTGTGCAACTGTAGATCTCTTTTGCCCCACAGCTACATAAATGCAATAAAGTTTTTTACTTTCATCATCTGACTCGTTTACTTTTTTTTGGTTGATAATAGTGTCTATTGCAACAGCAGTTTTGCCTGTCTGTCTATCACCAATAATAAGCTCTCGTTGTCCTCTACCTACTGGAATTAAACTATCAATAGCTTTTAATCCTGTCTGCATAGGTTCACTTACAGATTTTCTTGGAATTATACCTGGAGCTTTGACCTCAACTCTATTTCTTTTAAGAGATTTATCTAGTGATCCATTTCCATCTATTGGATTTCCTAGTGCATCAACAACTCTACCTAGTAATTCTTTGCCAACTGGTACATCAACGATTGCTCCAGTTCTTTTTACAGTGTCTCCTTCTTTAATAGCTCTGTCATCTCCGAATATTACTACTCCAACATTATCGCTTTCTAAGTTTAAAGCCATACCTTTTGAGCTATCAGAAAATTCAACCATTTCACCAGCTTGAACATTATCTAATCCATATATTCGTGCAATTCCGTCACCTACAGAAAGAACCTGTCCAACTTCCGAAACTTCGGCTTTATCTCCTAATTTTTTAATTTGTTCTTTTAATATTTTTGTTACTTCTGAAGGATTAATATCCATCTATGCCTCAATCATTTTGTGTTCAATTTGTTGTAATTTATTTTTAATGGAAGTATCAATCATGACACTTCCGACTTGTACTACGAGACCACCAAGTAAACTAGGATCATATTTAAAATTTAAATTAAGGTTAGAACCAAAATTTTCTTTTAAACTATTTTTAATTTTGTCTAATTCAGAAGTTGACAATTTTTTTGCTGCAGTTAATTTTACTTTAATTTCACCTCTTTTTGAGGAGCAAATTGCTAAAAAATCTTTCAAAATTTTTTCTAGAAAAAATAATCGTCTTTTTGAAATTAAAAACTTTAGAAACTTAATTAAAGTACTATTTAGTTTATAACTTTCACAAATAGCTGTTATTGCGTTTGTTTGCTCTAACTGAGTATTTCTGGGATCTTTAATCAAACTTAGAAATTCTGGACTTTCAGTAATTAATTTTAAAATTGACGTGACTTCTTTCTCAACATTATCAATTGATTTTTCCTCCTCAACAAGTTCGAATAATGCTTGAGAATAGCTATTATTAACAGTTAATGAGAATGAATTTTGGGCCAACTAAATATTCCTTATTAGATAAAAATTAAAATTAATTAACATAAGAATTTTAAGGCTTCAAGCGACAGATTTGTCTAAATTCAATTTAAACATGTATTAATTGAAGGTAATTGGATCAACATCAACAGTTAATTTTACTCCAGGTTGAATCTGAAAATTTTCAAGTAGTTTTGACAATTTTTTTTGTAAATTTATTGATTTTGGAGATCTTAATAGAATTCTATACCTGTAATTTTTTTTTATTCTAAATATTGGTGCCTCCACAGGTCCTAAAACTCTAATTTTAATATTTTTTACTAAAAAGTTTTTAATATCTACTGACTGCAAATATAATTTTTTTGAATCATGAGACGTTAGTATTAAGCTAATAAATCTTTCGAATGGAGGAAGATTAAATTTTTTTCTAATTTTAATTTCGTTTTCTAGAAAAATAAATGGATCCTCATTTGTTATGGTATTTATGGTTTTAGAGTTTAAATCGTAGGTTTGAAAATATACAGTTGCTGGCTTTCCTTCTCTACCCGCTCTACCAGATAATTGATGATATAATTGGAGATTTTTTTCTGAAGCTCTTAAATCATGTCCTGAGGAGGATAAATCAATATCTAAAACCACAATGCAATTTAAACTTGGGAAATGGAAACCTTTTGAAATAAGTTGAGTACCAACTAATATATTAATTTCGTTATTTATAATTTTTTCTAGTAACTGACTTGAAGATTTTTTACTCATAGTGTCACTCGAAAATATTTGTGTTTTATAATTTGGAAACAGATTATTTACTTCTTCTTTGATTTTTTCAACTCCAGGGCCACTAAAAATTAATTCACATTTTTTATCTCTTGAACAATTTCTATTAACACTAGATGTAAAACCGCAATAATGACAAAATAGTTTATTTTTTTTTTTATGGTAGACTAAATTTATAGAGCAATTTAAACATGAAAAAACTTTTAGACAATTCTTACACATAACATGCGGTGAATATCCTCTTCTATTTATAAAAAATAAAACCTGATCTCCTTTTTTAAGATGATTTAATACTTTTTCTTTTGTTAAAGGACTAATAAAATTTTTTTTTGGTGGTTTGTGCTCTCTAAGATTAATAATTTCATGATTTGGCAAACTTGCATTTTTGTGTCTTTTTAATAATCTTGAATAAGAGTATTTGTTAATTTTGATATTTTGATATGTTTCTATGGAAGGAACGGCACTAATTAAATTGATTGGAATATTTTCAAATTTTGCTCTAGCTATTGCCATATCTCTAGCATTATATATTACCCCCTCATCTTGTTTGAAAGATTGATCATGTTCCTCATCTACAATAATTTCTCCTAGATTTTTAAATGGCAAAAATAATGATGAACGGGCACCTATTACAACTTTTATTTTTCCAGTTGCTAATCCACTCCATATAATTTTTTTATTCTTTTTTGAAATTCCCGAGTGCCAGATAGCTGGATTAAATCCAAAAAATTCTTCGAATTTTTTTTCAAATTCAAAAGTAAGACCAATTTCTGGAAGCAAAATCAATGCTTGTAAACCCTTTTTAACTTTTTCCATAACTGAATTAAAATAAACTAAAGTCTTTCCTGAACCAGTAGTTCCTTGAAGCAAATGAACTCTAAAACCAGCTGTTTTGTTTTCCATTTTTTTTATAGATTCTTTTTGTTCTTGAGTAAACCTAAAGTCTTTTGGAATTTTGTTGCTTGAAAAATGTTCATAAAATTTTTTGTCAAATTTTCCTACCGCTTCATTACTTAGTAAATGTAATTTTAGAGACATTCCAAGTGGAACCATATTATATTCAGAAAACCATTCTAAAAACTTCAATGTTTTTACATTAAGTTTAGGTGTATTGATTTCCTCTAATATATTTTTAATTTGAAATTTTTTTTTTGTATCATCTTGAAATTTATGCCAAATTAATCCTGTCATTTGAGCTTTACCAAATGGAACTTTTACATACTGACCAATATCAAGTTTTTTTTTACTACTATACGTAAAAGGGTATCCAAAAATATTTGGTAAAAGGACAGGATATTTCATAATTAGATTTCTTATATATTACGAGTGTATTTGACTTTTTAACATACAAATTTTTAAAAAAGTAAGAGAATAAGTTGCGCTATTAAGCCAGGTCTAGAAAATGAACACTAAAGAGTTTTTTGTCATCAACCCAGGTTTTACCAATATTCCATCCTGCCTCATTGGCTAATTTTTTGAATGAGTTAATAGTATATTTATGAGAATTCTCAGTGTGAATCTCTTCGTTTTTTTTAATTGAATACTTTGAACCATTTATTTTAATATTATTATTTTTGGTAGACTTTAATCGCATCTCAATTCTTTTTTTTGACTTATTATAAATTACTAAATGCTCATAGGAATTTAAGTTTATATTTCCACCCAACTCAGTATTAATTCTTTGTAAAATATTTTTGTTGAATTTTGCAGTTATGCCTTTTTTGTCATCATAAGCAGATATTAAAGTTGGAATATCTTTAACTAAGTCAGCACCAATAATAATTTTTTTTGCTTTGAATTTTGATTTAAGCATTCTTAAGAATTTAATAGCATCTTTTTTTTCAAAATTACCGATAGTTGATCCAGGGAAAAAAATAGTTATATTTTCTGATGAATTAATTTTAAAAGGTAGTTTATTATCTCTAGAAAAATCATATCCTTTAGGAATAATAGTTACTTTAGGAAATTTCTTTTTAAAGCCTTTAGATATTTTAGTTATATAATCTTTAGAAATATCTAGGGGTATATATTTTTTCGGCTTATCTAAGGTGCTCAGAAAAATACCAATTTTTTTTATGTCTCCAGCACCTGGCTCAATTAAAACTGCACTTTTGCCTATCTTTTTAGCAATTTCAATTTTATTATTTTTTAAAATTTTTCTTTCAGTTCGTGTTGGGTAATATTCTTTCAGCTTAGTAATTTGTTCAAAAAGCATTGATCCATGAAAGTCGTAAAACCATTTTGAACTAAGCTTTTTATTTTTCTTACTTAAACCGATACTTACTTCTTGTAAAAATGATTTCATTTTATATCAGGTACAACTAAAAGACGACTAATTGGCATTGAAAATCGTCCTTGTCTTTTAGCTTCAGTATTTTTTTTGAATATTGTGAGTAAGTTAGATAAACTTCTAATCATTAATTTTCTTTTCTCTGGTTTCAAGACAAATGAAGCATAAAAAAACCCCGCGGCAATTTCAGCTACTTGAGTAGCTGGCCCCTCCATAGATACAACATTTGTTTCAATAATTACATTTGATTTTGGAAAAACTTTACGTACAAGTTTGCTAAGGCTTTCAGATCCTCGCACCCTTGGATCACCTAAATCAATCTTTCCATAGCTAGGTATTTCTTCTTGCACATAACTATAAATTAAATCATGTACCTCTGTGTAGTTAGGTGCTGTATTCATTGGTCCATCAACTAATGCTACGAACCTACCTTTTGAAGTTAAAACGCGTCTCACTTCTTCTAAGACAGGAGTTATAGGATCCATTAATGTCAAAGCCCAATGGCAAAAAACCATGTCAATAGAGTTATCATTAATTACAGTCAAATTTTGCGCTTTTGACTGAAAAAGGTTAGCGCCACTGTTTACAAGTCGAGACTTAGCCAATTCTAATTCCTCAGGACACATATCTACACCTTTTAAATTTAATTTTTTATTGCGATCAAATAAGATTTTTAATAATGGTCCTGATCCACAAGCAAGATCTAATACACATAAATCCTCATTATCAGGTACAAGTTCTGCCAGCCATTCATAACTATTGCGTCCAGTTTCATCACGACAAGAACTTGCGCATGCTTCTGTAAATCCAGCATGTTTTTTATGGACAGTTCTTAAATGATCAACTAAAGCATTACCATCAGGATATAGATTGCTAGTAAGACTTTCAGTCCAAATTGAATTTAATCCTTTTTGATTATTTATCTCTTTCATTATTTGTCTTTAACTGGCCAACAAATTGGATTAAGTGGACTAGCGGCTATGTCTCCTGGATTAACATTTGGCATAAATTTCTGCCAGTCGCCTGAGACCATTGTAGGTGCATCGACTACTCTCGCTCCATCTCGATAATAAGTATTGGCTAAAACTACTCGGCTACGATTAGTACGGTTACGTGAAGCTGTATGAAAACTTAAATTGTGATGAAAACTAACTTCGCCTAATTCAAATGGAGTTTCATTAACACTAACATTATTTTTTGAAAAAATATTAGATATCCCTCGGTCATATCCCGTTCCGGTTTTTTCAAACGAAACAGAGTTAACTAATTTGTGTACATCTAATGGATATGCAAATGAGAGCGGTCCCATTTCTATAGGAGTTGGCTGTGCTGGTACCCAAGCGGTCACTACATCGTTAGTGTCTAGCGGAAAATGATGATCGTCGAAGTGCCACGGGGTACGACCACATCCAGATTGTTTTGCAAGTACATTGTCGTGGTAGAGCCTAACAGCTGGTACTTCAAGAAGATCTGCAGAAATTTGTGCGAGACGCGGTGATAATACATAAGCACGAAGAAAGGAATTATTAGGCCATATCATCTCAAGACTGAGGAAACGATCATTTCCCTCTTTATCTGGATCAACCTGGAACTGATTTTTTAATAAATTAATTAACTTAGCTCTAAGTTTAATCACTGCTCCAGGTGAGAAAACTTTTTTAAGTTTTATGAAACCATTTTTCTTAAAAAATTTAATTTGATCATTAGTTAAATCATAGGGTTGGTTTAACTCTAAAAGAACCTCATCATCGCTGGGTATTGCTATATTTGGTAAAGGAGCAGCATTAATGATTTTATTTTCTTTGTCATTATTGTCCGCAAGACTTACATACCAATCCCACCATGCCTGATTGTCCTTATCCCATGGTTTGCTGATATCGCTAGCATCAAATATTTTAGAATTTAAATTATTGTTAGACTTTATCATTTAAATTACTGTTATAGTTTTATTTTATATTAGTAAGAGCGCGTTTTGACATAGGAATTAAGAGTGAATCTGTCTTTTATCTACTGATAATGCTGCCTCTTTTATAGCTTCTGAAAAAGTTGGATGTGCATGGCAAGTTCTTGCAATATCCTCTGAGCTTGCGCCAAATTCCATAGCTACTGACATTTCAGCTATCATTTCTCCAGCATGTGGTCCTATAATATGGACGCCTAAAACCTTATCTGTATTATGATCTGCTAAAATTTTTACAAATCCTTCTGGTTGATCTATGGCTTTTGCTCTTGAATTAGCCATGAAAGGAAATTTTCCCACTTTATAATTAATACTATTTTTTTTTAATTCCTCCTCATTTTTTCCAACATACGCTACTTCTGGTGAAGTATAAATTACTCCTGGTACCAAATCGTAATTTACGTGTCCTGCTTGACCTGCAATCAATTCCGCAACTGCAATTCCTTCCTCTTCAGCTTTATGAGCTAACATAGGACCATTTATAACATCTCCTATAGCGTAAATATTATTTACATTTGTTTGAAATTTACTATTTACTTGTATTCTTCCTTTTTCATTACAAAGAATTCCAACTTTTTCTAAATTTAGATTCTCTGTGTAAGGTTTTCTACCAACTGAAACTAACACCACATCACCACTGAATATATTCTTATTATTTTGAGTATCCTTTGTCTCAATAGTTACACCATTTTCAGTTTTGGAAACTTTTTTAACCTCAGTATTTAAATGAAAATTTATTTTCTGCTTTTTTAATATTTTCATAAATTCATTTGATATTTCTTTATCTAGCCCTGGTGTTATATGATCAAGGTATTCAATTACATGCACTTCTGATCCAAGTCTAGACCAAACTGATCCCATCTCAAGTCCGATATAACCAGCTCCTATTATCAACATTTTTTTTGGCACTTTAGACATGCTCAGTGCACCTGTTGAAGATAAAATTTTTGACTCATCAAACTCCACTCCCGGTAATCCTAAAGCTTCAGAACCAGTGCTAATAATAATATTTTTACTCTCAATAATTTTTGTTTGATTATCTTTGCTACTAATTGATACTTTATTATCTCCTAGTAAACTTCCTTTGCCTTTTATATAATCTACTTTATTTTTTTTAAGTAAAAATTCTACTCCTTTTGTTAAAACGGTAACTGCTTTATCTTTATTTTTCATCATTTTTGGAAGATTCAACTTAATTTCGCCTGTTTCGATTCCAATTTTTGAAAAATTTTGAGCCTTATGGAAAGATTCTGATAAACTTAATAAACTTTTTGATGGTATGCATCCTATATTTAAACAAGTTCCACCTAAAGTATTTCTAGACTCAATGCAGGCTGTTTTTAATCCAAGCTGTGAGGCTCTTATTGCACATACGTAGCCAGCAGGCCCACCACCGATTACTGTTACATCAAATTTTTCTGACATTTAATTATCTAAAAATAATTTTTCGGGTTCCTCTAAATTTTCCTTAATTTCTTTTAAAAACGATACTGCCTCTTTACCATCAATAATTCTATGATCGTAAGATAATGCTAAATACATTACTGGTCTAATTTTTATTTCACCATTTAATACTATTGCTCTTTCAACAATATTATGCATCCCTAATACTCCAGATTGAGGAGGGTTGATTATAGGAGTTGATAACATTGAACCATAAACGCCTCCATTACTTATTGTAAAAGTTCCACCTTGTAAATCTTCTATTGATAAACTCCCTTTATTTGCTTTATCTGATAAAGTTTTAATATTTTTTTCGATATCAGCAAATGACATTTCATCAGCGTTTTTTAATACAGGTACGACTAATCCCTTTTCGGTTCCAACAGCAAAACTAATATTATAATAATTTTTATAAATTATATCGTTTCTCTCAACCTCTGCATTAATTGTAGGATATAATTTTAGACTTTTTATCGATGCTTTTACAAAAAAAGACATAAATCCTAATTTAATGTTAAATTTGCTCTTAAAATCATCTTGATTTTCTTTTCTAAAATTAATTACCTCAGACATATCAATCTCATTAAACGTTGTTAACATTGCTGCTGTCTCTTGAGCAGACTTAAGCCTTTTAGCAATGGTTTGTCTCAATCTGGACATTTGGATTCTTTCTTCAGGCCCATATTTTGTTTTTCTCTGATTTGGCTGAGGTTTTTTACTCATCAAATTTAAAAGGTCACCTTTTAAAATTGTTCCGTGTTTCCCCGATCCTTTTATCCCCTCAAGCTTAAGATTTTTTTCTGTAACTATTTTTCTAACAGCCGGGGAAAGATTACTATTAATGATGTTTGCTTTACCATTTGAGACTTCATTATTTAAAATTAATGGTTCCTCTTTATTAACCTCTTCATCAAATATTTTACTTGTTTGACTATCATTTTCGTCAATTATTTTATCTATATTTTCATTTTCTAATTTTTTACTTATTGTTTTTTCTGCTTCACTGATTATTTTTTCTGTTATGGGTGGAATTTTATCTTTTATATTTTCCTTATCATTATGTTTAACCTGTCCACTTGATACAACACCTAAAATAGATCCGACTTCTACATTTTCTCCATCTTTAGAGTTTATTTTTGAAATTACACCACTCACAGGAGAGGGCACTTCGAGATTAACTTTATCTGTCTCCAGTTCCACAACTGGTTCATCTGCAGTTACCTCTTCACCTTCTTTCTTTAACCAACGTGCAACTGTAGCTTCAGTTACACTTTCTCCAAGAACTGGTACTAATATATCATCACTCATTTATTCAAATACTTTTCTAATAATTTCTTCTTGTTGGGATATATGCCTCTTTGCATACCCTGTTGCAGGTGATGCAGCTGAGTCTCTTCCAATATAAGAAATCTTATTATTATTAGCTCCTATATAGTCTAAAGTCCATTGTATATAATCTCTTACTGAACTCCAAGCCCCCATATTTTTTGGTTCTTCCTGACACCAGAAAAAGTTGGCATTTTTGCGATAGTTTTTGATTTCTTTGACTAAAGACTTCACCGGAAAAGGATAAAATTGCTCTACTCTTATTAAAACTACGTCGTCCCTTTTTATTTTTTCCCTAGCCTTAAGAAGATCAAAATAAATTTTACCTGAGCAAATAATCACTTTTTTTATTTCTGAGTCTTTTTTTAAATTAATAAAATTATCATTATCAAGGTAAGAATGATCCTTGAGCACTCTATGAAAAGATTTATTTTTACTAAAATCTTCCAGTTTAGATATACACAGTTTATTTCTAAGGAGCGATTTTGGGGTCATTATTATTAATGGTTTTCTGAAATCTCTATGTATTTGTCTTCTTAAAACATGAAAATAATTTGCTGGGGTCGTGCAATTAACAACTTGTAAGTTTTCTTGTCCACTTAATTGTAAAAATCTCTCGAGCCTTGCTGAAGAGTGTTCCGGACCTTGGCCTTCATATCCGTGAGGCAATAACATAACTAAACCAGAGGCTCTGTTCCATTTTCTTTCACCAGATGCAATGAATTGATCAATAACAACTTGGGCACCATTTGCAAAATCTCCGAACTGAGCTTCCCATATAGTCAATGTTTCTGGCTCAACCAAACTATATCCATATTCAAAACCTAAAACTGCTAACTCTGACAAAAAGCTATCAACAATTTCAAAATTTTTTTGTTTATTCGAGATATTGTTTAGTGGAATGTATCTAGAATTATCTTCCTGATTTCTTAAAACTGAATGCCGTTGACTAAAAGTACCTCTACCAGAGTCCTGTCCAACTAATCTAACCGGAAAACCCTCATTTAGCAGACTTCCAAATGCCAATGCTTCTGCGGTTGACCAGTCAATATTTTTTTCCTCCAAAACCGATTTATGTCTAGTTTCAAAAATTCTCTTTATTGTTCTATGAATATTCAAATTCTCATTTAAAGAATGTATTTTTTCTGAAATTTTGATTAATTCTTTTTTTTGAACTCCGGTATTACCTATTTTATCTTTACCCTTTTGAGGTCTATATCTGGACCAAGTTCCCTCAAACCAATCAATTTTTGGGTGATGATCCTTTGCAGATTTGAATTGTTTCTCTAATAGATCGTTAAATTCTTTTTTTTCAGATTTAAATTCTTCTTCTGTTATAGAATTTTCACTAATAAGTTTTTTTGAATAAATATTTAATGTTGTTGGATGAGATTTAATTTTTTTATACATCAATGGTTGAGTAAATGTTGGCTCATCTCCCTCGTTGTGACCAAATCTTCTGTAACATATTAAATCAACTACTACGTCTTTTTTAAATCTCTGTCTAAATTCAATTGCAATTTTTGCACAATGCACTACTGCCTCTGGGTCATCTCCATTACAATGTAAAATTGGAGCCTCAACAATCTTACCAAGATCAGATGGGTAAGGACTTGATCTAGCAAATCTGGGGCTTGTGGTAAAACCAATTTGATTATTAACTATTATATGAATTGTTCCACCGGTGTTATGACCTTTCAGACCAGACATTGCAAAACATTCTGCAACAACACCTTGACCCGCAAATGCTGCATCTCCATGTATTAATATTGGTATTACCTCTTTTCTCTCTTTATCATTGTGGAAAAATTGTTTTGCTCTAACTTGTCCCAAGACTACTGGGTTTACAGCTTCTAAATGTGATGGATTATCTGTAAGACTGACATGTACTGAATTTCCATCAAATTCTCTATTTGAAGATGCTCCCAAATGATATTTAACGTCACCTGCAGATTCTTCACTTTTAGCATCTAATTCTCCAACAAATTCATTAAAGATTTTTTTATAAGATTTCTGCAAAACGTTTGCTAAAACATTTAATCGACCCCTATGTGGCATACCTATCTTAATTTCCTTTGCTCCAAGTTGCCCGCCTCTTTTTATTATTTGTTCTAAAGCTGGAATTAGCGCTTCTCCACCGTCAAGTCCAAATCTTTTAGTTCCAATAAATTTTTTTGCTAAATATTTTTCAAAGCTCTCTGCTTTTATAATTGTTTTTAAAATTGCTTTTTTACCTTTATTAGTAAAATTAATTTGATTTTCTTTTTTTTCCATTCTCTCTCTGAACCATATTTTTTCTTCAGGATCAGATATATGCATATATTCGGCACCTATAGTTGAGCAGTAAACCTTACGAAGTTTAGACATTATCTGTTTTATTGTAGAGTAGGTACTATCTAGATATGAACTTAAATAAATTTTTCTTTCATAGTCATCTTTTTTGAAACCATGGTCAGATGGATGTAACTCGTGCAAATATTCTCTTTTCATCATTCCTAATGGATCGAGATTTGCAATTAAATGGCCTCTTATCCTATATGATCTAATTAATGCTATTGCTTTTATAGAATCTATCTTTTGCTGTTCTAAACTTTTTAAATCTTCGTTTTTGAAATTATCTTTTATTTGTTTTCTTTGCCATGATGGTCCCTCTATTTCCTTTAAAACCGAAGCAGAGTCTTCATTTAAATCTAAAAAATATAATCTCCAGCTTTCAGGTAGAGAGGGATCTTTATCTATGTATCTTAAGTACATTTGCTCTATAAAAGAGCTATTTGATTTAGATAAAAAAGATGTATTTTTTATGTTTAAATTATATTCACCGCTCATTTAGTAAACATTATAGTGTTAGAAAAAAATATTTAAAGTGACAATTTGTTTAATAAAGTTTTTCCTATGTCTGCTGGAGATTTTGCCATAGAAATACCTGCCCATTCCATTGTCTTAATTTTTTCTTCTGCCCCACCTTTTCCACCAGAAATAATTGCTCCTGCATGTCCCATTCTTCTGCCAGGTGGTGCTGTTATACCAGCAATAAAACCAACCATTGGTTTTTTTATTTTATGTTTTTTTATATACTCTGATGCTTCCTCTTCAGAGGAACCGCCTATTTCACCGATCATTACAATAGATTCTGTGTCAGGGTCCTCTAAAAATAGCTCTAAACAATCTACAAAATTTGTTCCATTAACTGGATCTCCACCAATACCAATGCATGTAGATTGACCCAATCCTATCTTAGAGGTTTGATCCACAGCCTCATACGTTAAAGTCCCAGATCTAGATACAATACCTACTGAACCTTTTTTATGAATATTTCCAGGCATAATCCCAATTTTACACTCCTCTGGAGTGATTATTCCGGGGCAATTTGGGCCTACTAATCTGGAATTTGAGTTTAATAGATGCTGCTTTACTCTTAACATATCTAAAACTGGTATTCCCTCTGTAATACAAACTATAATTTCTATTGATGCATTTATAGCTTCTATTATTGCATCTGCAGCAAACTTTGCCGGAACGTAAATCATTGATGCATTTGCATTAGTTTCATTAACAGCGTCTTGAACTGAATTAAAAACTGGTTTTCCAAGATGTATTTGACCACCTTTTCTTGGCGTGACTCCACCAACTAAATTTGTTCCATATTTTAGAGCTTGTTCTGAATGAAAAGTACCATGAGATCCTGTGAAACCTTGGCAAATAAGTTTTGTATTTTTATTTACTAAAATTGACATTATTTAATTACATTAACAATTTTTTCTGCAGCGTCTGATAAGTCCGAGGCTGGAATTATTTTCAATTTCGAGTCTTTTAATATTTTATTGCCCTCATCAACATTGGTTCCTGCTAATCTTACCACAATTGGTAAGTCTATTTTAATTTCCTTTGCCGCATCAACTACTCCAGCGGCTAAAATATCACATCTCATTATACCACCGAAAATATTTATCAATATACCTTTAACATTTTTATCCGACAAAATTATTTTTAATGCAGAAGCTACTTTTTCTTTTGAAGCTCCACCACCTACATCTAAGAAATTTGCAGGTGTTTGCCCATATAATTTAATTATATCCATTGTAGCCATAGCTAAACCAGCACCATTCACCATACAACCTATATTGCCATCTAATTTAATGTAAGACAGACCATGCTTGCTTGCCTCTATTTCAGTAGGTTCCTCTTCTTTTAAATCTCTTAAATCCAAATGATCTGGATGTCTAAATATTGCGTTATCATCCAATATTACTTTCGCGTCAAGACATACAATATTATTTTCTTTGGTTAATATTAATGGATTTATCTCAACTAGACTCGCATCTTTTTCCCTAAACATTTTATATATGCACTTTATTAATTCTATTCCTTGTTCTTTTGCATCATATTCTAAGTTAAAGACCTTAATTATTTTTTCACAATCAATTTCTGATATATCTTTCTCAAAATTAACTTTAGTAGTAATTATTTTTTCTGGTGTTTTTATTGCTGTCTCTTCGATATCCATTCCTCCTTGAACGCTTGATATGAATGCAATCTTTGAACTATTCCTATCTACTAAACATGAAAGGTAGAATTCTTTATTAATATTTGAGACCTCTTCAACGTATAACCTCTCAACTTTTTTTCCCTTTGGTCCAGTCTGATGAGTGATTAAAGTCTTTCCAAAAAGCTGATTTGCTGCCTGTTTGAGCTCATCAATACTATTTGCTATTGTGATACCTCCTGCTTTACCTCTTCCTCCTGCATGTATTTGGGCTTTTAATACAAATTTCTCAGTTTTAAGCGATTTCGATTTATGTAAAATTTCATCTACACTAAAACCGTAAACACCATTTGGAACTGGTGCTCCGAATTCTTTTAAAAGCTTTTTTGCTTGATGCTCATGTATATTCATTAATTATTTAAATCAGGGTCAATTTTTATAGCTGCTTCCCAAAGTTTTTTAACAGCATCAACTGATTTTTGAAACTCATCTTTCTCATTATTTTTTAAGTTTATTTCCTCGATTTTTTCAACCCCATTTTTTCCAATGATTACTGGAACACCAGCATAAATATTTTTAACCCCATACTCACCATCAATATAAACAGCGCAGGGTAACAATTTTTTCTCATCATTAATATAACTAATAGCCATTTCTACTCCTGAGGCTGCAGGAGCATAGTATGCTGAGCCTTTTTCAAGATATTTCACTATTTCAGCTCCACCATCCTTTGTTCTTTGATTAATTTTTTCAATTTTTTCTTTAGAAATCTTTCCCTCATTAACTAAATCTAAAAGCTTTTTTCCGTTAATTTTAGTAAAACCTGGCAAAGGTACCATTGTATCACCATGGCCTCCCATAACTAATGCATCGATATGTTTAACTGGAACATTTAATTCCTCTGATAAGAACAATTTATATCTTGAAGAATCTAAAATTCCAGCCATTCCTACAACTTTATTTTTTGGTAAATTGGAATATTTTTGTAAAGCCATAACCATTACGTCTAAAGGATTTGTAATACAAATAACAAATGCATCTGGGCAGTTTAATTTTATTCCTTCAGCAACTTGTTTCATTATTTTCAGGTTTATTCCTAATAAATCGTCTCTACTCATGCCTGGTTTTCTCGGAACTCCCGCTGTTATAATTATAACTTCTGAATTTTTAATATCTTTATAATTATCAGTGCCTGAAAATTTTACATTAAATCCATCAACTGAAGATGATTGAGCTATATCTAAAGCTTTGCCTTTTGCAATACCTTCTACAACATCAAATAAAACTACTTCAGACACGACTTCTTTAATTCCAATTAAATGTGCAAGAGTTCCTCCAATTTGACCGGCTCCAATTAATGATATTTTTTTTCCCATTTCTATTTCATTGTAGGCATTGTAAATTCAGGATTTGATCTAATGCCTGATGGCCATCTTGAGGTTATAGTTTTAAGTTTTGTATAAAATCTAACACCCTCAGGACCGTGAATATGTTGATCGCCAAAAAGAGATCTTTTCCATCCCCCAAAACTATGAAAGGCCATTGGTACTGGTATTGGAATATTTATACCAACCATTCCAACTTTGATCTTGCTTGAAAAAGTTCTAGCAACATCTCCATCTCTTGTAAAAATACTGACACCATTACCATACTCGTGATTATTTACTAATTCAGAGGCTTCTGTGAAATCTTTTGCTCTTATAACAGATAGTACTGGACCAAAAATTTCTTCTTTATAAATTTGCATATCTTTTGTAACATTATCAAACAAGCAACCACCCATAAAAAAACCATTTTCATAACCTTGAAGTTTTAAATTTCTACCATCAACAATTAAATCTGCTCCCTCCTTTACACCTATGTCTACATATCCTTTGACTTTTTCAAGATGTTCTTTAGTGATTAAGGGACCCATTTCAGAATTTTTATCCATTCCAGAACCAACTTTTAATGCCTCAACTTTTTTTGAAAGATTGTCAACTAATTTATCTCCAACTTCTCCTACTGCAACAGCAACTGATTGAGCCATACACCTTTCGCCTGCGGAGCCATAAGCTGCACCCATTAAACCATTTACTGCTTGATCTAGGTCACAATCTGGCATTACAACACAATGATTTTTAGCACCACCTAATGCTTGGACTCGCTTTTCATTTTTGGCAGCGTTCTCATAAACATATTTAGCGACTGGTGTTGACCCGACGAAACTGACAGCTTGAATATCTTTATTTGTTAATATCGCATCTACAACCTCTTTGTCACCATTAACAACATTAAAAACTCCTTCCGGTAGACCTGCTTCATTTAAAAGTTCAGCAAGCTTAAAAGAGCAGGATGGATCTTTTTCTGAGGGTTTTAATATAAATGAATTTCCGCAAGCAATTGCCATCGGAAACATCCACATCGGAACCATTGCAGGAAAATTAAACGGAGTTATACCTGCACAAACTCCTAAAGGTTGTCTTATTGACCAACTATCAACTTCTGATCCTACATTTTCTGTAAATTCTCCTTTTAAAACATGAGGTATACCGCATGCAAATTCTACCACCTCAAGTCCCCTGGTTAACGAACCCTTAGCATCTTCATAAACTTTTCCGTGCTCAGAAACTATCACCTTTATTATTTCGTCAGAGTTTTTTTCAATCAGTTCTTTAAACTTAAACATAACTCTTGCTCTATGCAGGGGAGGTTTTAATGACCAACTTTCAAAAGCTTTTTTTGATATTTCTACAGTTTTATTTAAATCCTCTTTTGTACCAAGAATAACCTCAGACTGCTGTTCTCCTGTTGCAGGATTAAATACCTTGCTTTTTTTGTTTGAATTTCCTTTGTATGACTTACCATTTACAAAGTGTTGTATTAAATTCATGAAGAATTTATTTAATTAAGTAATTAGCTTGTTGCAAGCATTTTTTTTATAGATGCTATCGCTTTTGCAGGATTTAATCCCTTAGGACATGCATTTGTGCAATTCATGATGGTGTGGCACCTATATAACTTCAATTCATCTGCAACTTTCTTCAATCTTTCTTTTCTCTCCTCATCTCTTGAGTCTATTATCCATCTGTATGCTTGTAGCAAAACAGCTGGACCTAAATACTTATCACCATTCCACCAGTAACTTGGACATGAGGTTGAGCAACACGCACACATGATACATTCATATACCCCATCTAACTTAGCTCTATCCTCTTTTGATTGGAAGTTTTCTTTTTCTCTTTTGGTATTTGAATTCTTTAACCAAGGTTCTACTGATGCATATTGTTTATATAATGTAGACAAATCTCCTATTAAATCTTTTTGTACTTTTAGATGCGGTAATGGATAGATATTTATGTCACCTTTTATTTCTGAGTGAGGTTTTGTGCAAGCTAATCCATTTTTACCATCCATATTCATAGCACAAGATCCACATACACCATGAGCACATGATCTTCTATAAGCAATTGACGAATCTATTTCATTTTTGATTTTATTTAGTAAATCTAATACTTTTGATGGACAATTGTCCATGTCGACTTCATAAGTATCTATTCTCGGATTTTCACCAGTTGAAGGATCCCATCTATAAATATTAACTTTGCGTAAGTTTTTTGAGCCGGTTTTATCTTTATAGTATTTGCCCTTTTGAACTTTTGAGTTTTGTGGCAAACTTATTTGAACCATTAATAAATTCTTTCTTGTGGAGGAAAATACTGAACATCATTTGTCAAAGTTGCTCGATGAACAGGTCTATAATCAATTTTAGTTTTTGTACCATTACACCAAGACAGCGTATGTTGCATATACTTTTCATCATTTCTTTTTGGAAAATCTTCTCTTGCATGGGCTCCTCTGCTTTCTTTTCTATGGTACGCAGAATCCATTGTTGTTATAGCTTGTCTTATTAGGTTATCAAATTCTAGTGTTTCAACCAAATCAGTATTAAATATTAATGACTTATCCTTAACGGATAAATCGTCCATACCATCATATGGTTTTCTTATTTCATTAACACCTTCCTTTAAAGTTTTCTCTGTTCTAAATACTGCACATTTTGATTGCATTGTTTTTTGCATTGATAGTCTTAGCTCTGCTGTACTATTTGTTCCATTCGAGTCTCTAAGTTTATCAAATCTATCTAGACATTTATCTGTTTCAGACTGGGAAATTTCTTCATGTGGTGTGCCCGGTTTAACTAGTTCCGCTGCTCTTTTAGCTGCTGCTCTTCCAAAAACAACAAGATCAATTAAGGAATTTGAACCAAGTCTATTTGCTCCATGTACAGAGACACAGGCGGCCTCTCCGATTGCCATAAGTCCAGGTACAGTTTTAGTTGAACCATTTAAAGTTAAAACTTCTGCTTTATAATTAGTTGGAATACCACCCATATTATAATGAACTGTTGGAACAACTGGTATTGGTTCTTTGGTTACGTCAACATTTGCAAATAGTCTTGATGATTCTGATATACCAGGTAATCTTTCTTCTATAACATTTGGATCTAAGTGGTCTAAATG
Source organism: uncultured Pelagibacteraceae bacterium (assembly GCA_902562875.1). GTDB lineage: Bacteria > Pseudomonadota > Alphaproteobacteria > Pelagibacterales > Pelagibacteraceae > Pelagibacter. The sequence goes on along the minus strand of CACEVB010000001.1, from coordinate 846 downwards.
TAAATGCACATGATCTTTCTCATTTCCAACTCCTCTGCCTTCATTTATTTCTACTGCTATAGATCTACTAACCACATCTCTAGAGGCTAGATCTTTAGCCTTAGGTGCATATCGTTCCATAAATCTTTCTCCCTTAGAGTTTACTAGGTATCCTCCTTCGCCTCTAACACCCTCTGATATTAATGTACCATGACCATAAATTCCAGTTGGATGGAATTGAACAAATTCCATATCTTGTAAAGGTAATCCTGCTCTTAAGACCATAGCATTTCCATCCCCAGTGCAAGTATGAGCTGATGTTGCCGAATAATAAACCTTTCCATATCCACCAGTTGCTATAATAGTTATGTGTGATCTAAATCTATGAATTGTTCCATCGTTTAAGTTCCACGCAATTAAACCTTTGCATTCTCCATCTTTCATTAATAGATCTAACGCAAAGTACTCTATAAAAAATTCTGTATTATGTTTTAAAGCTTGTCCATACAAAGTGTGTAATATTGCATGGCCAGTACGGTCTGCTGCTGCGCAAGTTCTTTGGACTGTTCCATTGCCATAATTTTTTGTCATACCACCAAAAGGTCTTTGATAAATTTTTCCCTCTTCTGTTCTGCTAAAAGGCACTCCATACTGTTCTAGCTCTAAGACAGCTTTTGGAGCTTCTTTGCAAAGATATTCTATGCAGTCCTGGTCCCCTAACCAATCGGCTCCTTTGACAGTATCATACATATGCCATCTCCAATCATCCTCACCCATATTACCTAATGCTGCTGAAATTCCTCCTTGAGCTGCAGATGTGTGGCTTCGAGTTGGAAAAACTTTTGACACGCAGGCTGTTTTTAAACC